>JAQGHY010000213.1 GCA_028291455.1 Rubritepida sp. | reverse complement strand
GCAATCGCACCGAGCAGCATCACGCCGAAGATCCCGAAGCCTGCCATCGATGCGCCCGAAGCAGTTGCATCTGCCGCGCGCCGAGCGGTTTCCTCCGCTTGGCGAGCCGTCGCCGTCGCCTGCTGCTCCAGCTGAGCCACCCGGGCCTGAGCATCCTGGGGGCTGATGCCATATTCCGCGGCGACCAGGGCGCTCAACCGATCACGATCCGGGCCGGTCAGCTGGCCGTCCGTAACGCGGCGGGTCACGAGCCTGCCGACCTCGGCCTTGCGTTGGTCGGAAGTCATCGCTGCGGGTTCACCGCCGCCGCTCAACGCATTCTGCGCACGATCGACCATGGCCTGAATCGCGCCGCCGTTACTCTGGTCGGCCGCCTGCTGCCCAACCGCGGACGCTACCCTCGCCGTACCGCCAGCCAGGCCACCAACGACGGACGACGCACCGGAGGCCGCCGTCGACACGATGCCGGTTACGAGGTTCCCAAGCAGGACGGCCGATATGAGAAACGCGGTCCCCCAGACGGCGAGACCGTGCAGCGTGCCATCCGTGTTGTCCGATGTGCCGGAGAGGCGAGCCGCGACATATCCACCGAGGGCAAGGCCGATCAGATTCGCCAGTGCGAACCAGGCCGCGGCACCGATACCGAGACTTGATGCAGAGGGCGTGGCGCGTGCTGCGGCGCTGACCGTGGTTGCACCGACCGCCGTCCCGAGAGCGTTGAGCATGAGGCCGGTCGCGAGCGCCACAACCGCGCCTGCAAGCACCGCGCCCCACGACATTCCATGGGCCATGACGCGGCCACTTTGCGGGACCGCCATCGCGCCGAGGTTCCCCGTCCGCTCGCCGACGGGCTCGAAATCCGTATTTACCATTTTGGGTTTCCTTCAGGCAGGCGTTGGGACGCGCCCGACGTGCGGGGCCGCCGGTACCTGGGGAACTACTTAATCAGGTAAAAGTTTGGGGTTCGCTGCAATCAACTGAAATATTTTTAGCAATTTCTATGAGATCTACTGGCCTGTCTATTGGTTGCTTTCCAACTTTGGTATGCTACAGCGGAACTTGGCGCCATAATACAATAAATCTACCATAAATAATAATAATGTGATATGTTTTCTAACATAAGTTATTTTGAACGGCATTATGTGGGAAAAAATTACACCTATACTGTAACATGCTCCCGCAAATAGCTGACTGTAGGTGTCGTTCGCAAGAAATTACATGCCAGAGTTTCAGCTGTCTTGGCATTAGTCCGCATCATCGGATGGCTGTGCTTAGAAGCCGATCGAACATCCTGCATCGGATCGGCATGCACCCGGCGAGGCTTGAGGGCTTAGCCACCTAGGCCGGGTGCGTGTAACGCGAGGAAAACGGTTTCGGGCCCGGGCTCATTGATGCCCAGGCCGCGCCTACATCACTGACGAGGAGCCCCGGCGCTACAATTGCTGGTCGCAGCGAGCCGCTGAAACCGGGCTTGGACCCAGGCAATAGCAGCCTCGTTGCCTTGTTGAACCACGGATTCGTGGTCAGCGCCCGGAAGCACGCTGTAGAGCAATTCGTTGCCATTCGCGCACATGCTGCTCGCGACCAGGTCCGTACCGCCGGGCGGAACGGTGACGTCCGCACTTCCCTGCATGATGAACACCGGTGCGGAAATGCGGACGCGACCCGGGTCGTTCGCCAAGGCAAGCTGCATGACGCTGGCCAGATCGGCGCCCGCAATAAACTGGTCCCGCGGTATCGCCGTGGCCCAGTAGCCGGCCGCCAGCGTGGGTGACACACATTCCCGCTGGGTTTGAGGCAGGTGATCGAGAGCCTGCGGGGTCAGGATGCGGCGCAGGTCGATATCGCTGTGATTGGAGGCGACCGACTGCAGGAAATACATGGCGTAGACGAGCGCACCAGAAGGCTCCGCGGTGGAAGTCAGGCCCTGAATACGCCCGGCCATATCCGACGCCGGCGCAAAGGCGACCGTTCCCAACAGAGATAGCTCCGGCACATAGGAAGGGCCGAACTGCGCCGTGAACAGTGCTGCCTGTCCGCCCTCGGAATGTCCCATGACGGCATAGCTTTCGCCGATGTCCCGGTCGATCTGCCGCGCGGCCCGCATGATATCGAGTGCGCCGCGGGCTTCCGCCTCGCCCTGCAGGAAGGGGTGAATGCTTCCACCGGTCACGCCGAGGCCCTGGAAGTCGCTAAACACCACCGCGTAACCAAGCCGGACCAGTCCATCGAGCCTCTCGCGGCTCGGGCCGAGATAATAGTGTTCGGTGCCTCCCGGCACATCCAGGGACGGGGCACATGCGGGTGAGATGCCCGTGGTTCCGTGCGTCCAGGTGATGAGCGGCCAGCCCCCCTCCGGCGGTCGGCCTCTGGGGATCGAAACCGTCCCCGAAACCGCGACCGGAACTCCCTCGAGCGTCAGCGACTGGTACAGGACGAGAAGATTGCGAGCGGCGCCGGGCAGTGCAACGGCCGTGGGCGCGTCCCGCATCCAGATAGGCGTCCCGTGCGTCGCCGGCGGCAGCGGCGATGGTGGGTTATAGAATGCCATTCCAGCCGGACCATCCGGCGTCTGCGCTACAGCATCGGTCACCCCGGCAAAGCAGAGGCCAACTGCCAGGACCAGCCTGAGAGCAGGATGAGTGATCTGTATCATGGTCACGGTTCTCGTTTACGAAGCGATCCTGCGCCGAGGTAGCATAGTTTCCAACCGCTCGACGGCGGCTTTCCGGCCTGAACTCCGCGGTAGCCGGGACTCAGGGTTCGACCGCTGCGCCTGCAGGCAGCTCGCTACCCCTGCGCCGCGCCGGAAGGTGAGGCCAGCCGCGTCCCGGCGGATTGATAGCGTCCTGCTCATCGGCCAGCAGCGCCTCCACGATCCTCCCCGCAGCCTCGCCATCGCCGTAGGGATTGCCGGCCTGCACCATTGCGCGCCATGCCTGCGGATCGTCGAGCAGTCGCCCCGCCTCACGCAGGAGTTCCGCACCACCCGTGCCGACGAGCCGCGCCGTGCCGGCGATGATCGCCTCCGGCCGGTCGCTTTCGTTGCGGGTGACGAGCACCGGGCGGCCGAGGCTCGGCGCCTCCTCCTGCACGCCGCCGCTATCGGTGACGATGAGGTGGGCGCGCTGCATCAGCCAGACGAAGCTCGCATGCTCCTGCGGTGGCAGCAGGTGCACATTCGGCAGGTGCCCGAGTGCGGCCCGCGCTGGCCGCTCGGCCCGTGGATTCAGATGCAGCGCGAAGACCACCTGCACGTCCGGCCGCGCCGCCAGTTCGGCGATCGCCTCCGCCACGCGCGCCAGCCCGCCGGAAAAGCTTTCGCGCCGGTGACCGGTGACGAGGATCAGCCGGCGCTGGGAATCTAGGAAGGCGAAGCGCTCCGCCAGCGCGGTATCCCCCGCCGTCCGCCGCGCCACCATCAGCAGCGCATCGATGCCGGTATTACCGGTGACGGTGATCGCCGCCTCGGCGATGCCCTCGCGCCGGAGGTTGGCGGCGGCGATGGGGGTGGGCGCGAAATGCCGCGTGGCCAGCCGCGTGATGAGGCTGCGGTTCATCTCCTCCGGCCAAGGCGACAGGGGATTGCCGGTCCGCAGCCCAGCCTCGACATGGCCGACGCGAATGCGCGCATAGAAGCCGGCCATCGCCGCCGCCATTGCCGTGGTCGTGTCGCCCTGGACCAGCACCCAGTCTGGCCTAGCGTCGTCCAGCCAGGGCGCCAGACCTTCCAATGCTCCGGTGGTCAGCTGGGTCAGCGTCTGGTCGGGGCGCATCAGCGCCAGGTCGTGGTCCGGCACCAACCCGAAGCCGGCAAGGGCCTGGCGCACCAGGTCCCGGTGCTGGCCGGTGGAAACGATGTCGCATGCGATGCCCCGGCGGCCGCGCAAGGCGAGGATGACCGGGGCAAACTTTATGGCCTCGGGGCGAGTGCCGAGCACGCAGGTTACACGCATGCAAACAGCTAAATGCGTGCGCCAGACAGAAGATACTCAACTTCTGCGTGTTGTTTTCCCCAGCATATTAACTCGCCGGATATTCCGCCGACTGAAGCAATCCGGCCACAGCTAGAACCGGCTGTTCAGCCGCAGCATCACCCGTGTCTCGTCGTAATCGGCTGATTTGTCGTAGCGGAAGACCGCGCCAAGGTTGATCCGCGGGGTGAGCGCGTAGTCGAGATCGCCGCGCAAGCTGCCCACGAAGGTCTGCCGGCTCTGCGGAGGGAAGCTCGTCAGGACGGTTGAGTTGGCCAGCGCCCGCGCCTGAACTTGGCGTTGCAGCGCGGGATCGTTGGGATAGAGCACCGACGCCTCCTCGCGGAACACGGCATAGCCCACGGTTCCGCCGACACGATAGCTGAAGTCGCCGGAACGTCCGCGGTAATCCACGGGCAGGTTCACGGAGGTGAAGGATTGCGGGCTGAAATAGCCGCCGTTGCCCAGTGTGAAGAACCGCTGGTTCCGGTCGTAGCCGAAGTAGACGAGGTCGGTGCCGATGCTCAGCCCCTCGGTCATGGTGCCGATGACGGGATAGGCGAAGCCGGCGCCGGCCTCCAGGCGGTTGTTGTCGGCCGTGTTCTGGCCCGCGAAGGTGGAGTAGCCGCCGCCGACATAGGCGTAGCCGGGCCCCACCGGGATCTCCATCTGCGCCCGCCCGCCGGTGCGGACCACGGCACCCCAGTTGCGCCCCGTCGCGGCGTCGCGCTGCCCCGCCCAGGAAAGCACGCTATCGGTTACGGAGCGCCTCTCGCCGGTCAGACGCAGCCGCACGCCGCCGATCTGCGGCGCGACTTCGAGGCCGCCGAGGATGGTCGTGGTGGGGAAGCCAATGGGCGAGGACACGACATCCGCGCGGAAGCTGTCGCCGCGCCGGTAGTTGACGCCGACGCCCACGCCCGCCGCCGTGGTGCGCGGCGACTGGGTGTTTCCGTTCGCCGCATTGGTGCCGAATCGCTGCAGCGTGGTGGCATCCTGGGCAATGCTCGACGAATTGAGCGAATAACCGGCCACCGTGGCAGCCAGTCGCCCGCCGAGGCCTGGCGGCGTGATCTCGGCCTCGGCAACGGCGGAAATCTCCTGCAGCCGGTCCAACCCTGTGCTGCCCGAGCGCTGGCGCAGACCGGCCGTGAGGGTGGCGCGGCCGGCATTGGCCTGCTCGAGCGCGGCGAGCTCCTGCGCGATCTCGCGCGAGACACGGTCAGCCGGCACGGCGGACGCGCCGCCGACGCTCGGCAGCGGCGCGGTGGCGCCGGGGCGCAGGAATGGGTTTGCCACGCCGGAGGGGCTCGTCGCCACGCCGTTCGGTACGCCCGCGAACTGGCCGAGTTCGGCCCGGCGCTGCGCTTCGGCGGTTTCCAGCGCGCGGCGGGCGCGGCCATCGTCGTTGAAGGCGCGCGCGATACGGGCCTCCATCAGCGAGATGCGGCTGTCGCGTGGGAAGAATTCACGGCCCTCGGCCAGCAGCGTCTCGGCGCGGCTGCGTTGGCGAAGCGCGATCGCCGCGCTCACCGCGCCCTGGCGGGCCTCGAAGTTCCGGGGGTTGCGGGCCAGGATTCCCTCGGCGATCCGCAGCGCCTCATCCGGCTGCCGCGCGCCCTGGAAGAGCCGCGCCAGTGCGAGGTTGGCATCCAGGTTCTCCGGCTCGCGCTCCAGGGTCGGGCGCAGCCTTTCGAAGGCCAGCGCCTGGTTGCCCTCGTCGTTCAGACGGTCCGAGGCGCGGACGGCGATGCCCGCGCGCAGCGAGGCGACGTCGCGCCGCTGTTCCGGGGTGAGCGTGCCGGCATCCGCCTGATCCGCCAGGGCCATCGCCTCTGCCTCAAGCCCGGCCCCGAGCAAGGCACCCGCGATGGCGATGCGGACGGGCGCACCGGCGGCGCGGTTGGCCGCCTCGCCCACGCGCGCGGCCTCGGCGGCGCCGAAGCGCTCATTGGCCACGCCGAAAGCCCGGATGACGGCAGCGGCCGTAGCGCCCGAGGGGTCCGGCCGGGCGGCGATGGTCAGGAGCTGAGTCCGCGCCTCGGCCGTGTTGCTCCGAAGCAGGATCGCCGCCCGCGCGACGTCGCGCTGAGTGCGGATGCGGGCCTGAAGGCGCGACATGTCGGTACTCCGGCCCGCCGGCGGAACACGGCCGAGATAGGACTCGGCATCAGCCGTCCGGCCGTCCTCATCCGCGAAGAGCGCCGCGGCGAAGAGGTTGTCCGCTCGCGCCTCGCGGGCTGCCAGTTCCTCGACCAGGGCACGGCCCTCGGAGGCGCGGCCCTGGCGGCGCAGCGCACGCGCGAGGTCGAGCCGCAGCCAGGGATCGTTCGGCGAGAGGGTCATGGCCTGGCGCAGCAGCGCCTCGGCGACGACGGGGTCCATGCCGCGATTGGCCTCGGCGCGGAGCTGGACGGCCTGCCCGCCGCCGCTCTCGCCAGCGGCGATCGGTGCCGGCGATCCAGCGGGGCGCGGCGGCAGTTCCGCAAGGCGTCCCTGCGCCCGCAGGGCCTGGGCCAGCCCGTCTCGCGCGGGGGCGAAGCCGGGGCGGCGAGCGAGCGCGGTGCGGAAGCGCTGCTCGGCGGCAGGCGCGTCGTTACGCCGCAGCGCGATCTGGCCGAGCAGGGTTTCGGCATCCGTCCGGTCCTCGACAGTGCGGCGTTGGGCGCTGCGGGCGAGGGTGTCGGCGGCATCGATATCGTTGCGGCGCAGGGCGTTGCGGGCCTCGGTGAGCTCCAGGCCGTAACTCGCGCCGTCCAAGGCCTGCTGCCATTGCTGGGCGCGTGCCGGATCGGCCGCGACGGCGCGTTCGAGGAGCTGGCGGGCATCGGCGGGACGGTTTTCGCGCAGCCGTACAATGCCGAGGCCACCCAATGCATCGGCATCGCGTGGATTGGCGGCGATGGCGGCCTCGAAGCGTTGCGCGCCCTCGCGCAGGCCGCCGGTCTCCAGGCTGGCGAAGCCCTCGCGGCGCAGCGTGGCTCCGGGATCAGCCGGTGCGACGGCCGTGCGCGCCGCCTCCATGCTGCGGCGAAGTTCGGCGTCGTCGGGAAAGCGCTGGAGATAGGCCTGGATCTGCGGCGTGGCGGCGGGATCGGTCGAGCTCCACACCAGCGCCTGACGCCAGGCGCCGCGGGCCTCGCCGCCCACCTCGGGGTCGCCTACCAGCGCGGCCAGCCGGCGGATGCCGTCGGCGCGGGTGGCGGGCTGATAGGTCTGGGTCTGCGCGAAGGCGAGGCGCGAGCGCGGCGTGGCGGCGGCGCCCTCGGCAAGACGCGCGAGCCCCGTGCGTCCGGCCTCCGCACCCCCCTGGGTCGCCGCCAGCGCGGAATAATACTCCTGCGCGAAAGCCGGCGTGGGGCCAGCGGCGCCGAAGATGGCGCGGTAGCGGGCGGCGGCGTCTTCCGCGCGGCCATCGCGGGCAAGGCGACGCGCTTCCTCGATCGCGGCGCGATCGATGGTCGCACCGCGCAAGGCCGTGTCGGCGACGGCGCGCTGTTCGTCGGTGGCACCCGCTTCCCGCAGGCGGGTGGCGAAGCCGGCGGCGGCAGTACGGTTGTTGCGCCCGGCTTCGATGCGGGCGGCGAGGCTAAGGGCCGTGGTGTTGCGCGGCTCGGCCGCGAGGGCGCGTTCCACGGAGGATGCGGCGAGGTCGAGCCTGTCCTGCGCGAGCCAGCGCTCCGCTTGCCGAATCAGGATGTCCACCGCACGCACCGGCGCGGCAGCCGTCGCCGAAGCATCGCCTACGACCGGTTGCACCTGGGCGGCGGCAGGCCCCAAAGCCACTCCCCCGAGTAGCAGGGCTACAGGCATGCGACGCATCGAATAGTCCCCCAGGCGGAAGAATCTCACGAAGGGGTGCGTCCGCGCAACCGGGAAAGCGAGCGGCGGCGAAGCATCCAGAAGAAGGGCACGCCGATCAGTGCGGCGGCGCCCAGCATCAGCAGCAGCAGGCGCCCCGGCCGCTCCGCCAGCCAGACCTGCGGGCGCAGCCACCAGGGAAGTTCGCCGACCCCATAGGACGTGCCGGTGCGGAAGCTCTGCATCCGCCCGCCGGACAGCACCGCGACGTCGCCCTGGATGCGCGGGGCGAGGTCCGGATCGCGCAGCGCGGCGACGAGCTGCGTGATGGCGGCCGGCGTCACCCCCGTCAGCGCGACGACGGAGCGCCCGGATTGCAACGGGCTCTCCGCCCCCAGCAGCGCGGCCATCCCCTCGCCCGTGCCTTCGTTCACCAGGGCGCTGGCGCGGCCGCGCTCGGCCCGGCTCGGCGCATCCAAGAAGACCGCGCGTGCATCCTGAAGCGCATCGGGCAGCGCGAGAGTGAGCCGGTCGTTCTCGACGCGCATGGGCGTGTCGCGCAGCAGGGTGGTCAGCGCCGGGTTGCGGCCCAGCGTGCCTATCACCAGCAGGTCCCGCGCGGCGACCGATTGCAGCGCCCCGGCCGTGACGACCTGGATTCCCGTCGAGGCGATGCCGACGGTGGCGGCGAGTTGGCCCACCACATCGAGGAAGGCGGTCAGCTCCACCGGATTGGCGCGCTCGGGCAGCACCACGGCGGTGCCGGAGAGGTCGGCCAGCCGAGTGAAGGGAAAACCCGAGGAGGCGAAGAAGCCGAGATTGGGCATCCGCGCATGGCGATGCGCGCGGCTGAGGTCGACCGTGCTCTCAGGCTCGATCGAGGCGCGGATATCGGCGGGAACGGCGACGCAATCGCCACGCGCCATGGGGCGCATGTCGAAGCGGAGCTGCAGTTCGTCCCGGCCGAGGACGAGATAGGGCGGGATGGTGACGCGGCCGCCGCGCGTCTCCAAATTGAAGCCGAACTGGCTCGTAACCCAATCCCAGGCGCCGCTCAGCGGCGGGAAGAACTCGGGATCGGCCAGCCGGAAGGAGCGGAGGTAGGAACCGGACACAGCCACGTCGAGCCGCGAGGAGGCGACGTCGATCACCGGGCCCGGCGGCGCGCGGAACTGCAGGTCGAGGGGGAAGCCGCGGCCGCGCCAAGTGTAGAGGTCGGGCGCGGTGCGCAGCGGAATACGGATGGAGCCCGAGGAATAGCCGGAAGCTTGCAGGTCCTCGCGCGAGACCATGCTGCCCAGCATCACCGGCCGGTCGGTGCGGATCCAGCGCGGCGAATCATAGGGCGCACGAGCGGGAATGGTCGGCGCCACGACGCGCGCCATCTCGCCGGACAGCGTCGCACGGCCGGCGGCCAGCGCCTGCGCCGCGGCAACCGCCTCGGCCTCGCTACGTCCGCCGATCACCAGGAGCGTGCCGAAGGGGTCGGTCGGATGGGCCAGCAGCGCCAGCGTCGGGCCGTCGAGGCGCGGCATGGTGATGCCCGGCACCGCGTCGGTACCGACGGCGATCACGATCGCATCGCCCCGATCGGGAATCGCGCGGGAGACCGGGAAGGTCGCGCCCCGGTAATCCGCCTGCACCGCGAACCAGGAGGCGGCGATGGCCGCGGCGCGCAGCCCAGCCGGGCCCAGCGCCTCGGGCAGGACCATGGGCAGAGTCACCAAGCCCTGCAGGATTCGGCGGTCGAAAAGCGGCTCGGGCAGGCGCGAGAGGTCGCGCTGCGGCGGCAGGCGCTCGATCCGCATTTCGACGCTGGAAAGATCGGAAACGGTGGCCCAGAGCAGGCCCGAAAGCGGGTCGTTGCATTCGGTGGTGTAGCGGCCGGCGAAGCGGAAGTTCAGCCGGTTCACCTCGCTGAAGAAGAGCGGATCGAGCGGGAATTCCACCGGGCCGAAATTCTGCCGCGAGGCGTCCATCGGGATGGTGCCGACGAACTGGTCGTTCAGGGTCAGCGTGATTTGGCTGAGGTTGGGGATCAGCGCCGGCGAGGCGCCGCCGGCCACGTTGATGCGCGCCTGCGTCACCACCTCGTCGCCGCGCAGGCCGAAGAGCACGCCCTGAAGATCGGCGATGCCGCGCAGCTGCATCGGGCCGGAAAGTCCGAGCTCCCGCAGACTGCGGGTCACCACACGCGCACCTGGCGGCAACACGGCGGCGCCGCTGCCATCGGGCGTCTGCGCGAGGGCGGGCGCGGCAAAGGCGAGGCCGAGCGCCAGCATCGCCGCGGTCGTCGTGGCGACGACCTTGTGGCGGCGCGGGGCCACCACATCCGAGACGCGGGGCGCCTGCACCTTCGCGGCGGCGGCGGCCACCGGCTTGGCGGCGCGGAGGATGCCGAAGCGGTATTTGCGGAACACGACATCGGCCGTGGCCAGAACGACATTAAGAAGCGAGCGCAGGGGTTTGTCCTCGGGCCAATGGTCCCAGTAGAGCCAGGCATCGGGGCGGCCGAAAAAGGCCCGGACCACCGCCGCCTCATCGGCGATATTCTCGATGACGAATTGCAGATAGGCCTCCTGGCCATCCCAGCGGATCACCTCGGCCTTCAGTTCGACCTCCTCGCCGCCGGTCTCGAAGGCGACCCTCACATGGTCGCCCTCCGCGACGCCGAGCGCGCGGTCCAGGATGAGCCGGGCGCCGGAGAGGGAAAGGTTGGCGCTATGCGCGGGCAGCCGCTCGCCACTCGGCAGGATCAGGTGGCCCGGAAGGTCGGCCTCGACGCGGGCCCGCACACGGGACTGCTCGCGCTCGCGACCCACGGCCACGCTGGCGGCCAGCGGGATCAGGCACATACCGGCCCAGATGCTGTTGAGCAGATAGGCATTGCCCTCGAGGCTGCCGAAGTCGGTCGTGCAGATGCCCCAGATGCCGATGGCGAAGCCGATGCCCAGCAGAACCAGCATGATGAGGTTCGGCAGCTCGGCGCGGAAATCGAGATAGCCCGCCTCCAGGATGCCGCCCTTGTCGGTCACGTTGAACTTGCCCTTGGACGGATCCCACAGCGTCAGCAGCGTCACCGGCAGCAGCGGGACGGCCAGGGACGCCTCATAGATCTCGGACCAGAAGGAATGGCGATGCTTGCCGTTCAGCCGCGCCGTGGTGCCGACGGCGTGGAACATATGGCTGCCGGCATAGGCGATGATGGCGACGGGGCTGGCCGCGATCACGCTCTCCCCGAAGAAGAGAAAGGCAAGCGGCGAGGTCAGGAAGATTACGCGCGGCAGGGCGAAGAGGAAGCCGAAACCTGCGATGAAGTAGCAGAAGCGTTGCGCCCATTTCAGCCCGGGAGCGAAGAGCGTGTTCTCCGTCCGCATGATCTGCAGCATGCCACGCGCCCAGCGCAGCCGTTGGCCGATGTGCAGCGCCAGCCGCTCGGTGGCGAGGCCGGCCGCGAGGGGGATGCGGATATAGGCGGTGTGCCAGCCCTTCTGCTGCATCTTCAGAGCGCAGTGGCAATCCTCGGTTACGGTGACGTGCGGCACGCCGCCCACTTCCTCCAGCGCCTCGCGACGAATGACGGCGCAGGAGCCGCAAAAGAAGGCCGCGTTCCAAAGGTCGCTGCCAGGCTGGATGGCGCCGTAGAAGAGCAGGCCCTCGTTGGGCACCAGCCGCTGGCGCGCCAAGTTCCGCTCGAACGGATCGGGCGAGTAGAAGTGGTGCGGCGTCTGCACCAGGGCGATCCGCTTGTCGCGCACCAGCCAGCCCAAAGTGAGCTGGAGGAAAGCGCGTGTGGGCGCGTGGTCGCAGTCGAAGATCGCGATGTATTCGCCCGTCGTGTGGCGCAGCGCGTGATTGAGGTTGCCAGCCTTCGCGCCCTTGTTGTCGGGGCGGATGATGTAGCCGCAGCCGCATTCCTCGGCGAAGTCGCGGAACTCCGGGCGGCGGCCGTCATCGAGGATCCACACGTTCAGCCGGTCCCGCGGGTAATCCATGTTCATGGCCGCGAAGACCGTGGGGCGTACCAGGTCCAGGCTCTCGTTGTAGCTGGGGATATAGACGTCCACGGTCGGCCACGTCTCCGGATCGCGCGGCAGCGGCACCGGTTTGCGATCCAGCGGATAGGAGGTCTGGATATAGGAGAGCGTCATCAGCGCGCCGGCGAAGAGCTCCGCACCGAAGAGCAGCGACCCCAGGATGGATTGCAGCACGCTCTCGAATTCCAGCGTCTCCGTCGCGCGCCAGAAGAGGTAGCGCGAGCTGATCATCACCGACATCACCACGAGGACCATCCCCGCCTTGCGCGAGTGGCTGCGGTTCAGGATCAGGAAGACGACGATCCCGCCCAGGGTCAGCCAGGCCTGGCCCTCCGCCTCCATGGGCGTGGTGATGAAGAAGAAGGCGCAAATGAAGCCGAGGATGACGGCGACAAGCCGCTCCAGCCGGGCCCGGCGCGGCGCCGGCCCCGGAAAGGTCTGAACGTATTCCGAGAAGCGTTCCACCTTCATGGCCGCCGCCATTCGGACAGCGCGGAATAGCCCTCGGAACTCTGCAGCCGGAGGTGCCTGGAGATCGTATCGGCGAGGATCTGCAGATCCTCGCCGGCGCCGGGCTCGCCTGCGGTCAGCATGCGCTTGTCGGCCAGGGCCTCGGCCAAGCCCTGGTCCCGGCAGACGGCGCCGATGAGGCGCTTGCCCAGCGCGTTGCGCGCCATATCCACCACGGCATCCGAGAGCGGCTCCTGCTCGTCCACCTGGTTCAACACCACCACGGCACGGTCGGCCGAGCGGCCGGCCAGCGTGCCGCGGCCGAGGAAGCGGTTGCTGGCGATCTGCGGGATGATGGCGGCGCTGCCGGCATCGGCGAGCAGCACCAACACCAGAAGGTCCAGCAGCGGCATGAGGGCGGCCAGCGCTGCATTGGGACCGGGCGGGCTGTCCACCACCACCAGGATGTCGGGTGAGGCAAGAATTTCGCGCACGGGCTCGGTGAGAAGCGCGGGCTCCTGCGTCAGAGCCACCGCGAGTTCCAGCGTCCGCAGGGGGTCCACCGGCCCAAAGGGCAGCAGGCGCACGCCGGATTCGGTGTCTACGAGGCAATCCCGCCAGGGCGCGCGCGCGGCGAGGCTGGACATGAAGCGCCCCTCCTCGCGGAGCGGCACGCCCAGATGCAGGCGCAGCGCATTCTGCGGGTCGAGGTCGAGCGCGACGACCTTCTGGCCACGGCCAGCAAGCAGCGCGGCCACATGCGCGGCGATTGTGGTCTTGCCGACACCACCCTTGGGCGAGGCAAAGGCGATCAGCGGCATGGGGGACTCATTTCGGCTCGTACCCCGAGCGCCGGCCCGTGCGGGCCCGGCGCGGGCGCATCTCGGCCGCGATGTCGTTGAGAAGGGCGAAGCTGGGGGTGGTGCTCGCAGGCGCCTTCGGCTCCGGGGGCGGTACCGCGGCGGCAGCGAACTCGGCGATCCGGCGAAGTCCCACGACCGGGCCGACGGGCGTGGACTCAACGGCCGGAGGAGCTAGCTGCTGCACCACGAGCGGGGCCGGAGGCCGTGCGATGACCGGCAGGGGTTCGGCAGGAACCAATTGAACGACAGCTGGAACCGGCTCAGGAGCGCTAGCGATGATGTTCGGTTCGGGAGGAAGAAGCCCGGCTTCCGGCGATACCGTCCCGGAAACGGCGGATGCGGGCACGGCCGGACGCACCGGCGTCTCAAAGACGACCGGCGGGAACGCAATATAGCGAAAATCCCGCAATTGGCAGGTCGCCATGACGTTTGCGATTTCTCGCTCCAATCTAGCCGCTTCCCTTTCCGGCGCCGACCGCGGCGCCCTCGCGCATAATGCAGCAGGTTGCACCACGCGTAACAGATTCGCGCCAGTTGTTCACACACCCGCCGGGTGACGTAAACCTCCCGCCGTTGCATCCTTTGCCCTTCGTCGGGGGGTGCCAGGATGCGTTTCGTCATGATTGTGCTGGACGGGCTGCGCCCCGATCTTGTGACCCCTGCCTCGATGCCCGCGCTCTCCGCGCTGATCGCCCAGGGCACGCGTTTCGCAGAGGCGCGCAGCGTCTTCCCGAGCGAGACCCGCGTGGCGACGCCCTCGCTGGTCACCGGCTGCCGGCCGGCGGCGCATGGCTTGGTCGGCAATACGGTTTTCGACGCGAAGCTGGCGCCCGACCGGCTGCTGCGCACCAAGGATGCGGCGGATTTCCGCATTCTCTCGGCCGGGGCGGAATCGCCGCTGCAACGGGCCACCATCGGCGAGCGGCTGGCGGCGGCAGGCCGCAGCTTCGCGGTCGTTTCGGCCGGCACGCCGGGGCAGACCCTGGTGGCGGCTCCGGCGGCCACGCGGCTCGGCCAGTTCCGCTGGAATGCGGCGGATACGGATACGCCCGATGCGCTGGCCGCCGCGGCGAAGCTCGGGCCGGTGCCGCCCGCGTCCATCCCCAACCTCGAACGCACGCGGCACGCGGCGCGGGTTCTCACCGAATTCGTCCTGCCCGAGTTGCGGCCGGATGTGGCGCTCTTCTGGTGCCCGGAGCCGGACATCACCTTCCACTATCGTGGCCTGGGCGCGGAGGAGGCGCGGCTGGCGCTGGCCGAAGCGGATGCCTGCGTCGCGCGGATCGTGGCCTGGCGCGATGCCCAGCCGGACGCTGGCGAGATCGGCCTCGTGGTGCTGTCGGACCATGGCCACGTGACGGGTCATCGGAAGATCCCCGTCGCCCAGCTCATGGCGCGTGACGGCCTCCCCGCCGCCGAGGGCGGCACGGCGATCACCGTGGCGCCGGCTGGTGCCCCGGGGATCTGGCTGCAAGATCCGGCGATGGGCTCGCAGGTCGCGGATTGGCTGGATCGGCAAGACTGGGCCGGCTCGCTGCTGGCGAACGACCCGGCGATCCTGCCCGGGCGGGTGGCGCCGCTCGCGATGCTCAATGCCGAGCACGCGCGGGCCGCTGATCTCGTGCTGCTCTTCGCTGGCGAAGAGGGCCCCGACAATTGGGGCCTGCCCGGCCGCGCGCCCTTCGACGCCGCAGATGTGCCGGAGGGCGGCGGCATGCATGGCGGGCTGCACCGGCGCGAGTTGGCCACGGTGCTGGCCTTCCAGGGCGCCATGTTCCGCTCCGGGGCCACGGTGCGGGCCATGGCGGACCTGACGGATATGGTGCCTACCCTGCTGCATCTGCTCGGCGTGCCGACGGATGGTATGGACGGCCGCCCGCTGCACGAGGCCTGGGACGACAAGGCCGACGCTCCCGCCGACCTGGCGCTGATCGAGATGCCGGGCGGCTTCGTGCTGGAAAGCGGCCGTCAGGCTGGCCGGCTCTACCCAACAGGGCTGCGCCGCGCCTAGCTATCCTTGCGGCCGAGGAAATCGCGCAGCAGGTCGGCCACCACGGCTGCCTGTTCCTGTTGAACCCAATGACCGGCGCCGGGCACCAGATGGCAGGCCAGCAGCTTCGCGCAGCCATGGCTCTGCATCATCTCGAAGTCGCCGGGCTTCTGGTAGGTGCCCCAATCGCTGGTGCCGGCGATGAAGCAAGCCGGTACCTCGATGCTCTTCCCGCCGAAGAGCCGCATATCCGCCGCTACGGCGCCGCTGGTGGTGCAGCGGTAGGATTGCAGCCCACCCTGGAAGCCGGTGCGTCCGTATTCCCCAGCGTAGACGGCCAGCGCCGCCTCCGGCAGCCACTTGTTGGCCGCGATCGCCGCCGCGTCCGGCATCTCCGCCGCCACCGTCGCCGCCATGCCGAGGTCTCGCGGCATGATGTAGTAGGTCGGCATCTTCGCCAGTTCGGAAGCCTCCCAAGCCGCGAGGCGATAGGGCTTGTTGCCCGCCCAATCCGCGCTCTTGTGGTGGTAATAGGCGCGGATGAACGCGTGCAGCCCTTGCTTGGCGTGCCACATGTCCTCGTTGGCACCACGCGTCGAGTAGAACCACTGGTAGTGCTGCCGAGGGGGGTTCAGGCGGCCAAGCGCCTCGTTCATCGCCGGCGAGGCGAGACCGGCGGGCGTCTCCGGCGCCTCCTGCGGGCCGAAAGGCCAGGCGCGCGGACCCGCATAGGGCGCGCTCATCATCACCACCGATCGGAAGACGTCCGGCCGCGACAAGGCGCAATTGCCCGCAACGGGGGCTCCGAAATCATGGCCGATGACGCAGGCCACCTCGCGATGACCCAGCGCAGCGACCAGCGCCAGGGCATCGCGCACATAGTTCAGCGGGCGGAAGCTCGCGAGGTCGCCGTCGAACGACGCATCCCAACCGGTGGTGCGGCCATAGCCGCGCTGGTCGGGGGCGACGACGTGGTAGCCGGCCTCGGCCAGCGGAAGCATCACGTTGCGCCAGGAATAGGCCAGCTCAGGGAAGCCGTGCAGCAGCAGGAGCAAGGGTTGGCCCGGCGTGCCGGCCTCCAGAACATGCATGTTCAGGCCGTTCACTTCAGGGACGAAGCGCGCGCGGACTCCATTGGGCAGAACGGTCGAATCCAGCGGGGTCAGCATGGTCGTTATCCTCCATTTTCACGGAGGATAGCCGCATCTCATCCGGGCGGAAGCGCCTCGGGCGAGACCTGCGTGACGTGCACCGAAACCTCCATGTCGAGAAAGTCGGTCGGGCGGCCGATGAAGCTGCCGGTGATCGGCGCGGCTTGGCGGATGTCGCGCACCGTCGCCACGCGGATCAGGTCCCGCCCGCCGACGACGCCGTTGGTGGGGTCGAAGGAGATCCAGCCGGCCTGCGGCAGATAGACCTCGCACCAGGCATGGGTCGAACCCGCCCCCTGCGCGGTACCGTAATCCCGCACATGGAGGTACCCGCTGATGAGGCGCGCGCCGAAGCCCATGGCGCGGCAGGTCTCGATCATGAGCACCGCGAAGTCGCGGCAGGTGCCCGAACCCTTGTCGAGCGTCTGCAACGGCGTCTGCGTGCCGGCTTCCTCGCGCGCGCGGTAGATGAAGCCAGCCTGGATGCTGGCGTTGATATCCTTCAGCAGTCCCAGCGTCGGCGTCGGATTGCCGGCCACGAAGCCGCGCGCCCAGCGCAGCAGCCTCCCCTGGGGGTCGGCATATTGCGGCACCAGCATGGAGCCGAGATCGGCGCGATCATCCCGCGAATAGGCGAAGGGCCAGGCCCTGGCCTCCGACGCGATCTCGGCCGCTATATCGCGCGGCGGCTCGTTGCCGCCGAAGCGTTCCACCAGCAGGTCGCTGCGGATGACGAGCTCCGTCGTGGTCCCCGCGAACTCCGCCAGCGCGATGCTGTTGCCGAAGACATCGTAGAACCAGCGCAGCTTGCCAGGCGGCGACAGCGTCAGCGAGGCGGAGAGCAGCCGCGTGTCGTGGCTGTCGCGAGGGCGGAGCATCAGCCGCTGCGGGCCTAGCCCGACAGGGCGGGCGTAGCGGTAGATGGTCGAATGCGCGACGGCGAGCACGTCCCGCATCCGCGCGGGCGGCGGGCTGAGCTCGGTGGGGGCGGCTTCGGACATGCGGGCGATCATAGCATGCGGCGCCTGGCCGCGTCTCCCGCAGGACGCCGATCCGTGGCAGGGTCCCAGGTTCAGCAACCTGCGCGGGACCACATGCGGATCCTCCTCATCGAGGACGACGAATCCACGGCCGGCTACATCGCGAAGGGGCTTCGCGAGGAAGGCCATGTGGTGGACCACGCCAATAACGGGCGTGACGGGCTCTTCCTCGCGATGGGCGAGCCCTTCGACGTGATCGTGACCGACCGCATGCTGCCCGGCCCCGACGGCCTCTCCATCATCCGAGCGCTGCGCCTCGCGCAGATCACCACGCCGGTGCTGGTACTGACCTCGCTGGGCGAGGTGGAGAAGCGCGTGGAGGGGCTGGAGGCCGGGGCGGACGACTACCTCGCCAAGCCCTTCGCCTTTGCCGAACTGCGCGCGCGCATCCGGGCGCTGGCCCGCCGCCCCTCCGGCCCTCCGGCGGAGCAATCGGTGCTGAGCCTGGCCGATCTGCGGATGGACCTGCTCCAGCGCGTGGCGATACGTGGCGCACGCAAGCTGGACCTGCTGCCGACCGAATGGCGCCTGCTGGAATACCTGATGCGGCATGCCGGCCAGGTGATCACGCGCACCATGCTGCTTGAAAAAGTGTGGGACTTTTCCTTCGACCCCACGACCAACGTCGTGGACGTGCATGTGAGCCGGCTCCGCCGCAAGCTCGATCTGCCGGGCGAACCGCCGATGATCCGCACCGTGCGCGGCGCGGGCTACGCGCTGTCGACACCGGATGGGGTCGAGGAGGTTTGACCAAGCATTTCTCCTCCTTCGCGATGCGGGCGGCGGCCGGTTCCGCCGCCGTCATGCTGGTGCTGTCGCTGCTCGGCTCGGGCTGGGGCTGGTGGCGGGCCGAGGCGGCGTTGCGCCAGCAGCTCGACCTCGCCATCGCCGCCGAGGCCGAGGGCTTCCTTCGCGAATACGAGGAGTTCGGCTTGCGGGGCCTGGCCGCGACGGTCGAGGCCTATTCGCGCCGGCGCGGCCCGATCTATGTCGCCCTGCTCTCGCCGGACGGCCGCCCGATGGCCGGCGGGCTGCCTGACGCCCCGCCCGCGCTGCGCGGCTTCGCCATCCTGCCCGGCTCCGGCGACCGGCCCAGCCTGCGCGTCCTCGGCGGAACGCTGCCGGGCGGGGCTCGCCTCCTCGTCGCGGCCGACCTCACCCCCGTGGACCGCGCCGCCTCCGCGCTGGCCTGGACACCGCCGATCGCCGGAGGGGCCGCGGCCTTGCTCGCGCTGCTGCTCGGTTTCATCGCGGCCGCGCGGATGGAGCGCCGCCTCGCCGGCGCCACCAGCGCCGCGCGCGGGGTGATGGAGGGCGACCTCACGCGCCGCCTGCCGCTGAGCGGCCGCAACGACGAGTTCGACCGCCTGACCGAGACCTTCAACGCCCTGCTCGGCCGGATCGAGGCACTGATGATCGCGCAGCGGCAGGTGACCGACGACATCGCGCATGACCTGCGCAGCCCGCTCTCACGCCTGCGCCAGCTCCTCGAAGGCGCGCTGGCCCACCCGCGCGACCCGGTCTCGGATACGGATATGCTGGAGCGCGCGATCACCGAACTGGACGCCGTGCTGGCCGCCTTCGCCGCGCTGCTCCGGATCGCCCGTGCCGAAAGCGGCGTTCTGCGCCAGGATTTTTCCCGCGTGGATCTTTCGGCGCTGGTCGAAACCTGCGCCGAGATCTACGCCCCCGTCGCCGAGGAAGCCGGGCACACGCTCCGCACCGAGATCGCACCCGGCATAACGCTGCCGGGAGACGAGGCCCTGCTCCGCCAGGCCGTGATGAACCTGATCGAGAATGCAGTCCTGCATGGCGGCCCAAATATCGCGCTCCGGCTGCGCAACGGCCCAGCGATCGAGGTCGAGGATGACGGCCCCGGCATTCCCGTCGAGGAGCGCGAGGCGGTGATACGCCGCTTCCACCGTCTCGACCGCAGCCGTTCCACCCCCGGTACAGGCCTCGGCCTCGCCCTGGTCGCCGCGGCGGCACGCGCGCATGGCGGCGCGCTGACCCTTCAAAGCGGTCCCGGCGGCACCGGCCTGAAGGCCATGCTGACCCTGAATGCCGGAGTTCTCTGACAAAGCTGTCATCATCGGTCCCGGTTCCCTCCAGACATTCTGGACGATGGTCCCTCCCGTAGCAGGGCACTCGCCCCGCAGAATTCGACAACGGAGAGAAGCCCCATGACCGACACCACCACCCGCCGCCGCCGCAGTGCAGGCTTCGCAGCCGTCCTGATGGCCGGCACCGCGCTCGGCAGCCTGGCCTTCTGGGAATCGACCCCGGCCGGCGCGCAGACCGCCGCCATCAACCCGCCGGCCCTGACGCAGCAGGCCATCGCCCTGCCCGGCTTCGCCGATCTCGTCGATCGCGTGCGCCCCGCCGTCGTGACCATCACCGCGACCGAGCGCGCTCCGCAGTCCGCCAGCGGCCAGTCGCCCTTCCCCGAGGGCAGCCAGCAGGACCAGATGTTCCGCCGCTTCTTCGGGGAGCAGGGCCAGGAGCAGCAGGCGCAGCGCCGCCCGACCACGGCCCTCGGCTCCGGCTTCGTGGTCAGCGCGCAGGGCACGGTGGTCACCAACAACCACGTCGTCCAGGGCGCCACCACCGTGAAGGTCACGCTGGAAGATGGCCGCGAGCTGACCGCCCGCGTCGTCGGCCGGGACCCGCGCACGGACATCGCCGTGCTGAAGATCGACGCCGGCCAGCCCCTGCCCTTCCTGGAGCTCGGCGACAGCAACCATGCCCGCGTGGGTGACTGGGTCGTGGCCGTCGGCAATCCCTTCGGCCTTGGCGGAACGGTGACCACGGGCGTCGTCTCGG
The DNA here is from genome assembly GCA_028291455.1 of Rubritepida sp. Lineage (GTDB taxonomy): Bacteria > Pseudomonadota > Alphaproteobacteria > Acetobacterales > Acetobacteraceae > Roseococcus. The sequence goes on along the minus strand of JAQGHY010000213.1, from coordinate 22,374 downwards.
CGCGCGGCCGCAACATCGGCGCTGGCCCCTATGACGACTTCCTGCAGATCGACGCCTCCATCAACAGCGGCAATTCGGGCGGCCCGCTCTTCGCCCTCGACGGCAGCGTGATCGGCGTGAACACGGCGATCTTCTCCCCCACGGGTGGTTCGGTCGGCATCGGCTTCGCCATTCCTTCCAACATGGTCCGCCAGGTGGTGGCGCAGATCGAGGCGAACGGCCATGTCGAGCGCGGCTTCCTCGGCGCCATGACCCAGCCGGTGACGCCCGCCCTCGCCCAGGCCCTGCGCCTGCCGCGTCCGGAAGGCGCATTGGTCGGCCAGGTCGAGCCTGAAAGCCCCGCCGCCCGCGGCGGACTGCGTGCCGGCGACGTCGTGACCAAGGTGGGCGAGGCCAATGTGGCCAACCCGCGCGAGTTGGCCCGCGCCATCGGCGAGGCCCGTCCGGGCAGCACCGTGCGGCTCTCCGTCCAGCGTGACGGCCAGCCGCAGGAGTTGAACGTGACGCTGGTCGAACTGCGGGAGAACGATGCCACCGGCGGCAAGACCGGCACTTCGCCCCGTGGCGAGGCACGCGGCGGCCCCGTCGGCGTGGCGCTGGCCCCGATCACCGACGAGGCGCGGCAGCAGCTGAACCTCCCGGCGAACACCCGTGGCGCCGTGGTGGCGACGATCCGCCCCGAGAGCCCCGCGGCCGAGGCCGGGCTGCGCCCGGGTGACGTCATCGTCGGCGTCGCAGGCCGCGACGTGACCGACGTGCAGCAGGCGGCCACCGCCATCCGCGAGGCCGGCCGCACGCCGGGTTCCGCGGTGGCGCTGCGGATCCTGCGCGAAGGGCAGAGCGCCTTCGTCGCGGTGCGGATGCCCGCCCAGGGCTGACGCTCCCGTCGGGAACTCGACCCCGAATACTGGCCACGCGCATCGGAAACGGTGCGCGTGGCTATTTCGTGGGTGCGGCTCGGCGGCGTCCGGGGAAGCGGCTACTCAGGCCCCAGGAGAATCGCATCATGACGGACCACGGAGACGGTGAGAGGCGCTGCGCCTGGGCGCAGGACGATCCGCTCATGCGGGCCTATCACGACCAGGAGTGGGGCATCCCTCAGCGCGATCCCCGCATGCTTTGGGAAATGCTGATGCTCGAGGGGTTCCAGGCCGGGCTCGCCTGGATCACCGTCCTGCGTAAGCGCGAAGCGTTCCGCGCCGCCTTCGCGGGCTTCGACCCCGCCAGGGTGGCCGGCTTCGGCGAGGCGAATATCGAGCGCCTCATGGGCGATGCCGGCATCATTCGCGCCAGGGCCAAGATCGTGGCCACCATCGCTGGCGCGCGCATCTACGGTGAGATGCAGCAGAGGGGCGAAAGCTTCAGCGACTTCTGCTGGTCCTTCACCGGCGGCAAGGTGCTGACGGGAAACGGCCATAGCTGGCTCACCTCCACCCCGCTCTCCGAAACCGCCTCCAAGGAGATGAAGCGTCGTGGCTTCAAGTTCGTAGGGCCGACCATCGTTCATGCCTGGATGCAGGCGGTCGGGATTGTCAACGACCACGACACGCATTGCTTCCGCCGCCGCCAGGCCGGAGGCTGAACGGCCGTCGGGCCGCTCAGCCTAGCGCCTCAGTTGCGCGGCGTGCGCGGACCGGCGGGGCGCTTGTTGCCGGCATAGGCCGGGCGGGCCTTGGCGGGATAGGCAGGGCGCGGCTTGTCGGCATAAGCGGGGCGCGGGCCGGCAGCATGCGGCGGACGCGACGAAGAAGCCGCGGCCGGAGGCTGGGACGCCTCGATCAGGATATGCGCGTCGTCCTGGCCCGGCTTGGCCGCAGCAGTGGCAAAGCGCTGGGCCATATCCGGTGCGACCTCGAAGCGCGTCTCGCGCTCCAGGATGCGGATGCGGCCGATCGCCTCGCGCGTCACATGGCCGCGATGGCAGAGGAACGGCAGGATCCAGCGGGGATCGGCCTGGGTGTCGCGGCCCACATTCATGCGGAACCAGACGCCCTCGCCCACCTCGGTGGGTGCGGGCATGCGGCTCGGCTCGCGCGGCGCGGGGCGGGAATCGGCCTCGGCCAGTTCTTCGGGCGCCGGTAGCGGTGCGCGGAGCAGCTTCACCAGCGCAGCGGCGAGAGTCTCAGGGCTGCGTCCTTCCAGCAGGCGGCGGCCGAGGGTCAGGTCGGCCTCGTCCATCTCGCCCTCAAGCATCTCGATACCGGAGGCCAGCATGCGCTCCCCGTCGCGGGCCTTGATCTCGTCGGCGGTCGGCGCGGGGGACCAGGTGGCCTTGAGCTTGGCCGCCATCAGCAGGCGCTCGGCGATGCGGCGGCGGTTGTGCGGGACGATCAGGGCGCTGATGCCCTTCCTGCCAGCACGGCCGGTGCGGCCCGAACGGTGCAGCAGCGTCTCGGGGTCGTTCGGGAGATCTGCGTGGATGACCAGTGCGAGGTCGGGCAGGTCGAGGCCGCGGGCGGCGACGTCGGTCGCGACGCAGACGCGGGCGCGGCCATCGCGCAGGCCCTGCATGGCGCGGCTGCGCTCGGTCTGCGACAGCTCGCCGGAAAGGGCGACGGCGGAGAAGCCGCGCTCCACGAGATTGCCGTGCAGGCGCGCAACGGCGGCGCGGGTGGTGCAGAAGACCAGCGCCGTACGCGGATCGAAGAAGCGCAGCGTGTTCACCACCGCGCGCTCCATTTCGCCCGGTGCGACGGAGAGGGCGCGGTATTCGATGTCGCTGTGCTGAGTACCCTCGCCCGAGGCGGCAATCCGCAGGGCGTCCTTCTGGTAGCCCTTGGCGAGGGCGGCGATGCCGCGCGGCACGGTGGCGGAGAACAGCAGCGTCCGGCGCTCGGGCGGCATCGTCTCCAGAATGGCTTCCAGATCGTCGCGGAAGCCGAGGTCGAGCATCTCGTCGGCCTCGTCGAGGACCACGGCGCGCATCGAGCGGGGCTGGAGATTGCCGCGCTCCAGATGGTCGCGCAGGCGGCCGGGGGTGCCGACGACGATATGGGCGCCGTGGGCGAGCTGGCGGCGCTCGGTCATCGGGTCCATGCCGCCGACGCAGGCGACGACGCGGCCGCCGGCCTTGGCATAGAGCCAGGTCAGCTCGACCTGCACCTGAAGCGCAAGCTCACGCGTGGGGGCGACGACGAGGGCGAGCGGGAAGGCCGCGGGCGGCAGGCGCTCGGCGCCGGCCAGCAGGTCGGCCGCAATCGCGACGCCATAGGCGACGGTCTTGCCGGAACCGGTCTGGGCGGAGACCAGCAGATCCCGCCCCGCCGTCTCAGGCTCGAGCACCGCGGCCTGGACTGCGGTGGGTTCGGCATAGCCGCGTTCGGAAAGGGTGGCCGCCAGAGGGGCAGCAAGCTCGGGGAAGGGCATCTAATAATCCTGGTGGAAGGGCGCGCGGAATCGCCGGCGCCGGCAGGGGATAGGCCCACGCAAGCCCGAAGGAAAGCGCCAATGGCACATCGCCGCATTGCGCAGAGAGATAGGCCCGCACATCCAGGATTGAAAGACCCCGGCCGAAATTCAGTCCGGATCGGGCTTAAACATGCCGCCGCCGCCCGGCATTTCCACCACGAGGCGATCGCCCGCCGGGATCACCTGGAACCCCTTCGCTTTGAGCACGGTGCCCGAGCCGAGCCGCACCACGCCCTTCGCGCCATCCACGCCGCCATGCCGGCCGCGGGCCGGATGCGTCACCCGCTCGAAGGTCGCGAAGATGCCGAAGGCCTCGCCGTTGCGGTGCGCGACCTCCATGATCTGGCCGTCGCCGCCGCGAAAGCGACCGGCACCGCCGGAATCGTCCCGCAGGTCCTTCCGCCAGACGACGATGGGCGCGACGGTCTCCGTCACCTCCACCGGTACGTTCTTCACGCCTGAGGGATAGGGCGTGGCCGAAAGCCCGTCCTGCGCCGGGCGCGCGCCGGCGCCGCCGGAATGGAACATCGTCACCATGAAAGGCTGCTGCGTGGCGCCGGTGAGCCCCTGCCCCGCGCCGAGCTTCAGGTTCCACAGGTTGGAGGTTCCCTCGGCCGGGACGCGGCCGGGCAGCGCCTGGTCCAGGGCGCCGAAGACCACGTCGGGCAGCATATGGCCCATGGTGCTGCGCGCGTTCACGGCGGCGGGGAACAGCGCGTTGAGGATGCTGCCCTCGGGCGCCGTCACCTGGATCAGGTCCAGCGTGCCGGCATTGTTGGGGATTTCCGGCCCGATGATGCAGCGGATGCCGAAGGCCGTGTAGGCATCGGTGTAGCAGAGCGGGCAATTGATGCCGAAGCTGCTCTGGGCCGAGGTGCCGTCGAAGTCCACGGCGATGTGGTCCTCCGCGATGGTGAGCCTGGCGTGCAGGTCGATGGGCGCCTCCATGCCGTCGATCCGCATATGGCTGGTCCAGCTGCCCTTGGGCAGGGCCGCGATCTCCTTGAGCATGGCGTCGCGGGAGCGCGCGATGATGTGTGCGCCGAGCATTTCCAGATCGTCCAGCCCGTTCTCGGCCAGCATGGCGGAGAGGCGGCGTTCGCCCGTCTCGTTGCAGGCCATGAGGGCGTAGATGTCGCCCTCCACCTGCACCGGCTCGCGGACATTGGCGCGGACCAGCGAGATCAGCCACTCGTCCACCACGCCCTCCCGCGCCAGCGGCATGATGGGGATGCGCAGCCCCTCGTGGAACACCTGGCGGCCATCCGGCGAAAGGCCGATGCCGCCGATATCGACCACATGCACGGTGCAGGAGAAGAGGCCGACCAGCTTGCCGCCGTGAAAGGCGGGCGAAGTCACGACGATGTCGTAGAGATGCCCGGTGCCGAGCCAGGGATCGTTGGTGACGTAGTGGTCGCCCGGCTTCATCGTCGCGGCCGGGATCTTCGCGAGGAAGTGCTTCACGCTGCGGGCCATCGAGTTGATGTGGCCGGGAGTGCCGGTGACGGCCTGGGCCAGCATGCGGCCCTCCACATCGAAGACACCGGCCGAAATGTCGCCGGCCTCCCGCGCGGAGGTGGAGAAGGCGGTGCGGACCAGCGTGCGCGCCTGCTCCTCCACGACGGAGAGCAAGCGGTTCCACATGACCTGGAGGCGAATGTCGTTCATGGCGTGAACTCCAGCACGATCTGCTCGGCGGCGTTGATGCTGGCGGACCAGCCCTTGGGCACGACGGTGGTGGTCTCGTCCTCGATGATCAACGCGGGGCCGGCGAGGGTGGCGCCGGGCGGCAGGGCATCGCGAACATGGATTGCGGCGTCGTGCGTCTCGCCGGTCGCGGGATCGGTGAGGCTGCGGTGATAGCCTGGCGCGGGAGCCGGGCTGGCAGGCACGGCCGCCAGCACGGCGGGATCCGCCACGGGGCGCGCGAGCGAGAGCGCCCAGGTCATCACCTCGGGCTGAAGGCCGGGGATCGCGCGTCCGAAGATGCCGCGATAGGCGGCGATGAAGGCCTCGTGCAGCGCATCGGCGCCGATGCCGGCCGTGACGGGCACGGCGATCTCATGGCCCTGGCCGCGATAGCGCATGAAGGCGGTGCGCGATTCCACAAGGCCTTCGCGCGAAGCTGCCTGCAGGACCACATCCTCGGCCTCGGTGCGCATCTCGTCGAACATCGCCTCCAGCGCCGTCTCGTCCATGCTGTCGAGCCGGGTGTAGCGCGTCCGCACGACCTCGAAGCCGATCGGCGCCTGGAGGAACCCATGCGCCGAGCCGACGCCCGCGCCGCGCGGCACCAGCACGCGGGCGATTCCGAGCTTCTGCGCGAGGCGCGCGGCATGCAGAGGCGCCGCACCGCCGAACGCGATCATGGTACGGCCAGCCGTGTCCTCGCCATTCTCGACGGCATGCACGCGGGCGGCGCTGGCCATGGTCTCGTCCACGATCTCCGCGACGCCGACCGGGGCTTGCTCGCCCATGGACGCGAAGGCGGAGCGCGCCGCGCCCTCGTCCAGCGGCATGGTGCCGCCGGCGAAGAGCTTTGGGTCCAACCGGCCCAGCAGGAGGTCGGCATCCGTCACGGTGGGCGAGGTACCGCCGAGGCCGTAGCAGGCCGGGCCGGGCGCGCTGCCCGCGCTGTCCGGACCGATCTGGATGCGGCCCATGATGTCGTGCCGGGCGATGGAACCGCCGCCGGCGCCGATCTCCACGAGCTCGATCACGGGAATGCGGATCGGCAGGCCGCTGCCCTGCACGAAGCGATAGGCGCGCGCCACTTCGAAGCTGCGCGCCATGTGGAACTTGCCGTGGTCGATGAGGGTGAGCTTGGCCGTGGTGCCGCCCATGTCGAAGGCCAGCACCCGGTCCAGCGCATTCTGCGCCGCGACGTGGCGCGCCAGGATGGCGCCACCGGCCGGGCCGCTTTCCACCAGCCGCACCGGGAAGCGCCGCGCGGCGCCGACGGTGCAGAGCCCGCCGGAGGACATCATCATCAGCACGGGCGCGGCTACGCCGAGGTCGCGCAGCCCATCCTCGAGCCTGGCGAGATAGCCGTCCATCAGGGGCCGCACATAGGCATTGGCGATGGTGGTGCTGGCGCGGTCGTATTCGCGCACCTCGGGGCAGACCTCGCAGGAGAGCGAGATGGACACGCCCGGCAACAGTTCCGCGAGGATCGCGCCGGCGCGGCGCTCATGCGCGTCGTTGGTGAAGGAGTGTAGGAAGCAGACGGCGAGCGCGACCACGCCGTCGGCCCGCGCCTGCTCGGCCACTTCGCGCAGCGCCGCTTCGTCCAGCTCCAGCAGCACACCGCCATCGGCCGCGATGCGCTCAGGCACCGTGTAGCGCAGCGCGCGCGGCACCAGCGGCGCCGGGCGCTCCATAGTCAGGTCGTATTGGGCGAAGCGGTGCTCGTAGGCGATCTCGATGCTGTCGCGGAACCCTTGCGTGGTGGCCAGCGCCGTGCGCGCGCCCTTGCGCTCGATCAGCGCATTGGTGGCGAGCGTCGTGCCGTGCAGCACCAAGCCGATTGAGCCCGGATCGACGCCGGTTGCCGCGAGCAGCAGCGTCGCGCCCTCGATCACCGCGCGCTCCGGCGCATCGGGCGCCGTCAGCAGCTTGTGGGAATGCGTGCGTCCCGGCGCTTCGAGCACCAGATCGGTAAAGGTGCCGCCGATATCGACGGCCAAACGATGCTGCATCTAATCCGTGATCCTGATGTTTCCGGCCCGGACCACACGGGCCCAGACCTCGCTGTCGTCGCGAAGGAAGGCGACGTAATCCGCGCGCGACATGGTTGCCGGGTGCAGCCCGGCCTCGTCGAATCGGCGCTTCCATTCGGGGTCCGCAAGCACGCGCAGGACCTGGGCCGAGAGGGTATCGAGGATCGGCTCGGGCGTGCCGGCCGGCGCTACCAGCCCGTACCAGTTCTCCGACGCATAGCCGGGCACCGCCTCGCTGACGGCCGGCGTCTGCGGCAGCAGCGGCCAGCGCCCGGGCGAGGTGACGGCCATGGCACGGGCCTGCCCGCCATTCACGAGCGTCAGCGTCGCGGGATCGCCGTAATAGACATCGACCACCTTCGCCGCGAGGTCGTTCAGCGCCGGGCCGGTGCCGCGATACGGCACATGCTCGATCCGCACGCCGGCCATCTGGTTGAAGAGTTCGCCCGTCAGATGCTGGCTGGTGCCCGCGCCGCCGCTCGCGTAGCGAAGGTTGCCCTGTCGCGCCAAGGCCAGGAATTCCGGCAGCGTCGTCGCCGGCAGATCCGACCGCACCGCCACGATGAAGGGCATGCGCACGAGCCGCGTGATATGCGCGAGCGCCATGGGCTCATAGGGAAGCTGCCGCAGATGCGGCCCGGCGGTGATCGTGCCCGCACCGGTCAGGCAAAGCGTGTAGCCGTCGGGTGCCGCGTGCGAGAGCGCCTCGACGCCGATCACGCCACCGGCGCCGCCGCGATTCTCCACCACCACGGACTGCCCCAGCGCCCGGCCGAGCGGTTCCGCCAGCAGCCGCGCCGTGAGGTCCACGCCGCCGCCGGGTGGGAACGGCACGATCAGGCGGATCGAGCGAGCCGGCCAGGACTGGGCCGCGGCGGCTCGGGCAAGGCCCGCGGCAGCCGCGAGGCCAAGAGCCGCGCGCCGCGCGATGGCTCCGTTCTGCATGAAGTACTCGCTCCGTTCGTGGCCTGACGGTGAAGCAGTGTTCCGGAACGGGCAATGCCTCGGTGGCCGGTTTCGGCTGGGCCGCAACGGCGAAGAGGGCGGAATGCGGATATTTTCGCCACCCCGCCGGTCACTTGCCGAGCAATCTGGTGTTTCATGGCGCCGCTGCGGGACGACGCGCGCCAGGCGCTCGGCCACATCAAGGAGGATATCGAACATGACCGATCCGCACCGCTGGACCACGCCGCTCCCGGAAGGGGCACGCTGAGCCATGGCACGCAAGCTCTTCGAACTCTGCGGGACCGATGCCGAGCGCCGCTTCAGCCCCTATTGCTGGCGCAGCCGCATGGCGCTCGCCCATAAGGGCCTCGACGCCGAGGTGGTGCCGTGGCGCTTCACGCAGAACGACGCCCTCGCCTTCGCCAACTCCAAGACCGTGCCGGTGCTGGTGGATGGCGATCAGGTGGTGCCCGACAGCTGGGACATCGCCGAGCATCTCGACCGCGCCTATCCCGACCGCCCTGCCCTGTTCCGCGGCACGCCGGCGAGCCTGCGCTTCATCGCCTCCTGGGCGGATCGGGCGCTGCATGCGGGGATTGCTAAGCTCATCGTCTCCGATATTCCCGCGCTGCTGGGAGAAGACGAACGCGCCTATTTCCTCCAGAGCCGGGAGAAGCGGTTCGGCATGCCGCTCGCGCAGGTGACGGCGGATCGCGAGGCCCGCCTGCCGGAGTTCCGCGCCAGCCTCCAGCCGCTGCGCGCGGTCCTGATGCAGCAGGCCTTCATGGGCGGCGACGAGCCCGACTACGCGGACTACATCATCTTCGGCGCGTTCATGTGGGCCCGTGTCGTCAGCCCGATACAACTGCTCGAAGGCAGCGATCCCATCCACGCCTGGCGCGAGCGCATGCTCGATCTCTATGACGGCCTCGCCCGCGGCGTGCCCGCCATGGCGGCTTAGTGCCCGGCGCATCCGGCGTCCCGCCAGAATCAAAAAAGTCGGTGAAGCTTAAAACTCGATGGCGCTAAGGTGCACGTCATCCAGCGATCTGGAACAGGAGGGTCCACCATGGCTTTCGATCTCGTCACCATCCACACCGCCATCAGCTTCATCGCAATCGCAGCCGGGATCGTGGTGGTGTTCGATCTGCTGCGATCGACCTACAGCGCATTCTGGACGGTGCTCTTTCTCCTGACCTCGATCGCAACCAGCGCAACTGGCTACCTGTTCCCCTTCAGCGGTGTGCTTCCGTCGCACATCGTGGGCGGCGTTGCGCTGTTGGTGCTGGCGGTGGTGCTGGCCGCCCGCTACGCCTTCGGCCTGGGCGGCGGCTGGCGGAAGGTCGATGCGGCGGGCCTGGTGGCCAGCCTCTATTTCTCGGTCTTCGTGCTCGTGGCGCAGGCTTTTGCCAAGGTGCCCTCGCTGCATGTCCTGGCGCCTACCCAGTCGGAGCTACCCTTCGCTGTGGCGCAGCTGACGTTGCTGGTCCTGTTCGTGGTAATCGGCGTGGCGGCAACGCGTGATTCAGGCCGCCTCAGCCACATGCCGGCCTGATGAACGAGGAGCCGGGCAACGCATTGCCCGGCAGATAAGCGCTACTTCAGGAAGGCGGTGATGGCAGCGACCGTCGCAGCGGGCTGCTCTTCCATGAGCCAGTGTCCCGCATCGGCGATCACCCCTTCCGTCACGTCCTCCGCCGCGAAGCGCATGACCGCGGCCATGGTCGGCCCGAAGGACATCGCACCGCCGATCGCCAGCACCGGCATCGCGAGCTTGCCGCGGGCGAGCAGGGCCTTGTTGTCGATCGCATCCTGGTCGAAGGCGGCGAACTGGGCGAAGCCGGCATGCATGGCGCCGGGCTGGGCGTAGAGGGCCGCATAATGCTCACGCGAGGCCTCGCTGAAGCGGGTGCGGTCTGCGGAGAATTCGTTCCAGAAGCGGTCGAGATAGATGCGCTCGCGGCCGGCGACGAGCCGCTCCATATCCGGTCCGCCGAAGCGGAAATGCCAGAGAAGCGGGTTCTTCAGGATTTCCTCCCAAGGTCCGATGCCTGGAAGGGGCGCATCCATGATGACGAAGCGGGCCACCCGCTCCGGATACTGCGCGGCAAGGGCATAGCCGACCATGTTGCCGATGTCGTGGGTGACGAGGTCCACCTTCTCGATGGTCAACGCATCCAGCACGCCGGCCATGTCATGCGCCTGCGTCTTTTTATCGTAACCCCCCTCGGGCCGGGCGGAGAGGCCCATGCCGCGGAGGTCCGGCACCACGACGGTGTGCCGCGAGACGAGGTCCGTCGCGAGGGGCACCCACATGTCGCCCGTCTCTCCATAGCCGTGCAACAGCAGCACGGCCGGACCGGTACCGCCGATGCGGACGTGGAGGGTTGTTCCCTTGGCCGCGATGTCCCGAAGTTCGAAACCTTCGGGAAAGCTCAGGGCATCGGGCATAGCGGCATCTCGATTCGGGGAATGGTTGCCGGAACAGGCCCGGGGACCTTTCCCCGTTACCATGTTTCTTGGCCAGTGCCCTGCTCGTCGTATCAGCTCAGCAGATCGGGCTCCTCGGCCGTGATCTTGTCCCAGAGCGGGTGGAAGTTGAGGATGCCGCCGCGCTCGCTGCCGACTTGCGTCGCGGTCAGCTTCGCCACGTCGTAAGGGATGAGCTGCGGCGTGCCCGCTGCTTCCGCCAGGAGCTGGGCGCGCGCCACATTGTCCATCGAGATGAAGCGCCAGGCGGCGGCTTCGACGGTATGGCCCACGGTCAGCAGGCCGTGGTTCTTCAGGATCGCGGCCTTGTTCTGGCCGAGGGCGTCGGCGATGCGGCGGCCTTCGGCCTGTTCCAGCACCACGCCGGTGAACTCGTCGAACAGCGCGTGGGATTCGAAGAATTCGCAGGAGTCCTGCGTCAGCGGATCGAGGAAGCGTCCCAGCGTGGACCAGGCCTTGCCGTGCGTCGAATGAGTGTGCGCGGCGGCCACCACATCCGGACGGGCCGCGTGAATGGCGGAATGGATCGCGAAGGCCGCGCGGTTCACCGCATGGCCGCCCTCGACCACCTCGCCCTCCTCATTGACGAGGATAAGGTCGGAGACGCGGATGCGGCTGAAATGGAAGCCGAGCGGGTTCACCCAGAAGTGATCGGGCCTGATCGGGTCGCGTGCCGTGACGTGGCCGGCAAGGCCCTGGTCGAAGCCGTAGCGCGCGAAGAGCCGGAAGGTGGCGGCGAGTCGGCGCTTGCGGTGCAGCTGCTCCTCCTCCGGCGTCCGGACGGGCGGGCCGTTGCGGAGGAGGTCGAGGAAATCCTCGCCCGGACGGCTGGGGGTGCTGATCTGGTTCATCGAAGCGGCCTTTTGCGTGCGGGGCGATCCTGACGGAGCCGACCCCGGATCGCAACGATTGATACGGCTATCCGCGAATCGCGATCAGCGCATCCAGGGCATAGCCGCCGTCCGCCATCACCAGGAAGGGATTGATTTCAATGCTTTCGATGACGTCCCGATGCGCCGCCGCGATCTGCGAAATCATGCACAGCGTTGAGACCAGCGCCGCCTTGGCGAGGGGCGGCGCGCCACGCCATCCGTCGAGCAGTCTAGCGCCCCGGACCGAGGCGATCAGCGCCTCCGCGCGGGCGGGCGTCAGTGGGGCGGTGGCGAAGGCGACGTCGTTGAACAGCTCCACCGAGACGCCTCCGAGGCCGAACATCACCATTGGCCCGAAGACCGGGTCGCGCTGGACGCCAATGATTGTCTCCACCCCGCCGGAGACCATCGGCGCGATGAGCACGCCATCCAGCCTCGCCTGTGGCTTCGCTGCCCGGGCACGGCGCATGAGTTCCTCGAAGCCGGCGGCGGCTGCGGCTGCATCCACCACGTTCAGCAACACTCCGCCGATCTCCGTCTTGTGCGGGATGTCGTCGGAGAGGATCTTCATGACGACCGGGAAGCCCATCGCCGCGGCCGCCGAAGCAGCATTCTGAGCGGTGGTGCAGACGCGCTCAGGCAGGACGGGCACGCCGGCCTTCGCCAGCAGTTGCTTCGCCCCGGCCTCGTTGGTGGAGACAAGGTCGAGCGGTGCGCCGCGCGCTATATCCGGCACAGCTTCGGCCGCCAGTTGCAGGCTACGCACATGGGCGGCGCCCGCGATTGCGCGCACCGCGCGGGTAGGGTCCTCGAAGACCGGGATGCCCAAGGATTCCAGCTTCAGCCGGATCTCGTCCACATGCGTCATCACCGCCACGACCAGCCGGTCCGGAAAGTTCTCCCGTAGACCGGCCAGCGCCTTCTCCAACGGCGGAAAACGCAGCACATTCCGCCCCAGATGCGCGAGGTAGAAGACGACTGAGCCCAGCTCCGCGCCTTCCATCATCGCCTGGCTGATGCTCTCGAAGATGTGCATCCGGCCGTTGAGCTGCGCGGTGGTGTCGATCGGGTTCCGTCCGCCGGCCGCGGGTTGAATCTCGACGATCCGCCGCAGCACCTCGGCCGACATCGGCGGCACCGTCAGCCCCGCGCCGATGACCGCATCCGCCATCAGCACGCCCAGCCCGCCCGACACGCTGAGGATGCCGACCCCCGGCGAGGGCGGCAGCGGCGCGATGGAGCAGACATAGGCAATGTCGATCATCTCCTCGATCGAGGAGGCCCGCCAGGCGCCGCATTCGCGGAACACCGTGTCGATGATCCGGTCCTCGCCGGCGAGCGAGCCGGTATGCGTCGCCGCCGCCGCAGCGCCCTCCGCCGTGCTGCCGACCTTCATGATGATGACCGGCTTGCGCGCCGCGGCGGCCTTCAGCAGCGCGCGGCGCAGGCGGTCGCCGTCCTTGCAGCCCTCCAGCGAGGCGCAGATGACCGAGGTGCCCGGGTCCTCCGCCAGATAGTCGATGCAGGCGGCCACATCTATGTCAGCCTCGTTGCCGGTCGCGATGGCGCGGCTGATGCCGACGCCGCGAAACCCCGCCACCGCATAGATGTGCGATCCATAGGCCCCGCTCTGCGTCGCTACGCCCACCTTGCCCGGCCCCGGGCGGGCCGTCGCCAGCAGGCTGGAGAAGGTGCCGAAGAAGCCGTCCGGCGGGCTGATACTGCCCAACGCATTCGGCCCGGTGATACGCATCTTATTGCGGCGGACGATCCCGACCAGGCGCTCCTGCATGGCGACGCCCTCGCCGCCCTCTTCCGCAAAGCCGGAGGACAGCACCTGCACATGCAGGATGCCCTTCGCCGCGCAAGCTTCGAGCGCCTGTTCCACCAGCGGCGCAGGCAGCACGATCAGGGCGCTGTCGGGCACTTCCGGCAGATCGGCCACGCTCGGCCAGGCGGGCAGACCCTGGACCTCCTTGCTCGAGACGTTGATCGGATAGATGCGGCCCTTGTAGCCGAGCTCCTTGATATGAAAGAGCGTCCGGCCGCCTAGCTTATCCGGGTCGCCCGAGGCGCCGATTACAGCCACCGACTTCGGCCGGAACATCTTCTCGAGCGCGTGCATGACTGGCCTTCAATCGGCGGCGGCGGTGCTGGTTCGGCCATCCGCCGCCAGCAGCCGCGCGGCCTGGAAGACGCGATTGCCGAATTCGAACTCGGCCATCATGAGCCGCTTGCAAAGGCGGATCGCCGGCAGTTCCTCCGTCATGCCCATGCCGCCATGGCATTGGATGGCGGATTCGGCGACCGCCCGCCCGGCCTCGCCGAGGCGCAACTTGGCGAAGGCGATGGCCTGCCACGAGGGTTCGCCGGATTGCGCCGCCCGAAGGGCGCGCGCAGTGATGCCGCGCAGGTTCTCGTATTCCACATACATATCCGCGACGCGGTGGCGCAGGGCCTGGTAAGTGGCCAGCGGCGCGCCGAACTGCTCGCGGTTCAGCAGGTACTGGATGGTCTGCTCGATCAGCGCCCCCATGGCCGAGACGCATTCGATGCAGGTGAGCAGCGCACCGAGGTCACGCGCGGCGGCGGTGCGCTCCGGCACCTCCGGCCCGCGTGCGACGATCCAGCCCGAATCGACGGTTACGAGGCTGAAGTGCCAGTCGGCTGCAAGGCGACCGTCGATGCGCTGGTAAAGCTCCGTCTGAACTCCGGGCGATGAGGCCGGGATCAGCAGCAGCATCGGCTCGGCGCCCTCGGCCGCGACCAGCGCATGGGTGGGATTGGGCGGCGTCTCTACGCCGACGACCACGCCGTCCAGCGTTAGTCCATCGTTCAGGAGGCGGATACGAAGCCCACCGGTATCCTCGTCCTGGGCCGCGCCGGGCAGGATGACGGCGACGCGCGCGGCCCCCGTCGCGACATCGGGGAGGACGGGATTACCCGCCAGCAAGGCGGGAACCACGCCGCAGCTCGACGCCACCGGCAGCGCGAGGCCCGCGCGCCCTGCCCCAGAGGCGATGGCCGCGAGATCGGCGAGGTCGCCGCCGGCGCCGCCGGCCTCCTCGGGAATGGCGGTCCCCATCCAGCCGAGCTCGCCGATGCCGTTCCATAGCCTTTCAATACAGGCGGCCTGCCCAGCCGCATCGGCGATTCCGGCCAGCTCCCGCTCGGCAACCTGGCCGAATCGATATGCCATCTCGAAGGTCTCGCCCGAAACGATGAGCGTGGTGGCGAAGGTCATCTCAGATTCCGAACAGCTGCTTGGCGATGACGTTCTTCTGCACCTCGCTGCTGCCGCCGTAGATCGTACGGACACGGGCGTACATGTAGTTCTGCACCCATTCGATGCCCGGCTCCTCCGCGTTCGGCCCGGCGCCGTCGACGCGGCGGAAGCGGGGCGCCAAGCGCTCGCCCACTGCATCCAGCGCGATCTGGCTGATGGTCTGCATGGTCACGCTGGTGCCGAGCTTGATCACCGAGGGCAGCATACCCAGCGCGTTCCCTTGCATCACCGCCTCGACCGATTCACGGCCGAGTTCGGAGGCGGCGAGCAATTCGGATTCGGCCAGCAGCAGGCGATGCTGCAGCAGTTCACGTTCGGCTCGCCGGCCCTCGCCCGCGAGCTCCGTTGCGACCAGCTCCCGCACGCGCTCCAGCGCCTTGCGGTGCGGCGCGATATTGGCGCCACCGAGGCGCTCGCGCTCCAGCAGGAACTTGCCGTAGGTCCACCCCTGCCCTTCTTCACCGATGCGGTTTGCGGCGGGGACGCGGACGCCGTCGAGAAACACCTCGTTCACATGGTGCCAGCCATCGATGGTGCGGATCGGGCGGATGGTGATGCCGGGTAAATTCAGCGGAATCAGCAGCAGGCTGATGCCCTGCTGCTTCTTTGGCTCCTTGGACGTCCGCACCAGCGTGTACATCCAGTCGGACTCATGCGCGTGCGAGGTCCAGGTCTTCTGGCCGTCCACCATATAGTGGTCGTCCTCGCGGCGCGCCGTCGTGCGCAGCGAGGCGAGGTCGGAGCCTGCACCCGGCTCGGAATAGCCCTGGCACCACCAATCCTCGCCATTGAGGATGCCGGGCAGGAAGCGCTTCTGCTGTTCCGGCGTGCCGAATTCGATGATGACGGGGCCGAGATGCCGCAGCCCGTGGTGGTATTGCGGCGGGCAATCGCATTCCGCCATCACCTCGTCGAAGATCACCCTTTGCCGCGGATCCCAGCCGGTGCCGCCGAATTCCTTCGGCCAGCTCGGCGCGCCCCAGCCGTGCTCGAACAGGATGCGCTGCCACGGGTACCAGACCTTGCGCGACAGCTTGCGATAGCTGGCCACCACCGCGCGGATATCCGGCGGGCAATGCGCCAGCGCGAAATCCCTAATCTCAGCCCGGAACGCCTGGTAGTCGATGGCGGCATCCATGGATCAGCGCCCCTTGAAGACTGGCTTGCGCTTTTCGAGCTGCGCCTCGCGCGCCTCCTTCGCATCCTCGGTCTTGGAGAGCTCGAAGGTAAAATTCTGCTCGAAGCGATAGGCGTCCTTGGGCGACATGAGCTCGACGAAGTTACAGCTGTTCTTCGCGTATCGAATGCCGAGCGGGCTCTTGGTGGCGATGCGCGCGGCCATCTTCATCGCCTCGGGCACCAGTTGATCCTGCGGCCAGACGGAGTCGATCACGCCCAGGCGATAGAGCTCCGAAGCAGGCAGCCGGTCGCCCGTGAACATGAGACGCCGTGTGAAGGACTTGCCGAAATGCTCATGGATCATAGCCGCGCCGCCGGCCAGGCCGACATCGATCTCCGGCATGCCGAAGACGGCGCTCTCCGAGGCCATCATGATGTCGCAGGCGGCCATCAGCCCGAAACCCGCGCCCAGCGCCGCGCCGTTCACCGCGGCGATGATCGGCTTGGCGCATTCCTTCATCGCATTGCCGGTCTCGCGGGTGGTGCGGTTGTGGTGCCAGTACTGGCCCGGGATCGTGGGGTCCGGCCGCTGCTTGAGGTCGGCGCCAGCGCAGAAGATCTTGCCCTGCGCGGTCAGCACCAGCACGCGGATATCGTCGCGATCGGTGGCGGCATCGAAGATCTCGATCAGCCGGTCGCGCACCTCGGCATTCACCGCATTCACCGGCGGGCGGTTCAAGGTGATCAGCCCGATGTAACCGGACACTTCGAGCTTTACGACATCTGATGACATGTCTGTTCTTTTCCCCTGCGAGCGGATGGCTTCATCCTGCAACGTGCGGCGTTCGAACGCCAGCCGACCGATCGGTCGGGAGCCTAGGGGCGCACGCGGCCGGGTGCAAGGCGCCGGGGCGCGCTTTCAGCCCCGGCGGATGCCCTCCACGATCATGTCGCAGAATTGCTCGGCGATGTCCGACGCCGTCAGCGGCCCCTCCGGGTCGTACCAGCGCGCCATCCAGTTGATGGAACCCAGCACGAAGAGTCCGGCCATCTTCACATCCGTCTGGCGGATCTCGCCGGCATCGATGCCGGCCTGGAGGATCTCGCGCAGCAGATGCTCATAGCGGTCCCGCCAGCCGATGCGCTCCTTGCGCGCCCGCGCCTTGGGGTCGCTCCAGAAGACGGTCGATCCCGCGATCCATGCCCAGCGGAACTTCTCGAAGAAATTCGCCGTCTCCACCAGGAAGCTGCGCAGCCGGACGAGTGGTGGCTGGGTAGCATCGTCGTGCTTTGAGACGTGCAGGAAGATCGACTTCGTCGTGCCCATCGCCAGTGGCCGGAGGATCGAATCCTTGTCGGGAAAGTAGTGATACAGCGTCGCCTTGGAGATTCCGCATTCGGCGGCGATGTCGCGCATCGAGACCCCATCGAAGCCCCGCTGGGCAAACAGCCGGCATGCCACCTGGAAGATCTGCACGATCCGCCCCTGCAGCGGATGGCCCGCGCTGTCGAGTTCCAGGAGTTCGGCGACATCGTCCATGCTCCGAAATTGCATGGCGCTCAACGACCCGCAAGCCTCGTCATGGATTGCCTCAACCCGCCTGGATACCGGCACGGCGGATCACCGGGCCCCATTTCGCAGCTTCGGTGCGGAGGATATCCGCCAGCTCCTCCGGCGTGCTGGAGAGCGGGGCGCTGCTACCGGCCTCCCTCATGCGCTCGGCCAGAGCCGGCTGTCCCAGCACCTTCACGAAGGCCTGATTGAGTCGATGGATAATCGGGGTGGGCGTGCCGGAGCGGACGCAGATGTAGTTGACGACGCCGACTTCGAAGCCGGGCAGCGTCTCGGCAATGGTCGGCACATCCGGGATTTCGGGAAAGCGCTCCAGGCTCGTCACCGCGATCGGCCGCAGGTTTCCGGCCTGGATGTTCGGGATCATCACGGCATAGGTATCGATGGACATGGTGACGCGCCCCGCCGCCACGTCCTGCACCGCCTGCGCCGTGCCGCGATAGGGCACATGCGTCATGCGGATGCCGTTCTGCATGCACAGCAGTTCGCCCGCGAGATGACTGCCGGCACCGGTGCCCGCGCTGGCATAAGTCAGCTGGCCCGGCCGCGCACGGGCAAGGGCAAGAAGTTCCGGCATGCTGCGCACCGGAACGTCCTTGTGCACCGCCAGTAGATAGGCTCCGCGGGTGACCAGGCTGACCGGGGCGAAATCCTTCTCGGCGTCATAGGGCAGGTTCGGCATCAGGAACGGATTGGTGATAAGCGGGCCCGGCGTTCCGTAGAGCAGGGTGTAGCCATCCGCGGGGGATGAGACGACCGCCATGGTGCCGATGGTCCCGCCGGCGCCGCCGCGATTCTCGATGACGACGTTTTGGCCGAGCTCGGCGCCCAGCGGCTCGGCGATGAAGCGGGCCGTAATATCGGAGCCCCCGCCAGGGACGAAGGGCACGACTATGCGGATAGACCGAGCCGGAAAGGCCTGGGCTTTCGCGGCCGAAGCCAGAAATGCCGGCGCCGCCAAGCCAACTGCGCTGAACATGGTGGCGCGGCGCGAAATTCCGGCTGTACGGATAAATGCCTTCATGGCTATGTTTCCTTACCCCTCGGACGCTTCACCACGCGCGTTCCTGACCGGACGGTCGGTCGGCCGATTGAACGGAGCATAGGACCGCCTCCGCGTCCGGGGCAACACATCGGTGGTAGAGATCGCGGTGACGACCCGACCTGAACGGCGCTAAACCCGCAGCAGAAGCCGGGCGTCCGGCGCAGCCAGGGGAGCGAGCGATGCCGAAGACGGGCAAGGGTAAGATCTACATCGGCGTCGGCGGCTGGACCTACGAGCCCTGGCGCGGCCCCTTCTATCCCGAGGGCCTAACCCAGAAGCGCGAGCTTGAATACGCCAGCCGCAAGCTGAGCTCCATTGAGATCAATGGCACCTTTTACGGCTCGCAGAAGCCCACGAGCTTTCAGAAATGGCATGACGAGACTCCCGACGACTTCGTCTTTTCGTTGAAGGGCCCGCGCTTCACCACGAACCGGCGCGTGCTTTCGGAAGCCGGGGAATCCGTCGAGCGCTTCCTCAACAGCGGCATTACCGAACTGAAGGACAAGCTCGGTCCGATCAACTGGCAATTCGCGCCGACCAAGCAGTTCGACCCCAAGGATTTCGAGGGTTTTCTGAAGCTGCTCCCCAAGCGCCATGACGGGCGCGCGCTCCGCCACGTCGTCGAGGTGCGGCATCCGAGCTTCCGCGATCCGGACTTCGTGGCGATGGTGCGCGAGCATGGCGTCGCCATCGTGCTCGCCGCGGATTCCGATTTTCCTCAGATCGCCGACGTCACCGCGCCCTTCGTCTATGCGCGCATCATGGGAAGCAGTGAGACGGAAAAGCTCGGCTATTCCGGCAAGGCCATCGCGAGCTGGGTGGAGCACGCCAAGACATGGGCCGCGGGCGGCGAGCCGGATGGGGTCGAACGCGCCTCCAAGGAGACGCCGGAGCATGCGGGCCGGGACGTGTATCTCTACGTCATCAGCGGCTTCAAGGAGCGCAACCCGCTGGCGGCCATGGCGATGATCGAAAAGCTCGGCAAAGGCTGAGCCGCGCCACGAATGACGCTAGGGGGGCTCAGCGGGCGGCCAACGCCGCCGGACCGCCCTGGAACTTGCGGATCAACGCATCCAGCGCGAGCGCCGTCGCCGTCACCGCGATCAGCAATGTGCTGACGGCGGCGATGGTGGGCTCCACCTCCAGCAGCAGGCTGTTCCAGATTCGGACGGGCAGCGTCTCGGCCCGGATGCCGGCCAGGAAGAGCGATATCACCAGCTCGTCGAAGGAGGTGAGGAAGGAAAAGAGCGCGGCCGATACCATCCCCGGCAGCGCGAGGGGCAGTACCACGCGGCGGAACACCCCGAACCGCGTGCAGCCGCACACCATCGCCGCGCGCTCCAGCGCCGGATCGACGGTGCGCAGCGCCGATTGCAGGATCACCAGCACCACCGGCAGCGCGACCACGGTATGCGCCACGGCAATCCAGGGCCGGAAGCCGACCAGCCCCATGCGCGCCGAGAGGAAGTAGATCGCCACCGCCGTGATGATGTGCGGCACGATCACGGGCGTCAGCAGCAATGCCGCGATGACGCGTTTGAACCGGAACTGGCCCCGCATCAGCGCATAGGCGGCGAGGAAGCCGATCACGGTGGAGAAGATCGAGGTCAGCACGCCGATGAACAGCGAGTTCATGATGGCCCCGCGCCAGCGATGGTCGCCCAGGAAGCGCTCGTACCAGCGGATGGAAAGGGTTTCCGGTGGGAATTTCAGGTAGCCGTCACCGCTGAAGGAGGCGATGGCCACGATGACGATCGGTGCCACCAGCCCGAAGCAGAGCAGCACCACCAACGCCCGCAACAGCGTGGCGCGCAGGACGGGGCCCATCATCGCGGCGCCTCCTGCTCGGCGAAGCGGCTATAGAAACCGTAGAGGATGAGCGTCACCGCCAGGAGCACGATGGTCATCATCGCCGCCGACGGCCAGTTCTGCGTCAGCTCCACCTCCCGCTCGATCAGCATGGCGATCATGATGTCGCCGGGCCCACCCATCAGCGCCGGCGTGATGAAGAAGCCGATGGCGAGGATGAAGGTGATCAGCACGCCGGCGATCACGCCGTGCAAGGTCAACGGCATGAAGACGCGGCGGAAGACGGTGACCGGCGAGGCGCCCATGCCCTCGGCCGCCTGCAGGAGCTTGGGGTCCACGGCCTTCATGGCGGCGAAGAGCGTGAGCACCATGTAGGGCAGCAGCACATAGGTCATGCCGATGATCACGCCGGTGCGGTTGTAGAGCAGGTTCACCGGCTCATCGACGAGGTGCAGCCCTAGCAGAATCCGGTTGATCAGCCCGTTCCGCCCAAGCAGCACCATCCAGGCATAGGTGCGCACGATGGTGCTGGTGAAGTAGGGCAGCACGATGCACAGCAGGATCGCGGTGAAGGCAAAACCCCGCGCGCGGGACAGCGCGTAGGAGACGGGATAGCCGATCACCAGCACCAGCAGCGTGACGATGGCACCGATCCCGTTGGTGTTCAGCAGGACCCGGCCGACGGTGCCGGAGAACAGCACGTCCTGCGCCTCCTCCCAGATTTCGGCGAAGCCACCGAGCTCGCTCAGGGAGCCGATCAGGAACCACCCGATCGGCAGCAGGAACACGCCGGCGAGGAGCAGCAGGGCGGGGGCCAGCATCAGCCATGCGGCGAGGCGTCCGAGCGGCACCGTCTCAGCCCGCCAGCAATCGACTGTCCTCGGCGCGCCAACTCAGCGTCACCGCGTCGCCGGGCCGGTGGATCTCGGTGCCCGCGCCGTTTGCGACGTCGCAGAGGAGCGTGGCGCCCTCGGCGGCGGTCACGGCATAGCGCACGATATTCCCCAGGAAAGAGGCGTGCAGGATCCGGCCCGGCAGATGGTTCGGTGCCGCCTCGGCAGGTCCCGCGGCAACGCTCACCTTCTCCGGCCGGACGAATACGAGCCCTTCCGGGGCGCTCAGCGCGCCACTCCCGGCAACCAGGGCCACGCCGCCGGGCCCACGCACCGCCTCGCCGTCGCGCCGCACCTTCAGCAGATTTGCCTCGCCGAGGAAGGCGGCGACGAAGCTCGTCTCGGGCTTCTCGTAGACCTCACGCGGCGGACCCATCTGCGCGATGCGGCCGCGGTCCATGATGGCGATGCGGTCCGACATGGTCAGCGCCTCCTCCTGGTCATGGGTGACGTAGATCACCGTCATGCCGAGCCGCTGCTGGATTTCCTTGATCTCGACCTGCATGTGGTAGCGCAGGTTCTTGTCGAGCGCGCCCAGCGGCTCGTCCATCAGCACCACCTTGGGATGCCCGACGATGGCGCGCGCCAGCGCGACCCGCTGCTGCTGCCCGCCGGAGAGCTGGCGCGCATAGCGCGTCTCGAAGCCGTTCAGCTTCACCATGGCCAGGGCCTCGCCCGTGCGGGACGCGATCTCCGCCTTGGGGGCGCCCTTCACCGTCAGCGGGAAGGCCACGTTCTCAGCAACGTTGAGGTGCGGGAAGATGGCGTAGTTCTGGAACACCATGCCGAGGCCGCGGCCCCGCGGCGGCACGCGCGTCATGTCGCGTCCGCCCATGACGACGCGACCCTCGTCGGGCACGACGAAGCCGGCCAGCATCGACAGGGTTGTGGTCTTGCCGCTGCCGGAGGGGCCGAGCAGCGTGAAGAACTCGCCCTCGGGAATGGCGACGGAAACGCCCGCCACCACGGTCTCCGCCCCGTATCGCTTCGTGACGGCCTCGAGGCTGACCGAACCCTCGCTCAACGCAACAGCCAGCGCGACCAGGCGCGGTTCACGCGGTCACGATTCTCGTGCCACCAGGTGATGTCCTGGTAGAAGCCGGTGCGCCGCGAGTTCTCACCACCCGGCATACGGGCGATTACTTCCGGCGTCAGGGAATCGAAGGCGAGCTCATTGGAAGGGACGTAGATCAGCGCCTTGGACTAGGCGGACTG
>JAQGHY010000177.1 GCA_028291455.1 Rubritepida sp. | reverse complement strand
CGGGGGGGAAGGGCAGGGCATTCACGGTCCCCCCGGCGACATGGACGCCGGCCTTGGTCGCGGCACGGGCGGCGGCGGCATCAGCGTATTCCAGGCCGAACAGCTCCGCGTCCGGCCGAGCGGCGCGGAGGCGGGCGAGGAAGCCGCCGGTGCCGCAGCCGGCATCGAGCACGCGCGCACCCGTCGGAAGGGGTTCGAGTGCCTGCAAGGCATGGCCGTGCATGGCGCGATACCACCACATCCGGTCCTCGACCGCGTCCATCAATGCGTATTCGGCTGCGTCCACGGGGCCCTTCTCGCCTCGCAAAGCGGCGGCTGCAAGTTATGCTTGCGTCCGAAGCGGGGCAAAACGCCCGCAAAGCGCCGCAATGCCATTGCACATATGGGGTGACGCGGCGAAAACGGCCGGCCAGCGAACTGACATACAAAAGCATGAGCCCGCCAGATCACGTCCCGGCCGAAGCGCCGGCCACACCGCGCGCGGATGCCGTGCCCCCCGCCCTGCGGCGCCCCCTTTTCGCGCTTCTCGCCCTGATTCCCAGCCTGATCTTCCTGGCCACGGTGCTGTCGCCGCCGATGAACCACGATGTCGCGGCGGTGCTCGACTTCGCCATGCGCTGGCGGGCCGGCGAGGCGCTGTACCGCGACCTCATCGACATGAACCCGCCCTTGATCTTCATGCTGACCCGCGGCGCCGTCGCGGCCGGCGAATGGGTCGGGGTCGGACCGATCCATTCGCTCCTCGCCTTCTTCCTGCTGGTCTGTGCGTCAGGGGCGGGGTTGGCGCTGTGGCTCAGGCGCGGCCTGGCCGAGGGACCCATCGAGGCGGCTTGCCTGACCTTCTGCCTGCCGCTGACCCTGCTCATCGCCGGCTATGATTTCGGCCAGCGCGAGCACCTCATGTTTGCGGCGGCGATGCCCTACCTGATGCTCTCGGCCCGAAGGATCGCGGGCTTGGCCACGCCCCGCGCGCTGGTTCTGGCCGTCGCCTTGTTCGCCGGCACGGGCTTCATGCTCAAGCCGCATTTCCTGGCCGTACCGGCCCTGGTCGAACTCTACCTGCTGATCCGGCTGGGCTGGCGCGCCGCGCTGCGCGATCCCGTGCGCTGGGCGATGGCCGCGCTGTGGGTGGCCTATCTAGCCCTCATCTTCCTGGTCTTTCCCGATTACCCCGGCTTCGTGATCCCGCTCACCTTCGAATATTACCACTCGTCGATCGACTTCGCGCAGTTGCTGCTGGGCGACCGGATGGCCCCCGCGCTGCTGCTCTTCCTACCGGTAGCATACATCGCGCTGCGGTACCCGCGCGGGCTGGCGCCGCCGCTCGCGCTGGCGGGGCTGGGCGCACTGGCCGCGGCCATTGTGCAGGAGCGGGGCTGGTCCTACCACGTGCTGCCGATCCGGCTGGCGGGCGGGCTCCTCGCCGTAATGCTCGTCGCGCGGTGGCTCGACGCCACGTTGGCCGCGCCGCGCGCCCGCCATGCCGCGCCGGCCGTGGCGGCGATCGCCGCGGCGCTGCTCGGCCTGCAGGGCCTGCTGAGTCCCGAGGCACCCTGGCGCCAGCTCGCCTATTCGAGTTCTTGGACCGGCGTAACCAGCAACGCGCTTCGCGGCGCCGCGCGGGGTGGCCGCGTGCTGGTCCTCTCGCCGGATATCTTCCCGGTCTTTCCTATCGTGAATTATGCCGGCGCGCTCTCAACCCTGCCGACCATGAATCTGTGGCTGCTCCAGGGCGCCAACCAGACCTGCCTGCCGAACGGCGCGCGCTACCGCGCACCGGCCGAAATGGGCCCTGGCGAGCGGCTAATCTGGGACGCCGTGACCCGCGACTTCCCGAACAACCCGCCGGAGGCCCTGATGGTCTCGGGCCATACGGCGCTGCCCTATTGCGGCGGCGACTTCGACTTCCTCGAATACTTCGGCCGAGATCCACGCTTCGCGGAGACCTTCCGCCGCTACCGCCAGATTGCCGATTTCAACGATTACCGCATCTTCCGACGCGAGGATCCATGACCCACCAGGATTATATCGGCCGCACCGAGACCCGCGAGGACCGCCTCGATCCCCGCCTCGTCGAGGGCCTCGCCGCCACGCTCGGCCGCCCGATGCCCGAGGGCGACATTCCGCCGCTCTGGCACTGGATGCTGTTCCAGGACTGGCGGGTTCCTGGCGAGGTCGGGCCGGACGGTCACCCGAAGCGCGGCGGCTTCCTGCCACCCGTGCATGACCTGCCGCGCCGCATGTGGGCCGGCGGGCGGCTCGACTTCCTCGCCAACGCCCTGCGCGCTGATGACCGGGTGCAGCGCCTTTCGACCATCCAGGCGGTCTCGGAGAAATCCGGCGGTTCCGGCCGGCTCGTCTTCGTCACAGTGCGGCACGAGATCACCGGCCCGCGCGGGCCGGTGCTCAGCGAGGAGCACGACATCGTCTATCGCGGCACCGAGGGCGCGGCCGTCCGCCCGGCCGAAGCTGGGCCGGATTTCGCCGCCGATGCGCGGCTCGACCTGGTGCCCGATCCGCTGCTGCTGTTCCGCTACTCCGCGCTGACGGGCAACGGCCACCGCATCCATTACGACCAATCCTATGTGACGCAGGAGGAGGGTTATCCCGGCCTCATCGTCCATGGTCCGCTCCAGGCGACGTTGATGGCGCAGACCATCCTCGACGCCGCGCCCGGCGGCTCGCTAACGCGCTTCGCCTTCCGCGGAA
>JAQGHY010000154.1 GCA_028291455.1 Rubritepida sp. | reverse complement strand
GGCGGGGGCGGCGGAGGGGGCGGCGGCGGCGCGGGCGGCGCGTTGCGCGGCTGCTCGACCTCGGGCGGCTCGGGCGTCGGCGGGGCAGGAACGGTCGTAGGGGGCGCCGGATGGGGCGCGGGGGTATCGCCCTGGGCCGTCTGAGCGGGCGCGATCAGTTCCACGGCGATCGCCTGCTCGCGCGGCTCGTCGATGCGCTTGGGGTCGAGGTCGAGCAGAATCGCGACCAGCACCAGGAGGTGCAGGCCAAAGGACAGGCAGACCCAGAGGCGGAAGCGCCGCTCGTCCATGCTCAGCGTGGTGCCGTGCCTCTTGGCGCGGGCGCTGCGGGCCGTGCCGCCGCGGGGGCGGCGGCGCGCGGCCCGGGATTGGCCTGTTCGGCCAGAAGGGCCACGCGAGTGAAGCCGCCGGCGCTGATCGTTCCCATCACCTCCATGACGCGGCCGTAGCTGATGGCGCGGTCACCACGGACGAAGATGCGCCGCTCCGGCTGGCCAGCCTGCTGCGTCTGGCCGATCGCCTGCAGCTGCGTCACGAGGCCATCGAGCTGAACCTCCGTCTCCTGGAGGAAGATGCGGCCCTGCGGATCGACGCTGATGGTCAGCGGCTCCTGCTCCTGGTTCAGCGGCTGGGCCGAGGTCCGGGGCAGGTCGACCGGGACGCCGGATGTCATCATCGGCGCGGCCACCATGAAGATGATCAGCAGCACCAGCATGACGTCCACGAAGGGCGTCACGTTGATCTCCGACATCGGGCGATAGCGCCCGCGGCCTCCCCCACGCTTCATCAGCGGACCAGCCATGGCTTCTACTCCGCCGCCGCCGCGCGCGGCGCATTGGCGGCCGCCTCGGTCTGGCGGGCCAGGATGGCGCCGAATTCGGAGGCGAAACCCTCCATCCGTCCCGCAAACTTGCCGAACTGCGAGGCCAGCATGTTGTAGATCAGCACCGCGGGAATGGCGGCCACCAGGCCGACCGCAGTGGCGAAGAGCGCCTCGGCGATGCCCGGCGCCACCACGGCGAGGTTGGTGTTCTGCATGCCGGCGATGGCGGTGAAGCTGTTCATGATGCCCCAGACCGTGCCGAACAGCCCGACGAAGGGCGCCGCCGCGCCGGTGGAGGCGAGGAAGGTCATGCGTTTCTCCATCCGCTCCATCTCGCGCTGGATGGTGACGGCCATGGCGCGCTCGACCCGCTCGCGCGTGCCGGCGACCATCATGGCGCCGGTGCCGGCGGCCGTGCTGGCGTGCCATTCGCGCATGCCGACGACGAAGATCGCGGCCATGGGATGGCCCGGGTGCTCGCCCTGGGCGCGGTACAGCTCATCCAGGCTGCCGCCGCGCCAGAAGCGGTCCTCGAATTCGTCCGCCTCGCGCCGGGCGCGGCGCAGGGTGGTGAACTTCTCGAAGGCGATGGCCCAGACGTAGACGCTCGCCAGGAGCAGCGCGACCATCACGGTCTTCACGACCCAGTCGGCCTGCATGAACAGGCTGAAGAGCGAAAGATCGTGGGCGGCGGCGGCGAGCGGTGCTGAAGTGACGGGGTTCAAGGGGCAAAGCCTCCTAAGGGGTCGTTTCGGGCAGGACGATCCGGGCGCGAAGGGCGCCCAGCCAGGGTTCAGGCAAGCGGCGCGGAGCAAGGCTCGCCGCATCCACGCAGGCGAGCGTCACATCGAGCCAGGCCAGTCTCTCCTCCCCGCGCCGTACCTCCTGCGAAAGCTGGAGGCTGGCGGCCGCGCGATGGATTCGTGTGATCACTGTCACCTCGTCGTCGAGTCGCGCGGGCCGTGCATACTCCACCGTGACGCGCCGCACCACCATGAAGCAGCCATGTAACCGCTGCATGTCGGCATGGGGCAGGCCGATGTCCCGGAGGGCCTCGGTCCGGGCGCGCTCGGCCCAGCGCAGATAGTTCGCGTGGTAGGTCACGCCGCCGGCATCGGTGTCCTCGTAATAGACGCGGATGGCGAGGCGATGGGCGTAGTCCACCTAGGCGGGGTCCAGCAGGTCGGGCTGGATCGCCGTGCCGGCGGGAGGGGTCATGCCCAGGTGGCGCCAGCCGGGTTCGCCAAGCATGCGGCCGCGAGGGGTGCGGAGCACCAGACCTTCCTGGATGAGGAAAGGTTCGACCACATCCTCGAGCGTGTCGCGGCTCTCCGAGAGGGCGGCAGCCAGCGTTTCCACGCCGACCGGGCCGCCATTGTGGTGCTCGGCGATGCGGCGGAGGTAGCGCCGGTCCATCGCGTCCAGGCCCTTGGCGTCGACCTCGAGGCGGGCCAACGCGGCGTCCGCCATGGCCCGATCGGCGACGCGGCCCTCGACCACGGCGAAATCGCGGATCCGGCGCAGCAGGCGGCCGGCGATGCGCGGTGTGCCCCGGCTGCGGTTGGCGATCTCGCGGGCGGCGTCCTCGGAGAGGGCGAAGCGCAGCTTTTCGGCGCCGCGGCGGACGATGCGGAACAGCTCCTCGGGCGTGTAGAGGTTCAGCCGGAGCGGAATGCCGAAACGGTCGCGCAACGGCGTCGAGAGCAGGCCGGAACGGGTGGTGGCGCCGATCAGGGTGAAGGGCGGCAGGTCGATCCGCACGGTGCGCGCGGCCGGGCCCTCGCCGATGATGAGGTCCAGCTGGAAATCCTCCATCGCCGGATAGAGCGTTTCCTCGATAACCGGCTGGAGACGATGGATTTCGTCAACGAACAGCACGTCGCGCGGCTGGAGGTTGGTCAGGATCGCGGCGAGGTCCCCTGCCCTTTGCAGCACCGGGCCGGAGGTGGCGCGGAAGCCCACGCCCATCTCGCGCGCGACGATCTGCGCCAGCGTGGTTTTGCCCAGGCCGGGCGGGCCATGGAGCAGCACGTGGTCCAGCGCCTCGCCGCGGGTGGAGGCGGCCTGGATAAAGATGGACAGGTTCTCCCGCAGCAGCTTCTGCCCGGTGAATTCGCTGAGGAGCTGCGGGCGAAGGTTGGCCTCGCCCGCATCCTCTTCCTGGCGCTCGCCGGCGGTGATGCGGTCGCTCATCGCGCCGACTCACGCAAAGCGAGGGTGATGAGGGCGTTCAACTCGCTGCCTTCGCCGAGCTGGGCCTTGGCGCGGGCCACGGCACGCTCCGCCTCGGGGCGCTTGAGGCCGAGGTTGAGCAGGGCGCTGATCGCGTCGGCCTCGGGCGTTTCCGGTGCCACGGGGGCCAGCGGCACGCCGCCGCCGTCTTCCTCCGGCGTCGCGCGGCCCACGGCCCATTTCTGCATCGCCGGCTCGTCGATGACGCGGTTGGCGGTGGCGGCGCCGAGGCCCTTCACCTCGGAGAGCCGCTTGCGTTCCTTGGCGGCGATGGCCTTGGCGAGCTGGTCCGGCGCCAGGCCGGACAGCACCAGCAGCGCCTTCTGCGGGCCGACCGTCTTCACCTCGTTCAGCGCCCGGAACGCCTCACGCTCGGACGCATCGAGGAAGCCGTAGAGGGTGATGGCGTCCTGGCTGACGCGGGTCTCGATCAGCAGCTTCTGGATGCCGACATGCGCGGTCAGCCGGTCCAGCGTCTTGCGGCTGCATGCGACGAGGTAGCCGACGCCTTGCACGTCGAGCACGCAGGCGCCGTCCTGCGTCGATTCCACGAAGCCCTTGAGGCTGCCGATCATGCTTGCCTCCGATGACCGCAGGCGCTCTTGCGCCGAAGGGCTGAATCGGCGGCCATCATGCGCGCATCAACCTGGCCATCATGTCTCGGGTGCCGCGATGGTGGGCATGGCAGATGGCGATGGCCAGGGCGTCGGCCGCATCGGCACGCTTCAGCACGGCACCGGGCAGCAGGCGCTTCACCATGTCCTGCACCTGGATCTTGTCGGCATGGCCGGTCCCGACGACGGCGCGCTTGACCTCCATCGCCTGGTATTCGGCGACGGGCAGGCCGGCGAGTGCAGGCGTCAGCAGCGCCACGCCGCGCGCCTGGCCCAGCTTCAGCGCGGCGGCGGGGTTCTTGTTGACATAGGTGTGCTCGACCGCGGCTTCGTCGGGCAACCACTCGCCGATGAGGTGCGACAGCCCGTTGTGGATCAGCACCAGCCGATGCGAAAGCTCGTCGCTGGCCAGGGTGCTGATGGCACCCGCCGCGATATAGCGCAGATGCGAACCGGCGCTTTCGATTAGGCCCCAGCCTGTATGGGTCAGGCCCGGGTCGATGCCCAGGATGCGGACCGTGCCGACGGGGCGATTAGCCGGGAGTGCCAAAGCTATTCCGCGAGCTTCGCCAACACGGCGTCGCTCACCTCGAAGTTGGCGTAGACCTGCTGCACGTCGTCATGGTCGTCGAGCAGGTCGATGAACTTGAAGATGGAGGTGGCCCCATCCTCATCCAGCTCCACGGTCATGTTCGGCTTCCACTCCAGCCGCGCGGCCTGGGCCTCGCCGAAGCGGGCTTCGAGCGCATCTCGGACGGTGTTGAGGTCCTCCGGAGCGGTCAGGATCTCGTGGACCTCCTCGCCGCTGGTCACGTCCTGAGCGCCGGCATCGATGGCGGCTTCCAGCATGGTGTCGGCGTCGGCGACGCCGGCGGCGAAGCGAACGGCGCCCACGCGGTCGAATTGGAAGGTCACCGTCTCGCCCATCGCGCCGCCATGCTTGCTGAACATGGAGCGCAGGTCGCTCGCGGTGCGGTTGCGGTTGTCGGTCAGCGCCTCGACGATGAGGGCGACCCCGGCTGGGCCACGGCCCTCGTAGCGGATTTCGGCGTAATCCTCGCCCGTTCCGGCGCCGCTGGCCTTCTTGATGGCGCGGTCCACGGCGTCCTTGGTCATATTCGCCAGCCGCGCGGCGACCAGCGCGACGCGCAGGCGCGGGTTATGCGCCGGGTCCGGCAGGCCGGACTTCGCGGCCACCGTGATTTCGCGGCCGATTCGGGCGAAGGCCCGGGCGCGCTTGGCGTCCTGCCCACCCTTGCGGTGCATGATGTTCTTGAACTGCGAGTGCCCAGCCATGGCTTCTTCAGAGATTGGTTGAAGTTTTTTCGTATAGCGTCGGACCGGAAGTTTCGCCACCATGACGGGATGAACCCGTACGCCATCACCTCCGCCGCCGCCCTCGAAGAGCTCTATGGCAAGGTCTCGGAGGTCGCCGCCAACAAATCCACGACCCGGCTGGACCCGACGACCTGCGCCTATATCGCCGCCAGCCCCTTCTGCCTGCTGGGCACGCAGGGCCGGAAGGGCAACCACATCACCCCGCGCGGCGATGCGCCTGGCTTCGTGGTGCCGCTGGACGACAAGCACCTGATGCTGCCTGACCGGAAGGGCAACAACCGGCTGGACGGCTATCGCGACATCATCGACGACAACCGCGTCTCGCTGCTCTTCCTCGTGCCGGGAATGGGCGAGACGATGCGGGTGCACGGCACCGCCACCATCTCGGCCGATCCCGAATTGCGCGGACGGTGCATCGCCCAGGACAAGCTGCCGACGACGGTGCTGATCGTGGAGATCCACGAGATCTTCATGCAATGCGCCAAGGCGATGATGCGGTCGCAGCTCTGGGACGGGCGCAGGAAGGCCGAGGGCGTGCCGACCATGGGCGCGCTGCTGGCGGCGCATAAGAAGAACGGCATGGACCCGGTTGCCTATGACGCCGTGGCCGAGGACAGGCTGCGCGCCAATATGTACTAGGCGCGGCCGACCACCAGCCGGGCCGTGGCCGCGAAGCTGCGCGGGCCATCGGTACCCCAGGCCCGGCGCAATGCCGCCTCCAGCATGACGCGCGGCGCCGGTTCGAGCCCCGCGATGAAGGCGCCGACGATGCCCTGCCCGGTGAGCCAGGGGCTCCACCAATCGTCGAAATCCGCAAAATCCTGGCGAATGGCGATGTCCGTCTCACTGATATCGTGGAGCCCGGCGCCGGCGAATAGCGCGCCCAGCCGCCCGGGACTGCCGATGGGTGCGTGCCAGTGTCGGGCGCGCCAGGCGGCCGCTTCCGGCAGCAAGGCGGCGGCGGTATCGGCAAAGAGGCGCAGGAACGGGAAGCCGCCGAAGAAATCCCACATCGCCGTGGCCACCAGCCCACCGGGGCGCGTCACGCGGCGCAGTTCGGCCGTGGCGGCGGCCGGATCGGGAACGAAGCCGAGGACGAGCAGCGCCAGCGCGGCATCCTGCGTGGCGTCCGCCAGCGGCAGGTTGGCGATGTCGCCCTGCTCGAACCGGGCCTGGGGCAGCGCGGCCCGCGCCGCCTCGACGAAAGCGACGCCGAGATCCACGCCGGTCAACTGCGCCGTGCGGTCCCGCTTCAGGATCGCGGCGCTCAGCGCGCCCGTGCCGCAACCCGCATCCAGCACGCGCAGGCCTTCCGGCAAGGCCAGCGCATCGAGGAAGGGCTCGGCCAGAGCGCGGCTCCAGCGGCCCATGCTGCGTTCATAGCCGGCGGCGTCGGTGGCGACGTAGCTCACGCCTCGCGCGTGTAGCGGAAGTTGCAATGGGTGGCGCCGGACATGATGGTCTGCGTGCGTTCCAGCTTCAGCTTGGGATCGTAGCCCTCGCAGAAGGCGCCGTCGCGGTTGCAGGAGAGCACGGCGCCGAGCTTGCCCAGGCCCATCTCGCGATAGCTTTCCGCGTAGCGGCAGCGCGTGACGTTGAAGTCGAAATGCGTCTCGTCCTGGCGCAGCACCTCGATGCGCAGCGCGTCGTCCAGCTTCCAGCGCTCCATCAACTCCGCGAAGTGCGCGATGCTGGGTTCGGGCGCTTCGGCGGCCATTGTCGCGCCGGTCTTCTGCGCCAGCTTGATGATGGCGCTGGAGAGGATGGACGTCGCCTGTTCCTCGCCGAGCGTCGCCGTCATCTCCTCGAAGATGCCCTTGGCGAAGGCTGCCTCGATGCGGCGCTGTTCGAGGATCGAGACGGTCATGGGCGCGGCTCCTGGTCTGGCGCATTCAACCTAGACCCGTGCGGAAGCCAAGCTCCAGCCCTCCGCGGACGTCCGTCATCCGCGCGGCAACGTTCGATACCCCACGATCCCCATCGCCAGCGACGCACCCATCAGTAGAAAACCCGCGCGATAGCCGGCCTCGCCGACGCCCACCACCGCGACCGCCCATCCCACCAGCGCCGGCAGCGCGGCCGAGCCCAGCACCTGCGCCAGATTGACCGTCGTCACGCCGCGCCCGACCAGATGCTCCGGGAACAACCCGCGACCCTGCGTCACCAGCAGGATTGGATAGGCCGAGAAGAAGCAGGAGAGCATCAGCAGCAGGACGGCCATCGCCAAGGGCAGCGCCGGCCAGGCCGCCAGGACCAGCATCGTCGCCACCACCACCAGCGCCGAGGCGACGATCGCCCGCTCCCGCCCCAGCATGCGCTCCAGCGGCGGAACGACGAGCTGCCCGGCGGGTACGGCCAGGCCCATCGCCAGCAGCACGGCGCCGCGCACCGCCGCATCCAGCCCGAACACGTCATGCAGGTACGGGCCGGCCCAGAGCGCCAGCAGCGTCGCCATCACCGCATAGGCAAAGGTATGCAAGGCCAGGATGCGGATCAGCCCCGGCGTGGCCCAGACCCGGAACTGCCCGGCCAAGACTTCGGTCAGGCTCTCGCGCGAGGCGGTCCGCTGTGGAGTGCCGGGCGGATCATCCGCCGCGAAGCGCCACCAGACCGCGCCGATCAACCCCGTCAGCACTGCAGACATCAGAAAGGCGCCGCGCCAGTCCAGCAGCCCCGAGATCACCGCGAGCGGTGCGCCGGCGGCGAGGATACCCGCCTGGCTCCAGGCATAGATGCCGGTGATGGCCCGCGTCAGCGCCGGCCCGCGATGCCAGCGCCCCGACAGCACGACGGCCGACATGAAGCTCGCCGCGCAGCCCAGCCCCAGCACGAAGCGCGCGGCGAGGAATTGCGGCCCATCCTGCGCCAGCGCCTGCGCCGCCGATCCCAGCACCGCCAAAACCGTGAGCGAGGCCACCAGCCGCCGCGGCCCGATGCGGTCCAGCGCCACGCCGACCGGCAATTGCGCCATCAGCAGCGCCCCGAAGAACACTGTATTCGCCATGCCCAACCCGGCCGGCCCGAGGCCGAGATCGGCCGCGAGCTCCGGCGCCACCACGCCGATCGCCGCGCGGTGGAACTGCGAGGCGGCCGTCATGGCCGCCAGGGCGAAAGCCACCCGTCCTGCTGGAGTCATGCCGCGATGCCGAACTCCGCGGCCAGCGCCCGTGCGCCTTCCGGCGTGCAGGCCAGCCGGCGGCGCTGCAGCGTGTCGGTCGCCAGCGGCTCGATCCGGGTGAGCCAGAGCCGGCGGATCATCATTCCCGTCACCTCGCGCCCCAGCCCGCCCGAGAGATGCGGCCGCCGCTCGGACCAATCCATGCAGTCGCAGGCGAAACGGGGTGAGCGGCGCGCGGTGGCGAGGTCCACGCCCAGCTTTCCGAAACGCGCCTCGCCGGCATCCGTGACGAGCCAGCCGCCCGGCGCCGCCGCGATCCAGCCGTCGCCCGTGAGCCGAGCATGCAATTCCACGCCGAGTTGCCCCGCCAAGTGATGCCAGCACAGCCGCGCCTTGCGGAATCCATCGCCATGCGGCCAGGACTTGCGCGGGCTGACTTGCGGCAGCGCCATCAACGTTTCGAGCGCGGCGGCGATCTCCTCGCCCGCCAGCCGGTGGTAGCGGTGCCGCCCCTGGGCATGGACGGCAACCAGCCCGGCCTCCACCAGCGCCTTGATCTGGGCGCTGGCTGCCGCTGCGCCGATCTGCGCGACGCGCGCCAGTTCGCCCGCCGTCAACGCCTCGCCGGGCAGCAGGGCCTGGAGCATGGCGGCGCGGGAGGGGTCGCCGATCAGGGCGGCGATGGTGGCTAAATTGGACATGCGTGGAACCTATCGCAGCACGGCGCGCGATGTTTCGGAACCCGCCGAAGCATGGTGCCAGGCGGCGTTTGCCGCCAGAGTGGCAGGATGCGCCCTTTCCTGATCGTCCTCGCCTTGCTGCTGGCCGTTCCCTCACAGGCCGCGGAAATCAAGCTCGCCACCTGGAACATTGCCTGGCTCACTTTGCGTTCGCCGAACGATCCCGCCCTCCCGCGTGACCTCACGCCCCGTCAGCCCGGCGACTTCACGCGGCTCGCCGAATACGCGCGCCGGCTCGATGCCGACGTGATCGCGCTCCAGGAGGTGGACGGCCCGGAGGCCGCCGCGCGCATCTTCGACCCGCGCGACTATACCTTCCTCTTCCCCGACGAGCGCGACGTCCAGCGCACCGGCTTCGCCGTACGTCGCACCCTGCGCGCCATCCGCAACGCCGATCTGGAGGAGCTGGACCTCAACCCCACCGCCCGCTTCTCGCTGCGGCGCGGCACCGACATCACGGTAGAGGTGGAGGGGCGGATGCTGCGGCTGCTCTCCGTGCATCTCAAGGCCGGCTGCCGCGAGGCCTCGGATCGCGGGCGCGATTGCGAGACGCTCATGCAGCAATCCACGGTCCTGGCCGGATGGGTAGCCCAGCGGCGTCAGGAGGGCGCGGCCTTCGCCATCCTCGGCGACTTCAACCGCCGCTTTGCAGGGCCGGGCGACGAGGTGCTGGCCGGCCTCAACGCAGCGGCACCGCTGACCCGCGCCAATGAGGGCGTCTCCAACCCCTGCTGGAGCGATCCGCGCGGCGGGCGGCCCTTCATCGAGCACATCTTCCTGGGCGGGGCGGCGCGCAGCTGGATGATCCGCAACAGCCTGCGCGTCATGGTCTATGCCGAGCGCGACCCCGTCATGCGTGACCGCCTCTCGGACCATTGCCCCGTCAGCATCCGGCTACGGATCGACTGACATGCCGATCTTCCTGCGCGTCACGCTGCCGCTCGCCGCGGTGAACTTCCTCAACCAGGCGAGCCGCGCCGTCATGGCCGTGATCGGCCCGCTGCTGGCGCTGGAATTCGCGCTCTCCGCCTCCGATCTCGGGCTGCTGGCGGCGGTGCTCTTCGTGGCCTATGCGGCCTCGCAGCTGCCGGTCGGCATCGCGCTGGACATCTTCGGGGCGCGGCGGGTGCAGACGGTGCTGTCGCTGACTGCCGGCCTGGGCTTTCTGCTGTGCGCTCTTGCCGACAACGTGCTGCTGCTCGGCCTCGGGCGCTTCATCACTGGCATTGGCATCGCCGCGGGGCTGATGGCCATGCTCAAGGCCAATACGCAGTGGTTCCCCCGCGCCCGTGTCGCCGCGATGACCGGCAGCGGGGTCTTTGTCGGCGCCCTCGGCGGGATGGTGGCGACGCTGCCGATGCAGAGCCTGATCCCGCTGACCGGCTGGCGCGGGGGCTTCTTCATCTTTGCCGTGTTGGCCTGCGTCATCGCGGTCTGGATCTGGTTCTCCGTCGTCGACACGCCGCCGGGCTACGTGAAGCCGCCCCGGCGCGGCCTGGGCGCAGAAGTGGCGGCGTTCGGGCCGATTTTCCGGCACGCTTATTTCCGCCGCTTCGTGCCCATGATCCTGATGCTGACCTCGATGAACTTCGTCTATCAGGGGCTCTGGGCCGGACCTTGGCTGCGCGACGTCGCCGGGCATGAGGACGGGGCGCGGGGCATCATTCTCTTCGCCTATGCCTGCGGCGCGGCGGCCGGCAGCCTGCTGACCGGCCAAGCCGCGAGCTTTTTCCAGGCACGCGGCTTCTCGCCGGTGCTGGTGCCCTGCATCGCAACGGGTGCGCTGTTGTGCATCCAATCCGTGCTGATCTTCGCCGCGCCCTCGGGGCTGGGCGCGCTCTGCCTCGTCTGGCTCTGCTTCGCCATGGCGGGTTCGGCGGGACCCTCGGGCTATGCGGCGGTGGGGCAGCGCTTCGGGCCGGAGCTGGCGGGGCGGGTGGCGACGGCCATCAACGGCTCGATGCTGGTGATGGTCTTCGTCCTGCAGGTGACGATCGGGGCCATCCTGGATCTCTGGCCGCGATCTGAAGCCGGGGGCTGGCACAGCGCGGGCTACGGTTGGGCCATGGGGCTCACGCTCTGCATCCAGGGTGCGGCCGCGCTTTGGGCTTGGCGCGGCCATGCCCTGCTGCCAAAATCGGCTCTATGAAGATCGACATCTACAAGATCCTGGCGGATTACCGCATCGAGAAGGGCAAGGGCTTCAAGCTGAAGCATCACCAGCCCGAGGATACCGCCGGCCTGCAATTCCCGAAGGACAAGGCAGCCAACCTGCTGCGGCTCGGCGTGGAACGGCTGTCGGAGCATCAGGACAAGCTCTACGCGCAGGACCGTTGGTCCATCCTCTGCATCTTCCAGGCCATGGACGCGGCCGGAAAAGACGGGACCATCAAGCACGTCTTCACCGGGCTCAACCCACAGGGCTGCCACGTCACCAGCTTCAAGCAGCCCAGCGCGACGGAGCTCGATCACGATTTCCTCTGGCGGCACATCGGCTCTATCCCGCAAAGGGGCATGATCGGGATCCACAACCGGAGTTGGTATGAGGAGGTGCTGGTCGCCCGCGTCCATCCCGACATCCTGGCTCGCCAGCAGCTGCCGCCGTCTTTGGTGACGAAGCACATCTGGCGTGAGCGGCTGGAGGATATCGCGAGCTATGAGCGCTACCTCGCGCGGCAGGGCACGGTGGTGCTGAAGTTCTTCCTGAACGTCTCGCGGAAGGAACAGAAGGCGCGCTTCCTCAAGCGCCTCGACGAGCCCGAGAAGAACTGGAAATTCAGCCCGAGCGACGTGGCCGAGCGCCGCCACTGGGACAGCTACATGGATGCCTATGAGGAGGCGATCACCGCCACCGCCACGCCGCAAGCACCCTGGTACATCGTGCCGGCGGACCAGAAGTGGTTCACGCGCCTCGTCGTCGTCGCTGCCATGAACCAGGCGCTGGAGGGGCTCAAGCTGCACTATCCCGAGGTGTCCGAGGCGCAGCGCGCGGCCCTGGCGGAGGCACGGGCGGCGCTGGAATGACGCTGTATTTCGGCTACGGCTCGAACCTCGATGCGCTGGACTGGCGCAGCTTCTGCGCACGCTGGGATTTCCGTGGGGCGAAGCTCGTACCCGTAACTCAGGCGCTGCTGCTGGATACGGAGCTGGTCTTCGACCGCTATGCCGTCTCCCGGCGGGGCGGCGCGCTGAACCTGCGCGATCGTCCGGGCCAGGCGGTGGACGGCATGATCTTCCGCCCCAATGCGACGGCGCTGCGTGCGCTGGACGTGAAGGAGGGCGCGCCGCGGCACTACCGCCGGGTCTACCGCCAAGCGGTGCTGCCGGACGGCACGGTCGCGGACGTCATGACCTATGTGGCGCCGAGCCAGGGCTTCCACGCCCCGCATGCCGACTACCTCGCCGTCGTCCGGCGCGGAAAGGCGGCGCACGGCCTAGCGCAGGGCATGCTGGAGGAGGCGGCGCTGGGCGCGGTGCCGCGGCCGGCCATCCGGCACCTCTTCGTCTACGGCACGCTGATGACCGGGGAGGCCAATGCCCACCATCTGGCCGGGCTGTCGCGGCGCTCGGGCATGGTGCGCGGGGTGCTGCATGATTGCGGCCCCTACCCCGTCATGACGCTCGGCGAAGGCGCGGTGCATGGCGAGATCATGGAGCTGCCGCTGGAGCGGCTGGCCCATCTGGATGCGCTGGAGGGCGCCGCGCCGGTCGGAGCGCCCGGCGGGTGGTACCGGCGCACGGTGCTGCCGGTGCGCGTGGCGAACGGCGTCGAGCGCGCCTTCGCCTATGTCGTGGACAATGCCGAGCAATTTCCGCGCATCGAAAGCGGCGACTGGCGCAGCCTCGGCGACCGCCACGCCGCCTGGGCGGAATACGCGGCGCGCACGCCGGAGGGCGAGCGCTAGGCCCGGACGGATGAAGCCGGCCCTCATTGACAGGGCAAACCGGAAGATGATTCTGGACGCCCGAGCAAACCTCCCAATGGGCGCGCTCCGCAAAAGGTGGTTCCGACATGCGTATCCTGATCCTCGGCGCCGGCGCACTCGGCGGCTATTATGGCGCGCGGCTTGTCCAGGGCGGCGCGGCGAGCGACGTCGCCTTCCTGGTCCGCCCCCGGCGCCAGGCGCAGATCGCCAAGGACGGGCTGGTCGTCGAAAGCCCGCTCGGCAATTTCAGCCTGCCGGTCCGCACCGTGACGGCGGAGGCGCCCGGCACAGGCTGGGACGCCGTGCTGGTCAGTTGCAAGGCCTATGACCTGCCGTCCGCCATCGACGCCATCCGCCCGGCCGTCGGGCCCGGCACCGCGATCCTTCCGGTGCTGAACGGCTTTTCGCACCTGAAGGCGTTGCAGGATGCCTTCGGCGATAAGGCCGTGCTCGGCGGCCTCGCGCGCATTGCCGGGACTATGTCCTCCGAGGGGCATATCCTGCACATGGCGCCGACCGCCGATATCGTCTTCGGCGAGATCGCGGGCGGCATCTCGCCGCGTGTCTCGGAACTGGAGCGCGTCTTTCAGGCGGCGCCGCATATCAAGGCCACGGCCTCGGCCGACATCATGGGCGATATGTGGGCCAAGCTCGTCATGCTGGGCTCGCTCGCCGCGCTCACGGTGATGATGCGCGCCAATATCGGCCAGATCATTCGTGCGGGCGGTCAGGATCTGGTGCTGCGCATGTTCCGGCTCTCCGCCGCCATCGCCGCCGCCAGCGGGCACCCCGTGCCCGAGGCGCAGCTGACCGGCATGGAGCGCAACTTCACCAATCCGAAATCGACCTCCACGGCCTCCATGTTCCGCGACCTGAAGGACGGAGGGGCCATCGAGGCCGACCACATCATCGGCTATCTGGTCGAGACCGGCCGCGCCGCCGGGCTGGATGTGACGTTGCTCGAGGCCGCGCTGGTGAACGGCAAATCCTACGAGGTGCAGCGCGCCGAGGCAGCGGCCTGACGCCATGGACATCGAAGCGCTCCGCCCGCACGCCCACCTGGTTCTGCGCGACGCGCATATTCCGGAGTTGCCGAACCACTACCACGGCAAGGTGCGCGAAAATTACGACCTGCCGGACG
This sequence comes from Rubritepida sp., assembly GCA_028291455.1. GTDB lineage: Bacteria > Pseudomonadota > Alphaproteobacteria > Acetobacterales > Acetobacteraceae > Roseococcus. The sequence goes on along the minus strand of JAQGHY010000154.1, from coordinate 7,392 downwards.
GGCGCCGCGTGCTCATCGCGACCGACCGGCTGAGCGCCTTCGACCGCATCCTCTGCGCGATCCCGTTCAAGGGCCAGGTGCTCACGCAGACCGCGCGCTTCTGGTTCGAGCAGACCGCGGATATCTGCCCGAACCATGTCCTGGCCTATCCCGACCCCAACGTCGTCATCGGCCAGCGGCTGGATATCCTGCCGGTGGAGATCGTGGTGCGGGACTATCTGGCGGGCACGACCAGCACCTCGGTCCTGACCATGTACAAGGCCGGCCGGCGCGAGATGTACGGCCTGCGCCTACCCGACGGGATGCGCGATAACGAGCGCTTGCCGCACCCCATCATCACGCCGACCAGCAAGGCCTCCTACGGCGACCATGACGCGCCGCTGTCGCGCGAGGAAATCCTTACTGGCGGGCTGCTTACCGAGGCGCAATGGGAACAGCTCAGCACCTATGCGCTCGCGCTTTTTGCCCGCGGCCAGGCATTGGCGGCGGAGCGCGGCCTAATCCTCGCCGATACCAAGTACGAGTTCGGCACGGATGCGCAGGGCCGCATCGTCCTGGCCGACGAAATCCACACGCCCGACAGCAGCCGCTACTGGCGCGCGGCGAGCTATCCGGCCCGCTTCGAAGTGGGCGAGAAGCCGGAGAGCTTTGACAAGGACTTCGTGCGGAATTGGGTTGCGGCCCGGTGCGATCCCTATCACGACGAGATCCCGGAAATTCCGGAGGAGCTGATTCTCGGGACGGCGGCGGTCTATATCGAGGCCTTCGAGACGATCACCGGGCAGAAGTTCACGCTGCCCGAGGGCGACGGCACCGTGCTGGATCGCGTGCGGCGTAATCTGCGCCCGCTCTTCACTACCTGAGCGCCGATGACCGATCCGCTCATTTTCATCCTGGCCGTCCTGGCGATCCTGGCCACACCTGGTCCCACCAACACGCTGCTGGCGACCGGCGGCGCCAGCGTGGGGCTGCGGCGCGCGCTCGCGCTGATCCCGGCCGAGGTGGCGGGCTACACCATCTCGATCCTGACGATCGGCCTGGTCCTGGGGCCGATGCTCGCCGGCACGCCGGTTCTGGCGACCGCGATGCGCGCGGCGGTGGGAGCCTATCTGCTGCTGCTGGCGGTCCGGCTTTGGCGGCGGGGCGGGGCGGCATGGACGCTCGGGAACGTGGTGACGCCGGCGCAGGTCTTCGTCACGACCCTGCTGAATCCCAAGGCGATCATCTTCGCGCTGGGGATCATCCCCTTCGGCGCCCCCAGGATCTGGCCTTATATGGCCGGCTTTCTGGCGCTGCTGGCCTGCGTGGCCCTCGGCTGGATCGCCGCTGGGGCGACACTCGGCGGGGCGGCGCGGCGCCGGGGATGGGGCGGGTTCGTCCCGCGCATCGGCGCGGTTGCCGTCGGGACCTTCGCGGCGATCCTGCTGCTGACGCCGCTGCTGCGGCAGATTTGACGAGTTCGCCCGGCGCGGATTGCTCCGGCCGGGCGATATCAAGGCGCTCGCTTAGCGCGGCGGCGGGGCGAAGGCGCAGGTGAAGCGGATCTGCGCGCCGACGTCGTTCGCCGAGGGGGCGCCCGCGCCGGCTGGGTTGGACTTGCGCAGGACCATCAGGACGACGTTGTTCTGCTGGTACGATGCGAGATCGAAGCGTGCGAGCGGACGGGTGATTTCCCAGGGGCCGAAGCGCGCGACGACGACCGACATCGTCGCCGTGATCGTGCGGCGGTTCGGATCCTGGTTCTGGAACATGCCGTGATACTCGACCTGGGAGTTCGCGCCGTTCGAGAGCACGTTGGCATAGAAGGAGTTCGTCACGAGGACGTCGCCGTTGCAGAACCTCGGCATCGACTGCGCGGCGGCGGGGTTGGCGAAGGCGGCGATCATGGCGGCGGCGGCGACGGCGGTCGCGCTTTTGGTGAAACGGTTCATTCTCGAGATCCTTTGGGGCAGACAGGATCCCGACTCGGGTTCCAATAATAGGAACTTGCCCGCTCGCTGCGCGGCTGCCTACGGGGATGTCACCTTATGCGGGAATAGGCGCAGCCTATCGCCACGTCCCGCCGATGGTCAGACTGTGACGATCACGCCGGCGCCGATGGACGGATCGGAGTGGCTCCCCGGGCCGGACGCCGCGTGGACGATGATATTGTAGCGGCCGGGCACCCAGCAAGTGAAGTTCAGGGAAGGGCTTCGGGACCACTCGGAAATATAGTTGTAGTAACCTTCTATCTCGTTGATGACATACCTGAAGTGTACATCATGTCCTTGCGCCACCGCTTCCATGCGAAATGGCTCTCCCAAAGTCGGAATCGCGGGCTCCAGCTTTAACTCTACCGCCTCGACAGGTGGCGCATTGGCCGCGGCATAGACGGGCAATATGGGCACAGCCCGCCTTTCGTTCAGCTTGCTGTCCCTGCGGCGCAGGATCACGAGATCCTGCCAGTTATCGATGGCCCCGGCCCAGATTCCGAGCAGTTCGAAGTCTTTGCACCAGTTGTCCTGGATGAATTGCTCGTTCTGAAAGGAGATTCCGTAGTGCTTGCTGATCATGCCCGCCGTGCCGGCGTGCGGGGCCCATGCAAAGCCCTTTTCATCAAATCCTGCAGCCAGCGGCTCGAAGGCTCCTTCCGGGACCGACAGCGCCGCGCGCCAGTTCTCGTGCCGCTTGCACAAGGCCATCGAGTGCCGGCCGCTGACGGTTTGAACAAGCAGACCACCGGGCTTCAGAAGGCGAGCGAACTCCGTCAGCCAGGCGGACTGAGCCATCTCCGTCAGATGCGTGAGAACGCTGACACTGATGACGGCATCAAAGCGTTCCGCCCGCTGTTTGAGCGGGGGAAGTTCGGTGCCCAGCTGGTATCTGCCGAAGCGGAGATTTTTGCGGAGCCAGACGAGGCCGGGCTTCACCAGGTCGACGCCGGTATAGGAGCCCTTCTCGCGAAGAAACATCCGGGCAAGCCGGCCATTGCCGCATCCGAACTCGAGGATGTCGTTCAGATGACCGCGGCCATAACCGAGTTCCGACAGCCGCCGCTGGATGCTTTGGTAGTGGCCGGCGCCGCTATAAGCATACATCCTCAGCGACGTATCCGCCCCGCCGGACCCTACCATCTCCGTCGGGGGAAGCGGCGCCAGGCCGCGCCGGATGATCTCGCTGGCGAACATCCCGGATGTATTCGCCAAGAACCAATCGTCGTCGTTGAGACCCGCAGGCCCGCGGCGTTTCAGGATATTTTCGATGCGGGTGATTCGGCTCGCGGGCAGGCCAGTCATGTACTCAACTCCGGAGGCTTGCGAGACGGAATACTCTGAAAGGCGTCGCTCGCTGATCCCCGTCCGAACGGGAAGACGCTGGGTTCACGATTTCGGCCATTCGGTATCGGGGCGAGAGGATTCGAACCTCCGACCTCCTGCTCCCAAAGCAGGCGCACTACCAGGCTGTGCTACGCCCCGTCGCGCCGTGTTTAGGCGCAGCCTGGGGCCGCATCAAGCGGGCGGCAGCACCTTGCCCGGGTTCATGCGCCCTTCGGGGTCCAGCATAGCCTTGATCGCCCGCATCAAATCCAGCGCCACCGGCGATTTCAGCGCCTCCATCGCCGGGCGCTTGGACTGGCCGATGCCGTGCTCGGCGGAGAAGCTGCCGCCGAGTTCCACTGCGATCTCGCCCACGCGCATCTCGAATCCGGGGGCGCGCGCCTTCCAGGCGGCATGGTCCACACCGGCCGGCGCCTGGAGCGAGAGGTGGATGTTGCCGTCGCCCATATGGCCCAGCGCCACCATCCGCCCCTCCGGCCAATGCGCCGCGATCAGCGCGGCGGCGCGGTCCAGGAATTCCGGCACGGCCGAGACCGGCACGCAGGTATCCGTCGGCAGTCCCGGCGCCTCGATGCGCGAGCATTCGGGAAAGGTCTCGCGGATGTTCCAGAGGTTCTGGCGCTGCGCCTCGCTCTCGCAGATCACCACATCCTCCGCCTCGCCCGCCTCGATCCCGGCCATCAGCGCCGTCTCCAGCGCCTCGCGCACGGGGATGGAAACATGGGTGCTGGCGGCCTCGATGAGGCAGTACCAGTCGGTGGTCAGCTCCATCGGCCGGCGGATGTTGGTGCCGTGCCGCAGGGTGATCTCGATGCAGACCTTGCCGATCAGCTCAAAGGCGACCAGCTCGGCGCCGCTTTCCTGGCAGCGGGCCAACAGGCGCAGCGCCTCATGCGGCGAGCGCACCGCCACCAGCGCCGTCTCGCGCTTGGCCAGCGGCGGGAAGAGCTTCAGCGAGGCGGCGGTGATGACGCCCAGGGTGCCCTCGGCCCCGATGAAGAGGTGGCGCAGCGCATAGCCGGAATTGTCCTTGCGGACGCGGCGCAGGTCATCCAGCACGCGCCCGTCCGGCAGCACGACCTCCAGGCCGAGGACCAGGTCCCGCGCATTGCCGTAGCGGATCGTGCGGATACCGCCGGCGTTGGTCGAAAGCGCGCCGCCGACCATGGCGCTGCCTTGGGCGCCGAAATGCAGGGGGAAGAAACGCCCGGCCTCGGTCGCGGCATTCTGCACCGCCTCGATGGTGCAGCCGGCCTCGGCGACCAGGGACATGTCCAGCGCATCGACCCCGCGCAGGCGGTTCATGCGCTCCAGGCTGAGCACGACGCTCGGCGGCCCCTGCTCCATCGGCACGGCGCCTCCGCAGAGCGAGGTGCGCCCGCCCGCCGGCACCACGGCCAGGCCGAGCCCGGCGCAGCGGCGCAGGGTCTCGCTGACCTGCGTCGTATCGGCCGGCTTAAGCACGGCAAGCGGGACGCCGCGATAGACGCCTCGCCAGTCCACGGCGTAGGGCGCCATCTCGGCCTCGTCGCGGATGCAGGCGGCGGGGCCGAGCGTCTCGGCAAGGGTATCGAGTGGGGACATGGGAGCATGGCAAACCCATGGCGCGCCCGCGTCAAGCAGTTGACCCGGAGGCCCCCCGGATGGAGCATCCTCACAAAAGATATCAGGGGAGAGTCGCCGTGGATGAGACCGATGTCGTGGTGGTGGGCAGCGGCTCGGCCGGCAGCGCCCTGGCGGGGCGGCTCAGCGAGGATCCGAGAATTCGCGTCACGGTGCTGGAGGCCGGCAGCCTGGACCGGAACCCCTGGCTCCACATCCCCATCGGCTACGCCAAGACCATGTACCACCGCACCATCAGCTGGAACTTCATGACCGAAGCCGAGCCGGAGCTGAACGGGCGCTCCGTGCCCTGGCCGCGCGGGCGGGTGTTCGGCGGTTCCTCGGCGATCAACGGGCTGATCTATATCCGCGGCCAGCCGGAGGATTATGACCACTGGCGCCAGCTCGGCTGCACCGGCTGGGGCTTCGACGACTGCCTGCCCTATTTCAAGAAGGCCGAGCGGCAGGAGCGTGGCGCGGACGCGCTGCACGGTGCCGACGGCCCCCTATCGGTGACCGACCTGCGCGAAAAGGGCGTGCTGCCCCGGGCCTTCATCGACGCCGCGAAGGAACTCGGCTTCCCCGAGAACACCGACTTCAACGGCCCCGACCAGGAGGGCGCCGGCTGGTACCAGGTCACCGTCCGCAACGGCTTCCGCTGCTCGGCCGCGACCGCCTATCTCAAGCCTGCGCTGAAGCGGCCGAATCTTCGCGTCATCACCGATGCCCATGTGCAGCGCTTGGTCATCGAGGACGGCCGCGTCACCGGCGTCGTCTACAAGGTCGGCGACGAGACCCGCACGATAGCGGCCAAGCGCGAGGTGGTGCTGAGCTCCGGCGCGATCGGCAGCCCGCATATCATGATGCTCTCCGGCCTGGGCCCGGCCGAGCACCTGGCCGAGATGGGCATCGAGGTGAAGCGCGACATCCCCGGCGTCGGCCAGAACCTGCAGGACCATCTGCAGTCGCGGCTCATGTACCGCGCCAGCCAGCGCGTCACGGTGAACGAGCGCATGGGCTTCTTCGGCATGGCGGCCATGGGCGCGCAGTTCGCGCTGAACCGACGGGGGCCGCTGAGCTTCGCGGCTGCCACCTCGGGCCTCTTCGCACGCGTCCTGCCGCAGAGCGCCACGCCGGACGTGCAGTTCCACTTCATCCCCTGGAGCGCGGACACCGTGAAGGAGGGGCTGCACAAATTCCCCGGCTTCACCGTCAGCGTCTGCCAGCTTCGCCCCGAGAGCCGGGGCGAGATCCGGCTCGCCAGCGCCGACCCGTCGGTCAAGCCGCGCATCCTTGCCAACTACCTCACCAGCGAGACCGACAAGCAATGCATGGTGGAAGGCATCAAGCTGGCCAAGCGGCTGGCGGATACCGCGGCGTTGGGCAAGTACATCGAAGCCTCCTATGCGCCGCCGCCGGGTGCGCTGGAGGATGATGCGTCCTGGCTGAAATTCGTGCGCGGCAACAGCGGCACGATCTACCACCCGACCGGCACCTGCCGCATGGGCGAGGACGACCGCGCCGTGGTGGATACGCAGCTGCGGGTAAACGGCGTCGGCAATCTGCGCATCGCCGATGGCAGCATCATGCCGACGGTGGTGAGCGGGAACACCAATGCCGGCTGCATCATGATCGGCGAGCGCTGCGCGGAGTTCATCAAGCAGGCGGCGTGATCACCCGGCCCTGATGAGGTCGACGAAGGCCCGCAACCCCGCCGGCATCAGGCGGCGGCTGGGATAGTAGAGGACGGGCCCGGGGAAAGGCTCGCACCAGTCGTCCAGCACGGATTCCAGCGTGCCAGCGGCGAGGTCCGCCTCGGAATATTCCGAGAAGAGCCCGGCGAGTCCGAAGCCCTGCCGTGCGGCCTGCAACGCCATCGAGGAATCGGTCGTGGCGAAGGGGCCATGCGGCGCCACGCGCAGTTCGCGGCCTGCCTTCTCGAAGACCCAGGGCGCCTGGTTCCCGCGCGGGAAGATATGCGAGAAGCAGCGGTGCGCGACCAGCTCCTCGGGATGCGCGGGCCGTCCGTGGCTCGCGAAATAGGCTGGCGATCCAACGATGCGAAAGCATTGCGGCGCCCCCAGCGAGACGGCGATCATGTCCTGGTCCAGGCTCTCGTCGTAGCGCACGCCGGCATCGAAACCGGCCGCCACGATGTCGATGAAGGACTCCTCCGACACGATCTCGACGCGCATGCCGGGATAGGCCGCCATGAAGCGCAGCACCCAGGGCATCAGCCGGAATTCGATGGCCGGGCGCGGGCCGTTGATGCGGAGCGTGCCGACCGGATCGCGGCTGAAACTGCCGATATTGGCAACCGCATCGCCGATGGTGGCGAGTGCCGGCCCCACCTGTTCCAGCAGTTGCCCGCCGGCCTCGGTGAGTGCCACGCTACGGGTGGTGCGGTTGAACAGCCGGACGCCCAGCCGCTCCTCCAGGTCGCGGATCGCCTCGCTGACACTGGCCGGCGACA
>JAQGHY010000136.1 GCA_028291455.1 Rubritepida sp. | reverse complement strand
CCGCATTGATAAATGTTGCGGAAGCGCGTTCCGCGCCGATAGTGGGCCGCGACGACGGGCATGAAGATCCGTCGCGGGAGACTCGAAGACATGATGTCCGAGACCTACGACCCAAACCTCGAATGGCGACGCGCCAAGTCGTCGCTGTTGCTGCCGATCATCTATGTGCGCGGCTATGCCATGACGAGCGGCGAGATCGACGACACGTCGTCCGATCCCTTCAACGGATTCAACGTCGGCTCGACCTTGTTGCGGACCGGGTGGACCGGGGCCTCGACACGGCACATCTTCGAATCGCCGGTGCTGCGGCTGAGCCAGCCGCCCTACGATTATCGCCTCGCGTTCAGCGACGGGCTGCACGGCCTGGATGCGGAAGCCAAGGACGTGCTCACGAGGGAGACTGCGGCCCTGAAGGCGCAGTCAGCGGAGCTGGGGCGTTCGGCCAATGCCGTGCTGGCGATCTACCGTTACTATGATGCCACCTCCTCCGCCTTCGGCGAGGGGTTGGAGCCGGGCATGGAGACCTATGGCTGGGGCCTCGCGCGGCTGATCCTGGATATCCTGGAGGCGACCCAGGCGCCGCAGGTCTACCTCGTCGCGCACTCGATGGGCGGACTTGTCGCCCGGACCTTCCTGCAGAACGACCTGCCGCTTGATGAAGACCATTTCCCGGAACGGTCTGGATGCAAGGCAGTCTGGGCATTGCTGCGGAACAAGCGCACCCAGCCCATCTCCAAGCAGGATTGGGCGCGTGCGCGCGAGGCGGTCCACCGCTTCTTCACCTACGGCACGCCGCACAAAGGCATCACCGCGCGGGGCGGCTTCGGCAACCAGCTGCTGTCCCTGGGCGGGAATCTCGGGATGTCCGTCGGCAACTTCGCGCAGGATCACATGCGGGAATACCTGAGCCTGGAGAAGGGGCAGGAGGTGAACTCGCTGGGCATCTACTCCGTCGAGAACACCTTCTGCCTCGTAGGCACCGCGGCATCGGATTATCCGGCGGCGATGGGCATGTCGCGCCGCCTCATCGGCGAGCTGAGCGACGGGCTTGTCGAGATCGACAATGCCGTGGCCGTAGGGCCGGACCGCACGGAGGGAGCCAAGCCCGACGCCACCGTCATGGCCGCACGCGCCTATGTGCGGCGGGCCCATTCGGGCCCCTACGGCATGGTCAATTCCGAAGAGGGCTTCGGCAATCTGAGCCGCTTCCTCTTCGGAGACATCCGCGTCGAGGGCGATCTCCTGGTGAGGCGGGTCGACCTTCCTCCGGCCCTGCAGTCGCGAATCGATGCGGCTGGCAAGGGCAAGGATGCGGGCATTCGCGCCTCCTATGTCTTCGAGAGCTCGCTGCGCGTCCGCGGTGCGCGCTGGCCGCTGACTGAGCGCCTGGCACGCGACGGCTCCGCCATCTTCCGGCGCTTTGACGAGCTGTTCCCCGAAAAGGCCCCGACGCCTGGCATAACGGAAGACAAGGAGACGGCGAGGGACCGCGAGCGGCATAGGCGCATCGACTTGTTCAGCGCCTTTCTCGATACCCGCAAGCGGACGCTGGGGGCGGAACCCGACGTCGTGAAAGAGCGGCCGTGGAAGCTGCCGAACTCGCTCGGCTTCGCGCTGCGGCTGCGCGTGCTGGTGCCCGACTACGAGGTGGATGGCCTGTTGTGGCAGACGAACCATTACGAGGGCAGCTCCCTGCTGGACAAGGACCTTGTCTTCCTTGCGTTCCAGGATCCTGACGTACCAGGCGGCTGGGGCCTTGCCTGGGGGCCGAACCTCGCGGACGGAACGAACGACGCCCTCCAGGTCGTGAAGAAGAAGATCACGGAGGAACCTGGCGAGGTGCCGGACAACCCCGAGGCCGCTTGGCGCGCTATGGACACCTCCGTCGAATTCTGGCTGCCGTTGAGCGAGCCCGGCCCGCCCGCCTTCACTGCCTGGCTGCGGCTGACAGCGCGGGCCTGGAACCAGGAGAATAAGCGGGTCGAGGGCTGAGCGGGGCCGCGCCGTGTAGGCAAGCGTCTACCGAAGCGCCTTGGCCAGCCCGTCCAGGCCTTCCAGCGTCATCGGGAACATCCGCCCCTCCATCGCCTCGGCGATCAGGCCGATGGTGCTGGTGTAGCCCCAGTGCTTCTGCGGCGTCGGGTTCAGCCAGGCGACGCGGCGGAAATGCGTGGTGATGCGCTTCAGCCAGACCTTGCCGGATTCCTCGTTCCAGTGCTCCACGCTGCCGCCCGGCTCCACCACCTCGTAGGGCGACATCGAGGCGTCGCCGACGAAGACCACGCGCCAGTCCGGCCCGTAGGTGCGCAGGATGTCCCAGGTCGGCGTCTGCTGTTCCGTGCGGCGGCGGTTGGATTTCCAGAAGCGCTCGTAGGGGCAGTTGTGGAAGTAGAGGTGGACGAGGTGCTTGAACTCGGATTTCGCCGCGGAAAATAGCTCCTCCGAGGCACGGATGTGGTCGTCCATGCTGCCGCCGATATCCAGCAGCAGCAGCACCTTCACGGCATTGCGGCGCTCCGCCTGCATCTTGATATCGAGGGTGCCGGCATTGCGCGCCGTGGCGCCGATGGTGCCGTTCACGTCCAGCTCATTGGCTTCGCCCTGCCGCGCGAAGCGGCGCAGGCGGCGCAGCGCCAGCTTCATCGCGCGTGAGCTGAGCGCGGCATCATCATCGAGGTCGCGGAACTCGCGCTTGTCCCAGATCTTCACGGCGCGGCGGTTGCGCGATCCCTCCTGGCCGATGCGCACGCCCTCGGGATTGTAGCCCTCGGCGCCGAAGGGAGAGGTGCCGTTCGTGCCGATCCAGCGGTTACCGCCCTGGTGGCGGCCCTTTTGCTCCGCGAGCCGCTGCTTCAGCGTTTCCATGAGCTTGTCGAAGCCGCCCAGCGCCTCGATCTTCGCCATTTCCTCGGCGCTGAAGAGACGCTCGGCCAGCTTCTTCAGCCACTCCTCCGGCAGCTCCCGCTCGATGATCTCGCCGGTGATCGTCGTCTCCGGTTCGAGGCCCTTGAACACCTGGCCGAAGACGCGGTCGAAGCGGTCGAGATGCCGCTCGTCCTTCACCAGTGTGGCGCGGGCGAGGTAGTAGAAATCGTCGAGGTCGTAGTCGGCCACGCCTTCCTTCATCGCGCCCATGAGCATGAGCCACTCGGTGATCGAGGCCGGCAGCCCGGCCTTGCGCAATTCGAGGATGAAGGGCGCGAACATCGCGGGACTACCTGCGCGCGCGGTTCAGGAAGGCGAGGCGCTCGAAGAGGTGCACATCCTGCTCGTTCTTCAGCAGCGCGCCGTAGAGCGGCGGGATCGCGACCTTGGCATCGTTGGTCCGCAGCGCCTCGGCCGGCATGTCCTCGATCATCAGCAGCTTCAGCCAGTCGAGCAGTTCGGAGGTGGCCGGCTTCTTCTTGAGCTCGCCGACCTCGCGGATCTGGAAGAAGACGTTCAGCGCCTCGCGGGCGAGGTCGGCGCGCAGGTGGGGATAGTGGCTGTGCAGGATGCGCTCCATCGTCTCGCGATCGGGGAAGCGGATGAAGTGGAAGAAGCAGCGGCGCAGGAAGGCGTCCGGCAGCTCCTTCTCGTTGTTCGATGTGATGATGACGATGGGGCGCTGCTGGGCCACGACCGTCTCCTTCGTCTCGTAGACGTGGAATTGCATGCGATCGAGTTCGAGCAGCAGGTCGTTCGGGAATTCGATGTCGGCCTTGTCGATCTCGTCGATCAGCAGCACCACCGGCGTCTCGGCCGTGAAGGCCTCCCAAAGCTTGCCCTTGATGATGTAGTTCGACACGTCGCGCACGCGCTCGTCGCCGAGCTGGCCGTCGCGCAGTCGGCTCACCGCATCATATTCGTAGAGACCCTGCTGCGCCTTGGTGGTCGACTTGATGTGCCACTCGATCAGCGGCAGGCCCAGGCTGCGGGCGATCTCCTGCGCCAGGACGGTCTTTCCGGTGCCGGGCTCGCCCTTGACCAGCAGGGGCCGCTGGAGGGCGATGGAGGCGTTCACGGCCACCTCCAGCTCGCGCGGGGCGATGTAGCGCTCGGTGCTTGCGAATTTCTTCACGCGTCGGACGTCCTTTCGGGGCGAGGTACAAATCTTCGCCCGATCCCGGCTTGCCGCAAGGGTGCCCAGGCCGCATGACCCTGCGATGGACATCTACTTCCTCGCTTTGGTGCTGCTCTCCATCGCCGGCATGATCGAGTCGCGGTGCAGCACGCCCGGTCTCCGCCCGGAATACGAGCCGGCGGACCGCGCCTTCCGCTTCCTCGGCCGAGCCGCCTTCGGCATGTGGCTGGCGCTGATCCTCTTCGGCTTCTGGAAGCTGGAATGGTGGCAGCCGGTCGCCGGCGTGGTCGGCTCGCTCGCGGCGAATGCACTGGTGCTGCAATACGGAATCCGGCCGTACTGGCCAGGGGTCGCGATGGGGCTGGCGATGCTGGGCCTCGGCCTCACCAGCAAAATCTTCTTCCAGGCGTTTTAAAGGCCCTCAAACGGCGGGCGCGCGCTCCGCGCGCTTGCCTTCGCGCCTCAGGGTTGGCGTGCCGGTGGGTGAATCGGTCGCCGCGCGCCGGCCGCGTTGCGGCCGGATTCCCTAGGCGGCGTAGGCGGCGAAATCCACGGCTAGCCGTTCGTAGATCGCGCGCTTGAACGGGACCGCCATCGCCGGAAGTTCGGCCAGCGTTGCCCAGCGCCATGCGTCGAATTCGGGATGCGGGTCGAGGTCGAGCCGGATATCGGCATCCGTGCCGAGAAAGCGCAGCGCGAACCACTTCTGCGTCTGCCCGCGGTATTTTCCCTTGAAAGCCTTGCCCAACAGCTCCGGCGGTAGGTCATAAGTCAGCCATTCCGGATGCTCGGCGATGATTTCGGCCTTGGCGGTGCCGACCTCCTCTTCGAGCTCGCGCAGCACGGCCGCGCGCAGATCCTCGCCGGAATCCACGCCGCCCTGCGGCAATTGCCAGCCGCCGGCCGCGCCCTCGGCATTGGGCATGTCCGCGCGCCGCGCCACCAGGATCAGCCCGTCCGCGTTGAACAGGACGGCGCCGACGTTTGGGCGATAGGGCAGGCTCATCGGGAGGCCGTCTCCGGGCGATTGAGGCCGGCGCCGGATTCCGGCCGGTACATGCTTCCCGAAGCCTCGGGCCGGTACACGCCCGAGGCCGATTCCGGCCGGCGCATCACCGCCGTCACCGGGGCCAGCACCACGCTGCGCGTCTCGATCCCGGCGGCCCAGGCGGCGATCCGCTCCAGCGCGACGGGCGTGACTTCGCCGAGATAGCCCAGCGCGCCGCCGCGTTCCCGTGCCATCCGCTCCAGCTGGTTCAGGCGCTGGTCGATCTCGCCGCGCGTCGGCGGCTCGTCCACGACGACGTCGACGGTCCGCCCCCAGCTGCGTTGCGGGCTGGGGGCACCTGGGCGAGCATCGAAATAGAGCAGCCCGCGCTCGGCCAAGGCGAGTTGCACGCGGGAAAACGGCTCGGTCAGGGCGGCGAAGCGCTCTCCGCGCATCGTGCCCAGGGCGCCGATGGCCCCGACATGGCCGGGATAGCGCGCCATCAGCCAGTCGAGCCGCTGGGCGTTCTCGGCCCAGGGCAGCCCCGTCAGCAGCGCCCGATTGCCGGGATCGTTCATGGGAAAGCCGGTCGGTTCCATCGGCAAAGCGAGCAGCGTCTCGAAGCCGCGCTCCCGCGCACGCTCCAGCAGAGGTGCGGGGCGCGCCGCATAGGGGCTGAAGGCAAGGGCGATGGTGATCGGCAGCGTCTCGATCGCCTGTTCGGACAGGCTGTTGCTCATCCCGATCCCGCCCATGATCAGCGCGACGCGCGGCCGCGTCTCGTCACGGCTGAAGCTGCGCGCATAGGCCCGCATGGGCATCAGCCCGTCCGGCCCGATCCGCGGCAGGATGCCGAAGGGTGAGGCCTCGATGAGCTCAGGTTCGATATGGCGTTGCAGCCCGGCCGGAAGGCGGGTCAGCAACGCTGCGCCGGGAGGGCTTGGCAGCGGCGCTTCGATGGCAGCCGGCTGTTCGGGTTCCGCGGCGGCTAACTGGGGCGTGGCGCTACCCGGCGGGCCCAGGGCGGCGAGCCGCACGGCTCCACCCCCGACGACAAGCAGGATCAGGATCCAAAAAAGTCCCAGCCAACGCCAACCGCGACCATCGCTTACATTCTCGACCGTCACGGCGCCGGCATCATCCGATCAACGCTGCGCGCGGCGCTGCGGTGACGCCGCCATAGCACGGATCAGGGCGACGCCCTGCTGCAGCTGGAAATCCGTCTCGGGCTTCGTCGGGTCCAGCGTGGGGAAACCTTCCGGTGGCTGCCGCTGCACGCGCTCGGTGACCGAGGCGGGCAGGTTCAGCGGCGGCAGGGGGACGGGCGGCGTGCCCGTATCGCCCTCGGCCAGCAGCGCGCGGCGCAGATCCTGCTCGCGCTCCCGCTCGCGGCCCGCCGCGGCGGCTACCGCCTGCGGATCCTCGCGCGTGGCGCGGACTTCGATGTCCGGCTCGATGCCGGTGGACTGGATGGAGCGGCCCGACGGCGTGTAGTAGCGCGCCGTGGTCAGCCGGATCGCGCCGTTGTTGCCGCCCAGCGGCATCACGGTCTGCACCGAGCCCTTGCCGAAGCTGCGCGTGCCGATCACCACCGCGCGGCGATGGTCCTGCAGCGCGCCGGCGACGATCTCGCTGGCCGAGGCGCTACCGCCATTGACCAGCACGACGATGGGCAGGCCCGTCGTGATGTCACCCGAACGGGCGTTCCAGCGCTGCGCATCCTCGGGCCGGCGGGCGCGGGTCGAGACGATCTCGCCCTGGTCCAGCAGGTCGTCGGCGACCTGGACCGCCTGGTCGAGCAGGCCACCTGGGTTGTTCCGCAGGTCGAGCACGACGCCGCGCAGGTTGTTGCCGGCCTGCTGGCGCATCGCGGTCATCGCGCGGCGCAGGTTCACGTCGGTCTGCTCGTTGAAGGAGGTGACGCGGATATAGGCGACGTCGTTCCCCTCCAGCCGGTAGCGGACGACCTGCGGGCGGATCACGTCGCGCGTGATGGAAAGCTCGACCGGCCGCTGCTCGCCCTCACGGCGGATGGTGAGGCGGATGGCGGTGCCCCGCTCGCCCCGCATCTGCTCCACCGCTTCCTGCAGGGTCAGGCCCTGGGTGCTGGTGCCGTTGAGCATGGTGATGAAGTCGCCCGGCTTGACGCCGGCGCGCGCCGCGGGCGTCTCGTCGATCGGCGAGATGACACGGATATAACCGTTTTCCTGGGTCACCTCGATGCCCAGGCCGCCGAATTCGCCGCGGGTCTGGACCTGCATGTCCCGGAAGTTGCGCGGATTGAGGTAGGCGCTGTGCGGGTCGAGGCCGGTGAGCATGCCGTTCACGGCATTCTCCACCAGGTCCCGGTCCTGCACTGGCACGACGTATTCCGCGCGCACCCGGGCGAAGACGTCGCCGAAGAGCTGCAACAGCCGATAGGTCTCGGCACGGCCACCATCGCCACCCTGAGCCCAGGCGTTAACCTGGGGACCAATGATGATCCCGGCCGCGAAGGCGCCAGCGACGATAGCGGTGGTCCCGACCTTGAACTTCATGCAGCCAGCCTCATTCCTACGGTTCCGCGCGCCTTGCCCTGCTGGTGAGCCACCCGGGCGCCGGCGAGGGAGCCAACGCATGGGGTGATGCTACACCATCAAGTCCGAAAAAGCTTAACGCTTCATCTACGCTGCAAGATACAAGCATGAAATGGGCTTGGCTGAGGCAGCTGCAACCATTTGTCACAGCAGAAGGCGGGCCGGTACGCCCCCAATACATGAACCCGGCGCAACATCCGCGATCACGGCGGCTCCGGCCCCGATCACCGCCCCAGCGCCGACGGTGACGTTGGGTGCGATCACCGCCCCGGCGCCGACCATGGCTCCAGCCCCGATCCGCACGCCGCCGCAAAGAATCGCGCCCGGCGCCACATGCGCGCCCTCCTCCACCACCACGTCGTGTTCGACGATAGCGCCCGTGTTGATGAGCGCGAGCCGGCCGATCCGCGCCTGCGCCCCCAGCACCACGCGCGGCATCACAACCGCACCCTCTGCGATATCAGCGCTGCGCGCCCGGATCGCGGAGGGATGCAGCAGCACCGGCAGGGCGCAACCAAGTCGCGCGGCGGCGGCCAGCCGGGCCGTGGTATCGCCCAGGGCGATCAGCAGCGCGCTGCCGCCATAAGCACTTTCGGGACCGAGCACGGGCAGACCCAGCATGTCCGGCAGCGGCGCCCGGCCGTCGAGGAAACCCAGCACTGTAAAGCCGGCATCCCGCGCTGCCTCGCAAACCGCGCGCCCATGCCCGCCGGCCCCGAGGATCAGGACACGCATGGCGTGCCCCGGGGCTTTGCCGTTAACCTGCCTGGGCCAAGGAGTGTCCCACCCATGCTCGACCTCGATCTGCTGCGCCTGGAACGGCGCGTGGAGCACATGCTCGCGCCCCTGGCCGGGCTTCCCGGCGCTGCCATCGGCGTGGCGCGGGATGGCGCGATGCTGCTCCAGCGCGCCGGGGGCCTGGCCTCGGTCGAGCTGGGCGTGCCGATCGGCGTCGACACCACGTTTCGCATCGCCTCCGTCTCCAAGCAGTTCACCTGCGCCGCGATCCAGATCCTCGCCTGGGAGGGGCTTTTGAGCCCCGGCGATCCCGTCCGCCAGCACCTGCCCGAGCTGCCCGCGGTGCTCGACACCATCACGCTCGATCACCTGATGCGCAACTGCTCCGGACTGCGCGACATGCTGGAGCTGCACCGCCTCGGCGGGGTGGACCTCGGCATGCCGCTGACGGAGGAGGAGCTGGATGCCGCCATCGACCGGCAGACCTCGCTCAACTTTCCGGCGGGCACGCGCTTCCTCTATTCGAACAGCGGCTTCCGGCTGCTCGGGAAGGTTGTCGAGCGAATCTCCGGTCTGCCCCTCGCCCGCTTCCTGGAGGAGCGGATCTTCGCGCCGCTCGGCATGACCCGCACCTGGCACACGCCCGATCTGGCGGTGCCCGTGCCCGGCCTCGCCACCGGCTATCTGCCGGACGGCGCCGGCGGCTTCCGGCGCGCTGTGCATGGTTTTCCGCTCGGCGGCGAGGGCGGGCTGGTCTCCTGCATCGAGGATCTGGCGCTCTGGGCCCATAGCGGCGTCGGCGACGCGCTCGAGGCCACCGCGCCCTTCGCCAACGGAACGATGAACCGCTACGCGCTCGGCGTCGAAGTCCACCGCTGGCGCGGGCTGCGCACGGTGAGCCACGGCGGGCTCTGGCCCGGCTACAAGACGGCCTTCCTGCGCGTGCCGGAAAAGGGCCTGACCGTCGTCGTCATCGCCAACAATGCCACGCTCGATCCGCACCACATGGCCCTGCAGGTGATGCGGACGGCGCTGGACGGCGACGCCGATCTGCGGCCCGCGCCCGAGGCCATCGACCATGCGAGCATGACCGGCTCCTGGCTCTGCGAAGCGGACGGGCTTTCGCTAGATATCGGCGCGGATGGCGTGGCGCGCATGCACGGTGTGCCCTTCACCCTCATCCCGACCGAGGATGGGCGGATGGGCGCGCTGCGAGGCGCCTTCCCCTTCGCCGCCGCCTTGCCGCGGGAGGGCGTAATGGAGGTGGAGTTCGATGCGGGCCATCGCTGCGACTTCCGCCGCGTGGAAGCCGCACCGCTACCCGATCTGGACGGTGTCTGGCGGTGCCGCGAACTCGGGGCGATCTGGCGGATCGGCGGCGATACGGTGACGGCCTCCGGCCCGGTGCGTCACGGCGGCCCCTGGCGCATCGAGGCGCTAGGCCCGCGAAACCTGCGCATCCATATGCCGTCGACGCTGTTCACGGGATGGGCGGATGCGGTGCTAACCGACGATGGTCGCCTAGTGGTGAATGCGAGCCGCGCGCGGGGCCTGGTCTTCACCCGCAGGTGAACCGGCGCCGGCCTTGGAGGCCGGCGCCGATGCGGATCAGGCCGCGGCCTGCTTGGTCAGCGACTGCTTGGCTTCCATGGCATTCACGGTCAGCACCACTTGGCCGTTCTCGACGCCCTTGACCTGGCTCAACGGGAGAAAGTGGTGATGGCCCATGCCATGCGGATCGCTGTCCTTGGTGAGCTTGATCTGGTCGCCCTGCACATGGTCGACCTTGCCCACCGGGTTCCCGCAGGAACCGACGATCTGCATGTGCTCTTGGATGTCCGTGGCGTTCATGTTGCGCTCCTTGCACCGGCGCCGAAAGGACGCCGTTGCAGGGAGAACGCGAGGCGCCGACCCCGGTTTCGTGAGGTGTGGTTCAGGCCTTGAGCAGGCTGTCCATCGCCGCCTGAACGCCGCCCTTGGCATGCGGCACGCCGGCGAGGCCCAGCGCCATCTCGATGGAGGCGAGCGTGCCGAGGATCATCGGCTCGTTCAGGTCCCCCAGGTGGCCGATGCGGAAGATCTTGCCCGAAAGCTTCGCCAGGCCGCCACCGGTCGAGACGTTGAACTTCTCCAGCGCGATCTTGCGCATGACCTCGGCATCGTGGCCCTCGGGCATCAGGATTGCCGTCACGCTGTCCGAATACCGTTCCGGATTCTGGCAGAACAGCTGCGGCCCATTGTTGCCGGACCAATGCTGCACGCAGGCGCGCACCGCCCGGGCAAGGCGGGCGTGGCGGAGGAACACGTTCTCCAGCCCCTCCTCCACCAGCATCAGGCGCAGCGCTTCCTGCAGGCCGTAGAAGAGCGTGACCGGCACCGTGCCAACGAAGCTCTTCTGCTTGCGCGCGAGCATCTCCGTCCAGTCGAAGTAGTGGCGCGGATGGGTGCTGGTGCGGTGCGCCGTCAGCGCCTTGTCGGAAACGCCGGTGAAGCTGAAGCCGGTGGGCAGCATCAGCCCCTTCTGGCTGCCGCCGACGCAGACATCCACGCCCCATTCGTCCATGCGGAAATCGTAGCAGCCCAGCGAGCTGATCGTGTCCGCCATCAGCAGGGCCGGATGGCCCAGCTCGTCCATGATCTTGCGCACCTGGTCGATCGGCAGGCGCATGCCGGCCGCCGTCTCGTTGTGCACGCAGCAGACGGCCTTGATCTTGTGGGCGGTATCCGCCGCCAGCGCGTCGCGGATCGCCGACATCTCGACGCCGCGGCGCCAGTCGCAGGGCACCGCCTGGGTCTGGAAGCCGAGCGTGCCGCACATCTTGGTCCAGGAGTCGGAGAAGTGGCCGGTCTCCGGGATCAGCACGAGGTCGCCGGGCGAAAGCGTGTTGACCAGCGCGGCCTCCCAGGCTCCGTGGCCTGAGGCTGTGTACATGAAGAGCGTCTGTTCGGTCTTCAGCACCTTCTTCAGGCCCGCGACGCAGCCGTCGTACACCGTCATGAACAGGGGATCGTTGAAATCCACGCTGGCCCGCGCCGTGGCGAGGAGGACCGAATCCGGGATGTTGGTCGGGCCGGGATTGGCGAAGAAGAGGCGCCCGCGCGCGGTGGGGCGTGCGGAGGCGGGGGCTACGTGACCGTCCATGTTATCTGGCTTCCTGCGTTTCGTTGCCGGCAGTATCGGGCCGAACGGCCCGGCTATCAACTTCGCCGTCAGCGCTGCAGGCGCACACCCGTGCGCGCCACGACGTCGCGGTACTTGTTCACCTCGGAGACCATGAAGTCGCGCGTCGACTCCGGGGTATTCGCGCCGGTCCAGACACTGACGCCGGCATTGAGCAGCCGCTCGCGGAGCGCGGGCTCGGCCACGGCCGCGACCAGGGCATGGTTGATCTGGGCCAGCACGGCGGGCGGCATGCGCGGCGGGCCGATGATCATGTTCCAGGTGCTCAGTTCGAAGCCGGGCATGGCAGCCTCGGCCAGGGTCGGAATTTCCGGGAAGACGGGGAAGCGTTGCAGGCTGGTCACCGCCAGACCGCGCACCAGACCGTCACGCACCTGGCCGGCCGCGCTGGCCAGCACCGCAATGCCGAACTGGCCTTCGCCCTGGTGGATCGCGGTCAGCATCAGCCCGCCGCTGCGATAGGGCACATGGGTGAAGCGCGCGCCCAGCTCCGCGCCCAGCATCTCGACGGCGAGGTGCGGGATGGAGCCGACGCCGGAGGTGGCATAGGCGTATTCCTCCGGGCGCGAGGCGCGCAGCCGGGCCACGGCCTCGACCGCCGTGGTGGCGGGGAAACTTGGGCTGGAAATGAGGACCAGCGGCGCGGTGCCGACCATGCCGATCTGGGTGAAATCTCCCACGGGATCGAAGGGGGTTCCGCCCTCCAGCGCGGCGGGCGCGATGGCATGGGACGAGACCTCGATGAGCATGATGGTGTAGCCGTCCGGCGTCTGCCGCCGCATCCAGTCCGAAGCCACGACGCCGGCCGCACCCGGCCGGTTCTCCACCACCATGCGCGCGCCGGGCGCGATATTGGCGGCGAAGCGCTCGGAGATCAGCCGCGAGGCGATGTCGGTGCTGCCGCCCGGCGCATAGCCCGTGACCAGCGAAATGGTGCGTTCGGGGTAGGTCTGCGCCGCTGATGGCGGTGCCCATGCTGCAAGCGACGGGACGACAAGGGTCAGCGCGGCGAGCGCGAGCTTATGGAGCATGGACGACCTCGGGGTTTTTTCTACAAAAAGCTAAACCCCAGCCGGGATGCCCATGCAAGCCGCCATTTTCGCTATTCGGGCAATTTCCCGAACAGCCCGTGGTCCAGCGAGGCCCGGTAGACCCGCGCGGGAAAATCCTCCGCGGCCGCGGCGGCGCGGAGCGTGATCACGTCGCTATCCATCAACGGCGTGATCGGCGGCAGGAATGGCGGCGTGGGCAGCACATGCGCCGGACGCCCGAGCAGCGCCTCGATCACCTCGTCGGTAACCGGGGCGATCGCGCCGCAGGTCATCTCATAGCCGCTCAGGTGCATCAGCCGTCCGGCAAAGCCCATGCCTTCCATGCCCTCCCGCGCGAGCATCGCATCCTCGATGCGCAGCGCGGTGCCTCGCAGCAGGTCCTCGGCCGCCACACCGCCCTGCGGATGCGCCCCGCCCACGCGGAACAGCGTGAAATGCGCCTGGGAAAGGGCGGCCAGCATCTGCGCGTCCTCGCTGCCCTCGGGGTAGTTACCGGCCTTGGCCTCGCGGTCCAGCGCGCGGCTGTGGCCGCCCACCGGGGCGAAGACCGCGAGGTCGAGCACGAGCTGGAACTGCGCCTCGTTGGCGAAGCGTACTTCCTTGCCGCTCCAGAGGCCCAGTGCCCGCGCCTGCGAGGCCGCGGAGACTTGCGGAATCCGCCGCGCCGCAGCCCCCAGGATGCGTTCGCGGACGGCCCGCCAGACCTCGTAGCTCGTGGTGCTCACGGGCCGTTGATGCCGAGCGACGCCGCGGTTTCGAGAATGCCCTGCCAGGCGTCCTTGGTCAGCGGCACGCCGGAGACCCTGCGGGCCGCGCGGCGGTGGTTCTCCGGCTCGCCGGGGGCGAGGATGGGCGCATCCTCCGCGGCGGGCCGGCAGGACTTTACCCAGGCGATGTAGTCGGTCGCCGCCTGGTGGAAGGCGTCCTCGTCGCCGAAATGCTGCGGCGAGAGGTAGATCGAGAGCATGCCGTTGGCGATGCGCCCGCGCTCGGTGATCGGCCCGGAGGTGCCACCGCCCGTCAGGGCGCCGGCCAGCAATTCGCACATCAGCGCGAGGCCGGAGCCCTTGTGGTCGCCGAAGGCGCGGATCGCGCCCGTGCCGCCAGACGCATTGCGCGGGCCGACCTGCTCGTAGGGGCCGTAGAGCGTGTGCGGATCGCCGGACATCTCGCCGTCCTGGGTGATCAGCGCATTCTCGGGCAGCGCCTTGCCGCCGTTGGAAGCGACGAGAACCTTGCCCTCCGCCACGAAGGAGGTGGCGAAATCCAGGATCACCGGGCCACTGGGCAGCGGCACGCCGATGCAGAAGGGCGCCGTAGAGAACCGCCGCTCCTTGCCGCCGAAGGGCGCCACCAGCACCGAGCCGGCGACGTTCACGAAGTGGATGGAAATGAGGCCCTGGGCCGTCGCCATCTCGGCATAGTCGCCGGTGCGGCCGATATGACCGGAATTGCGCAGGCCGACGATGCAGGCGCCGCTCTGGAGCGCGCGGGCGATGCCGAATTCCGTCGCCTGCTTGGCCACCGTCTGGCCAAAGCCGAACTTGCCGTCGAGCAGGGCGAAGCCGCCGCCGTCGCTGATGACCTCGATCTTCTGGTCCGGAATGATGTAGCCGGCCTTCTGCCATGCGATGTAGCGCGGCACGCGGTCCACGCCGTGGCTGTCATGCCCGGCGAGGTTGGCACCGACCAGGTGGTTGGCGATGCGTGCCGATTCTACCGGGGTGCAGCCCGAGGCACCGAAGATGCGCGTGACGAAGCTCTCGAGCTCCTGCACCGGGATATAGACGTAATCTGGCTCGGCCATGGGCGTTTCCTCCTTGGAGGCCGATGGGTCAACCGGTCTCTCTCATCTGCCGGGAAGGTGCCCTTGGCCGTGCAGCGCGTCCAGACCCGGCGTTAAAACGGGGGTCAGCCCGACCGTGCCGCGGGCGATCGACGCACCGCCTCGCGCAGGGCGTCCAGCACGCTGTCCATCGCGGCTTGGAAGCCCGGCCCGTCCAGATAACCGTCCATCGCCCCGGTGCGCTCCAAAAAGGTGTTCCAGGCCGGCGACCGCATGCCGCGGTGGAAGCGGTCATGCAGCGAGGCGTAGATCTCATCGGACAGGCCGGCCGGCGCGCAGAGGCCCTTCATGTTTTCCACCACGACATCCCAGCCGCATTCCCGCAGCGTCGGCACGTTCGGGAAGCCCTGGATGCGTTCGGCCGAGGCAACGGCGAGCGGCACGACCTCACCCGCCTGGGTCAGCCCCGCCATCTCCTCGGGGGCGAGCACGGCGAGCTCGATGGTGTTGGACATCAGCGCCTGCAGCGACGGCGCGCCGCCGGAGAAGGGCACATGCAGGAACTCGACGCCCGCCTTCTCCTGAAGCAGGACGAAGACCGCGTGGTAGATGGAGCCCGCGCCCGAGGATGCGTGGGAAATGGCTCCGGGATCGGCCTTCGCCGCCTCCACCGCCGCGCGGATATCGGTGAAGCGGCCGCCGCGCTTGGCGACGATCAGCAGCGGCTGGCGGGTGAGCCGGATGATGGCGCGGAAGGCCGTCTTGGGATCGTAGGGGAGGTCGCGGAAGGCGGGCAGCGAGGTGCTCTCGCTGCCGCCGCCGACCAGCAGATTCAGCCCGTCCGGCGCCATGCCCGCCAGCGCCTGCGCGGCGATCGCGCCGCCGGCGCCGGGACGGTTGATGACGACGAGCGGCGTGGGGAAGAAACGGTTCGCGGCCTCGCCGATGGCGCGGGCCGCGAGATCGGCGCCGCCGCCCGGCGCGAAGCCGACGGTGAGCTGCACCGGCCGCGCCGGCTCCCAGGCCAGGGCTTGCCGGCTGACGGCCAGGGCTGCCCCGCCGACCAATAGGCTCCTGCGTCCGACCATCGCTTCCTCCGTGAATTCTTGTTCTGTGGGCCGGACAATAGGACCGCGCCCGGCGGATGGACAACCGGCTTGGCAGGGGCTTGTTTCGCGTCCGAAGGAGACACCATGCCCACCTCGCCCCGACATCCCGTGCCGCCAGGCGCCACGGATTGCCACATGCACATCTACGGGTCCGCCGCGCGCTATCCAGTCGCGCCGAGCAACCCCTCGCCCGTGCCTCTGGGATACGACCTCGATGCTTACCGGAAGGTGAAGACGCGGCTCGGCCTGTCGCGCACGGTGATCGTACAGCCGACCGCCTATGGCGCGGACAACGCCTGCACGATGGATGCGGTCGCCGAGCTCGGCCTCGATGCCGCACGCGCCGTGGTGGTGGTGACGGTGGAGACTCCCATGGCGGAGCTGCGGCGCCTCCATGCCGCCGGTGCCCGCGGTGCGCGGGTCTTCCTGCTGGAGGAGGGCCTGGTGCCCTGGGAAGGGCTGCACGAACTCGCGGCGCATGTGGCTCCGCTCGGCTGGCACGTGCAGCTGCAATTCGACGGCGGCGAGATGCCGGCGCGCGAGGCGCTGATCCGCGGCCTGCCCTGCCCCGCCGTCATCGATCATGTCGGCCGTTTCCACGATCCGGTGCCGCCCGAGGCGCCGGCGGTGCAGGCGCTGCTGCGGCTGCTGGAGGCCGGGCATGTGTGGATGAAGGCCTCCTCGCCCTACGGCGTCTCGCGCAGCGGGCCGCCGGATTACGCGGATGTCTCGGCGATCGCGCGCGCCGCGATCAAAGCCGCGCCGGAGCGTGTGGTCTGGGGTTCCAACTGGCCGCATCCGAATAAGCCGGAGCCCAAGCCGGACGAAGCGCCGCTGCTGGATATCCTGGCGGACTGGGCGCCGGATGACGCCACAAGGCACGCGATCCTGGTGGAGAATCCGGGGCGGCTTTACGACTTCTGACGGGACATCGTGCGCCGGTAGGTCCTAGCCCCCCGGCACCCAAACCCGAAACGTAGATCCCACCCCGATCTCGCTCTCGATCGTCAACTGCCCGCGATGCCTGGTCAGGATATGCTTCACGATCGCCAGCCCCAGCCCGGTATTCCCGGCTCCGCGCGCGCGCCCCTTGTCCACGCGGTAGAAGCGTTCCGTCAGGCGCGGAATATGCTCCTTGGGGATGCCCGGCCCGTCGTCACGCAAGGTGAAGGCCACGCCCTGCCGCGCACCGTTCTTCGCCGGGCCGGCTTCGAGCCGCACCTCGTGCACGGCGTGGCGCAGGGCGTTGTCCATCAGATTGCGCGCCACTTGGGCGAGCTGGTCGGCATCGGCGGGCGAGGCGGTCAGGACCGCCTCGGGCAAATCGAGGACCAGCCGCACACCACGCGCGGCGAAAAGCGGCTCCATCGCCGCCGCCTCGGCATAGAGCAGCGCCAGCAGGTCGGCATCGCCCTCGGGCGGTTGGTGCTCGGTGATTTCCACGCGGGAAAGGCCGAGCAGATCGTCGATCAGCCGGCGCATCCGCTCGGACTGCTCGGTCATGATGCCGAGGAAGCGCTCCTGCGCGGGGGGGTCGTCGCGCGCGGGGCCGCGCAAGGTCTCGATGAAGCCGATCAGGCTGGCGAGCGGCGTGCGCAGCTCGTGGCTCGCATTGGCGACGAAATCGACGCGCATCCGCTCCACCGCCCGCGCCGCCGTGCGATCGGTCAGGAGGATGACGAGCTTGCCGCCATCGGCGAGCGGCGGCTGCATGGGCTGGATCTGGGCGGAGAGCTCGCGCGTCACACTTCCGGGCAGCACCAGCTCCACGGCCTGGGGCGTGCCGTCGGCCAAAGCGCGGTCCAACGCGGCGGCCATCACCGGGTGGCGCAACAGGGCGCCGACATCCCCGCGCGCCTGGCCCTCGCCCGTCAGGTTGAAGACACGGCGGGCGGCGCGGTTGGCGCGCAGCAGCGCGCGGTCGGGCGCCAGCACCAGCAGGGGATCGGGCAGCGATTCGACGATCGCACCGTCCGAGGCGCGCAGCTGCACCACCAGCGCAGCCCTCGCCTGGAGCGAGCGGGTGAGGCGCGCCAGCCCCTTCTCGATCTCGCCGATGGCGGGCAGCCGCGGGATCGGCAGGGGGGCGCTGAAGGGGCCCTCCTCATCGGCCGCGCGGCGCAGCGCGGCGGAGAGCCGCACCACGCCGGACAGCCAGAACCAGGCCAGGCCAATCGCGAAGGAGATGCAGATCCCCAGGGCCACGAAGCCCACGCCCTTCTTCAACTCGCCCAGTATCATCAGCGAGGTGAGCGTGATGATGGGCGCACCTCCCACCAGGGCGGTGGTGAAGAGGAGGCGCCTCATGGTCAGCTGCCGGGGGCTCCCGGCACCGGCGCGGGCTGGATCATCTGCGCTTCGCCACCCTGGCGTACCGCGAAGATGGCGAGGCCGCGGCCCAGCGCGCCGCCATCCAGCAGGCGCACAGGTCCGTCGGCGCCCATGAAGGCTTCGCCGACCGGCGGGCTGCCGTCGCGGGCGGTCCGCGCGGCCAGGGCCAGCGCGTCATAGGCGACGCCGGTGAGACGCGTGGGCCGGTCGCCGAAGGCCGCGGCGTATTGCGCGTCGAAGCGGCCACGGGCCTCGGGGTCGGGTGCGGGGAACCAAGCGCCGACCAAGGCGGGCTCGTTGCCGATGCCGGCATCGGCCGCCCAGAGGCTGGTGCCGAGAATCTTCGGCATGCCTGCGGGGAAAGCGGCAGCGAGGGCGGCGCCGGCAGCGCGCGCACCCGATCCGCCATGGCCGATCAGCACCGCCTCGGGCGTGGCGGCTGCGACCTGGGCCGCTGCGGCGGCCATGTCGCCGCCGCGCGGGGGCGTGAGGACCACGGTTGGGGGCGGCGCGCCGACCAGCTGCGCGGACTGGCGGAGCGCTGCCGCCAGGCGCTGCCCGAAGGCGTCATCGGGAGCCATCAGGGCGAAGCGCCGCGTGCCGGTCTCGGCCGCGGCGGCGACGACGCGGCGAACCTGCTGGCCCGGCGTCAGGCCCAGCACCCAGACCCGGGCGCTGGCCTGCGCCTCGTCCGAGGTGAAGGCGAAGACCGGCACGTCCGAGGCGCGGGCGACGCTCACGACGGCGGCGGTCTCGCCCAACGTCAGCGGTCCGGCCAAGGCCACCGCGCCCTGGCTAAGAAGGTTACGCGCGGCATCGGCAGCGCCGGCAGGGGTGCCCCGCGTGTCGCGCGGCAGAACCTCGACGCGGCGGTCGCCCTGATCGAAGAGCGCGAGCTGCGCGGCATTCAGCATGGACTGGCCGAGCGGCCCGTTGCCGCCGGTCAGCGGCAGCAGCAGCCCGACCCGAACCCGAGGCCCCTCGACAGCAGCGGCCGGCCCGGCGTTCCAGGGCGTGATACCGGGCCCGGGCCCGGCCAGTCTCTGGGCTTGCGGGGCGCAGCCGATCAGCACAAGGAGGAGAGGTGCCAGGGCGAAACCCGATGGAAACCTCCGTGGAAACTGACGACGCATCCCCTATTCCTTCTTCCGCAAGCCTGATCCTGGTTGCCACGCCAATCGGCAATCTGGGCGACATCTCCCCCCGCGCCTGCGCGGCGCTGGCCGAGGCCAGTGCCGTGCTGTGCGAGGACACGAGGGTAACGTCCAAACTGCTCGCGCGGCATAGCATTTCCGCGACAATGCTTGCTTTGCACGACCACAACGAGGAAAGCGAGGCCCCCCGCCTGGTCGCCCGTCTGCTGGCCGGCGAGAAGCTGGCGCTGGTGAGCGATGCTGGCACGCCGCTCGTCTCCGACCCCGGCTACCGTCTAGTGCGCGCGGCGATCGCGGCGGGCGTGCCGGTATCGGCAATCCCTGGGCCGAATGCGGCGGTGATGGCGCTGACGCTGTCGGGGTTGCCGCCGCATCCCTTCATGTTCCACGGGTTCTTGCCCCCCAAGGCCGTGGCCCGCGCGGCCGAGATCTCGCGGATCGCGGGCATGGAGGCGGCCGGGCTTTCCGCCACGCTGATCTTCTACGAATCGCCGCATCGGACGGGCGAGGCGCTGGCGGCGCTGGCCAAGGGCTTGGGTGCGGACCGCCCCGCCGCCGTGGCGCGGGAATTGACCAAACGTTTCGAGGAGGTCCGCCGGGGCACGCTGGCCGAACTCGCGGCGCTGTATTCGGAGCAGGAGCCTCGGGGCGAGGTGGTGCTTTGCGTCGGCCCGGCCCCGCCGCCGGCCGCCCCGACCGGTGTCGCGCTGGACGAAGCGCTGCGGGCCGCGATGGCCAGGCTGTCCCTGCGCGACGCTGCGGCGACGGTGGCGGAAGCAACCGGCTTGCCACGAAAGCGCGTCTACGCGCGGGCTTTGGAGCTCGCGGCGGAGGAGTAAGATCACCGCTCCGGCGCGTCTTTCCTGACCCTCGCATACGTCCCCGGCACCGGGCTCACCACTCGCCGGCGAATTCGCGCGGCACCGGCCGGGATGGCGGCCAGCAGGTCTTTCTCAGCCTCGATAAGCGTCACCCCGGCGAAGCGCTGCGCAAGGCGCCGCCCCATCCGGTCCCAGAGCCCCGCGCCGCGCAGCGCGAAACGCCAGGGGAAGGGCGGCACGAAAAGTGCGGTGTCCCGCCGTTCGACCCGGAAAAGCTGATCCTGCAGCAGGCGCTTCAACTGGCCGCGCGAATAGGGCTGGCCATGGCCGAAGGGCGTGTGTTCGAAAAGCGCCCAGCTTCCCAGACGGTTGGGTGCGATCACCAGCAGGCGGCCGTCGTCGCGCAGGACGCGCCAGCACTCCCGAAGCAGCCCCCGCGCGCCCTCGCTCACTTCGAGGCTATGGACCAGCAGAATCCGGTCCAGGCTGGAATCCGGCAGCGGCAGGCGGCCATCCTCGGTGAGCGCCGCGCCGGGCATCGGGCC
The DNA here is from genome assembly GCA_028291455.1 of Rubritepida sp. Classification (GTDB taxonomy): domain Bacteria; phylum Pseudomonadota; class Alphaproteobacteria; order Acetobacterales; family Acetobacteraceae; genus Roseococcus. The sequence goes on along the minus strand of JAQGHY010000136.1, from coordinate 11,122 downwards.
GAAGGCCGCGGGCACCAGCATGATCCGGCGGCCTCGCTGCCCGGCCCAGAGCCCCATATACGGCGCAGCCCAGCCGAGCCCGAGGACGTCGAGCTCCTTGCAATGCGGCCACAGCGCTGCGATGCGTGCGCCGATCAGCCGCGCCGCCACCTGGCCGGGGGGCGCTGCGTAGAATTCCCGTAGGGCGTGGACCTCTCCGCTCATGCGGAGGATATAGGCGATACCACTGCCCCCAGGGAGGCCTCGTCATGACCTTGACCGTGAAGCCCATCGCCATCCTCGACGACAACTACGCCTGGTTCCTGCGCGACGAGGCCACCGGCATGACCGCCGTGATGGACGCCGCCGTGGTGGAGCCCATCGCCGACTTCATCGCCGCGGAGGGCGGGCGGCTGGATTGGCTGCTGATCACCCATCACCACGGCGACCACATCGCCGGCATCGCCGAACTGGCCGCGCGCACCGGCGCCAAGGTCGCGGGCAATGCGGCCGATGCGCGCCGGCTGCCCAAGCTGGATGTCGCGGTGAAGCCCGGAGACCTGTTCCAGTTCGGCAAGAGCGAGGCCCGGATCATCGACACGCCGGGCCATACGCGCGGCCATATCTCCTGGTACTTCGCGAATGGCGAGGCGCTGTTCTGCGGGGACACGCTCTTCGCCGCCGGATGCGGGCGCCTGCTGGAGGGGAATGCCGAGGAGATGTACGCCTCGCTGGCCAAGCTCGCCGTGCTGCCGGATGAGACGCGTGTCTATTGCGGGCATGAATACACCCTTTCCAACGTCCGCTTCGCGCTGAGCGTCGAGCCGGAGAACCTGCCCCTCCAGGCCTTCGGCGAGCTTGCCAAGTCGCTGCGCGAGAAGGGCGAGCCCACGCTGCCGACGACGCTGGCGACCGAGCACGCGATCAACCCGTTCCTCCATGCCCGGGACGTGGCGCATTTCGCCGCGATGCGATCGGCCAAAGACAGCTTCCGGTAGGCGAGGGCACGAAAGATGAAGCTCCATTATTCCGCCGGCAGCCCGTTCGTCCGCAAGGTCAGCGTCGTCGCGCTGCATCACGGCATTTCGCTAGACCGGGTGTCGACCAATCCGCATGTCAGCCCGCCGGACCTGCTGGTGGACAACCCGCTCTCCAAGGTGCCGGCGTTGGTGCTGGACGATGGGATGACGTTGCCCGACAGCGCGCTCATCTGCGAGTACCTGGACAGCATCGGCACCGCGGCCAAGCTGTTTCCGGCGGCAGGCGCGGCGCGCTGGGAAGCGCTGCGCCTGGCAGCCTTGGCCGAAGGCATCATGACGGCGGCGGTTCTGCGGCGCGGCCTCTCGACCCAGCCGCCGGAGGAGGCGCGTGCCACGGCCATCGCCCGGCAGAAGGCGGCGGTGTTCCGCACGCTGGACCAGTTGGAGAACGAGGCGCTTCCTACGGCCTTCAACATCGGCGTGGTCGGGCTGGTCTGCGCCCTGGGCTACCTCGATTTCCGCTTCGGCGATGACGACTGGCGTGCTGGCCATCCTAAGCTCGCGGCCTTCTTCGCGGCGCAGTCGAAGAACGTGTTCTTCGCGCAGACGGTGCCGCAGGGGTGAAACTGACGGACCCCGCGCTGGAACCGCGCGCCGTGATCGAAGCGCTCGGGCTGCGGCCGCATCCCGAGGGCGGGCATTACCGCGAGATCTGGCGCGACGCGCCGGCTGACGGCTCGCGCGGCGCGGGGACCGCGATCTACTACCTGCTCGCCCCGGGCGAGAGCAGCCATTGGCACCGCGTCGATGCCGACGAGGCCTGGCACTGGTACGGCGGCGGCGCCCTGACGCTGCGGCTCTGTCCCAAGGGCGGAGATGTGCAAGAGCAATTCCTTGGTCCCGATCTCGCGGCAGCCCAGCAGCCATTCGCGATGGTGCCGCGCGGTTGGTGGCAAGCGGCGGCGCCGGTGGAGGGCTGGGTGCTTTGCGGCTGCACCGTCTCCCCCGCCTTCTCTTTCGAAGGTTTCGAGATGGCGCCGCCAGGGTGGGAACCATGAGCACGTCGCTCGCTTGGGATCAGCGCTACTCCGGCGGAGAATTCCAGTTCGGCGATGCGCCCAACGATTATCTGCGTGCCCAGTCCTGGCGCTTCCGGCCCGGTATGGTGGCGCTGGCAGTCGGGGATGGCGAGGGCCGCAACGGCGTCTGGCTGGCGCGGCAGGGGCTGGCCGTGACTTCGCTGGACTGGTCCAGCATCGGCGTTGCCAAGGCGCGGGAGTTCGCGGCCCAACATGGTGTTCCGCTCGATGCCCAGCATGCCGATGTCACGCAGTGGTATTGGCCCGAGGCGCGCTTCGACCTCATCGCCTGGATCTACCTGCATCTACCGCCGGAGGATCGCACCATCGCCACCGCCGGCTGCCTTCGTGCGCTGAAGCCGGGCGGGCTGCTGGTTCTGGAGTGCTTCACGCCGGCACAGCAGGGCCGCCGCGGCGGCGGGCCGAAGATACCGGAACTGCTCTGGAGCCGCGAGATCGTCGAGCGGGAGTTCGCCGGGCTCGATGTGCTGGAACTGACCGTGGGCGCCGTGCGCCTCGATGAAGGCCCGCGCCATCAGGGTCTGGCCGAAGTGGTCCGCGCGGTGTTGCGGAAGGCCTGAAACCCGCGAAGGTCTCAGCGGTTTTCCTGCGATGGATCATTCGCAAGGCGAGCCCGCAACATGACACCCAAACAGCCCGATAAGGCCAACGAAGCCAAAGGCCGCCCCGATAGCGGCCGTGAACAGACCGAGGCCGTCCTGGAACAGGGCATGCCGCCCGAGGCCAAGCGATCCGACCACACGGGCGAGAAGCCCGCGCCGGACCCCAAAGCGGGGAAGGCGAAGTAGCCCCCCTCAGTCGCCCCAGTAGCCGCACGGAAACACTGCCCGGGCGGCGACCTGCGGTGAGGCAAAGCTCTCCCGCCGGAACTTGGCGATCGCCTTGCGTTCGGCGGCCGAGAACAGCGCCGCCACGTGGTCGTAGACCGAGTCCCAGGTAATGGTCGCAAGGTAATCGTCGACATCCATGAAGTCCGAGATGTCCGCGCGCATCATCGCCTCCTCCGCAGCCGCGACGAAGCCCTCCGCATCCTCCGCGATCGTGACCGCCTCGATGCCGGCGAAGCGCCGCACGACATCCGCAACCGGGGTGGAAACCACACGACGGCCGGCCGCCAGGTATTCCGGTGCCTCCTCGGGGTTGAGCAGCCGGGTCGCCTGGTTGCGCGCATAGGGCATCAGCGCCGCGTCCCAGTGGGACATATAGGCGGGCAACTCCGCGTAAGCCTTCTCGCCGAGCCAGTGGATGTTCGCGGCCTCGGGGAGCGGCGTCATCAGCGGGCCGATCATGGCAAAGTGCCAGTCCGGCCTAAGCGCGGCCATGCGCCCCAGCAGATCCATGTCCAGCCGGCCGTCGATGACACCGGAATAGCCGAGCAGCGGGCGGCGCAGGCCCATCTGGTCCTCCGGCTCACGGATCAGGCCACGCGCGGCGGCGAAATGCTCGTCGTCCACACCGCTGGGGAGGCAATGAATGTTGCCGTGCGAATGCTTGCGCGCCGCCTGGAGGCTTGGCCCGCCGGTAAAGACGACATCCGCGGCCTGAAACAGGGCCTGCTCATGCTCGGCCGGAAGCCCGTCCACGCAGTCATAGGCGACCGCAAGCCACGCCACATGGTCGGAAAAGGCCAAGGCTGCGGGCGTGCAGTACCAAGCCGCCGCCGGGCCGGAGCGCGCCAGCAGCAGGTCGAGCGCGCCGCGCAGCGCGGCGGTGTCGGAGGGGTCGGGCAGCATCGGCGTCACGACCTGGACGCCGGTGACCGGGCAGGGCGTGATCTGGAGCCGGGCCACTTCGTGCCGCACCGGTTCCTCGAAGAAGAAAACCTCTCGCTGCCGGGCGAAGCGCGACATCAACTGCTGCGGGCGCTGAAACAGCGCATTCCAACGCAGGTTCGAAAAACAGACAAGCGCGGAACGCAGCGGTCGAGGCGTATTCACGACGGGAAAGTTCATTCCGTCCCTGGCCATGGGAGTTCCATCCTGACTGATTGATCGAACACCGCGACCGGCACGAATGCCACGTCACGTGCCCGGTCTTCAGGAGAGAAACGCCTTCTGCATGAGGAGGTTGCGGTCAGGCCGAAGATTCTAAGACCCGCAGCGCCTGGAGTGCCGCCTGGTCAGGAACCCTTGCGGTCGCGCTCGATCAGCGCCAGCAATTCGGGTGGGATCGGTTCGCTCGCGACGTCGTCGAACATCTTATGCAGTCCACGCTCAAGCCAGAGGTCGAACGCAACATCGGACGAGGCCTTGCGACCTCGCCCGTTGATTTTCGAAGGTTGCGGCAATGGCCCATTCCCCTTCACCGGACCCTCAGAACTTTCGGTCACGCATGCTCCTAAGAAAGGCGAATGCCATCCTCGGAAGCGCTGATGGAGGTACGGGCAGCCGCCCGAGGTGATGCCTGCTGCGTGACCCGCTTGCGGGCTGACGGTGCCGCGGCGGGCTCATCCTCCCCCATCATCCAGATCTTGAGCTGCTTGCGCGCCCGGAAGACCCGGCATTTGAGGGTGCCTACGGCGACACCGAGCTGAGCCGATGCCTCCTCATAGGAGAGGCCCTGGACGGAGATCATTAGAAGGACGAGCCGCTGGTCGGCGGGCAACCGCGCCAGATTCGCGCGCAGCTCCTTCATGGCGATGTTTTCTTCCTGGCCGCCGCTGCGGCCCATCAGCGATGCGGGAGCGTCGTCGAGATCGACCGTCTCGCGCCGGCGGCGGAAGTTGGAAAAGAAGCGATTACGCATGATGCGCGTCATCCAGGCCCGGAAGTTGGTACCGGGCTCGAAGGAGGCCTGCGCCGCGAGGGCGTTGGTGACGGCGGCCTGGACCAGGTCCTCGGCGTCGGCACGATGGCGGGTGAGCGCCAATGCCTGCTGGCGCAGGGATGGCAGCGTGGCCAGCAGCAGGTCATGGAAGGACGGTACGGGTGCGGCGGGAGCATCGTCCGCATAGGCGACAGTCGGGCGCATCATTGTCTCCTCGGTGCTACTCATCACAGGCCAAACTCCTCGTATCAGGAATAGTTGCATCGGTTTCGGAAAATTTTCTCTCCAGGGTGCAACCCGCCTCGGCTCAGGGTGTTGTCATGACGATGACACCACCGCATTGCCAGGAATACCAGCCGAACCGTCAGGCCCCGCGGTTGCGGGGCACCGCGGCGCGTGCGGGCATTCGCTCCAGCCTAAACCTTGGATCCGGCGGCGGGGAATCATCCCAGAGATTTAGCCCTTTCCGCCCCGCCCATGCAACATTTCCGACGGAATATACATCCACTGCCAGCACCGGCCTGGATGCTTATAGTCAGGCGCCCGGCTTTGATCGACCTGTCCAGGAGTGCTCCCCATGACATCCGCCGCCGAGTTGATCGCTGTCCTGCCTTATGCGCGGCGTTATGCACGCGCGCTCACTGGAAGCCAGGGTGAGGGAGACGCCCTGGTTGCCCAGGCCATTCCCGGCCTGGACCCCAGCCTGCCTCCCAAGCAGGCGCTTTATGCCCGCATCACGCAGCTGACGGAGAGGCTGGAAATCCCCTCGGCGCTGCCGATACGGCCTCTGGGGCGGCACCTGCTGCTGCTGACCTCGCTGGAGGAGATGACGCTCGCCGACGCAGCACGGATCGTCGGCCTTTCCGAGGCGGATGCGAGCGAGCGGTGGGCCGAGGCGCGCGCCGCCGTCAAGGCCGCCGCGGCGACGGACGTGCTCATCATCGAGGACGAGCCGGTGATCGCGATGGACCTCCGCATGCTCGTCCAGGGCTGCGGGCATCGCGTCGTCGGCATCGCCGCGACCGAGGCCGAGGCGATCCGGCTGGCGCGTGACAACGAGGCCGGGCTGATCCTGGCGGACATCAACCTCGGCCGCGGCGGCAACGGCATCGCGGCCGTCCGTCGTATCCTGGAGACGACGCCCATTCCGGTGATCTTCGTCACGGCCTATCCCGAACAGCTTCTTACCGCCGAGGGTGTGGAGCCCGCTTTCGTGATGCGGAAGCCCTTCGACCCAGTCACGCTGGCCATCTTCACCTACCAGGCCATCACTGCCGGACGGGTGCCCCTTCATTGATACTGCGGTGCAACCGCGATTGGGATACTGCGGTGCAACCGCAATTGGCATGCAGCGTTGACCCCGCAGGACCGCAAAGGCACGGTCACCAAGGAGAAACGCGATGAACTGGGAAACCATCAAGGGCAACTGGAAGCAGATGACCGGCTCCGTGAGGGAGCAGTGGGGCAAGCTGACCGACAGTGATCTGACGGTCATCGAGGGCAAGCGCGAGCAGCTCGTCGGGCAGATTCAGGAGCGCTACGGCATCGCCAAGGATGATGCCGAGGCCCAGGTGAAGGCGTGGGAAAGCCGCTGATCCCGGCAGGATCGGTGACGAAACGCGCCGCCGGCACGCGGCGCCTTCAATCCCAAGCTCGCGAGAGGAAGCCTCCATGCTGACCTGGTCCATCATTTTCCTGGTAGTCGCCTTGATTGCCGGCCTGTTCGGCTTCGGCGGCATCGCTTCCACCGCGACGGGCATCGCCCGCGTGCTTTTCTTCGTTTTTCTTGTGCTTTTCGCCGTCTCCCTGCTGACGGGACGGGGATTCAGCTTCTAGTGATGTCGAACAGGCGCGCCCTCCTGGCGGGCGGCGCTATCCTGGCTTTGTCCACGACGCGACCGGCGGCCTGGGCCCGCGCCCCGCGCGGGTTGTGGTTCGATCCGACGCAGCTCCCCTCCTATTCAGGACGCCTGGACCGCTGGATCTCGAATCCCGCCGGCCAGGTGGACCGCGGGCTGCTTCGAGAGGGCACGCAGTTTGTCTTTCCCGCATCGGAGGCCGAGGCCCTCGCCGCCGCAGTCGCGCGTGGCGGCCCCATCACCATCTGGGGCATCCGCGCCCGCAGCGCGCCCGTGGTGACCATGCTCGCCTGGGCGCGGGTGGAAACCGATCCGGCCAGCTTTGTGGAAAGTCCCGCCTGGTTCGCCAACGACACCCCCGGAACCCAGCGCCTGGCGCTCTCGGGGCGCATCCAGGCGCCGCTGCTCAACCCGCAGGGCGAGCCCATGGGCGTGATCCTCGCCAATGGCGGCTCCATTCGCCTGACCGTGGAGACGCATCGCCGGATCGCGTCGCAGCTGGACGTCGGCGACAACGTCGCGGCGGAAGGACTGGGAACGCGACGCGGCGACCTGATCGCGATCGATGCCCAGCGCCTCGGCAAGGACGAAGCATCCCTGCAAGGATTGCCAGAGCCGAGCCCATGAGCCCTACGCCCGTGAGCAATACGAACGGTCCCAGTGTTCTGGCCCCGCATGAGGCGGAACATACGCTCCGTGCATTCTGGCAAATCACCCGGACCTGGCTGAAGGCGCCCGATCGGGGCAATGCCCGGCTGCTGATCGGCGGCCTGCTGCTGCTTACCGTCGCGCAGGTGCTGATCCAGATTCGCTTCAACCTGTGGAACCGCGACTTCTTCAATGCGCTGGAAAGCCGCAACGGCGCCGCCTTCCGGTCCCAGATCTACTTCTTCCTCGGCCTCGCCGCGCTTTCGATGGGCGTCGCGGTCTACCAGCTTTACGTGAAGCAGCTCATCCAGCTCCGCTGGCGCGAATGGCTGACCAAGCACCTCCTCGAGGCCTGGCTGCGCGAGGGCCGGCACTACCAGCTCGAAATGGCCGCCGAGGGCGCCGACAATCCCGACCAGCGCATCGCCGAGGATGTCCGCATCTCGGCGGATCTGGCCGTGGATTTCGCCACCGGCCTGCTGACCTCGGTGATGATGCTGACCGCCTTCATCGGCATTCTCTGGACGCTGTCGGGGCCGCTGCACATCGCGCTTGCGGGCCGGCAGATGGATGTTCCCGGCTACATGGTCTGGGCCGCGCTCGCCTATGCGCTGCTGGGTACCTTCCTCACATGGATCGTCGGCCGCCCGCTGGTCCGGCTGAACGTCTCCCGCACGACGGCCGAGGCGGACTTCCGCTTTGGCCTCAATCGCGCACGCGAAAGCGGCGAGGGCATCGCGCTCATCCGCGGCGAGGCCGACGAGCGCCGTGCGGTGACCAAGCTGTTCGGCGGCGTCGCGACCTCGGTGCGCGGGCTGATGCGCAGCCAGCGCAACCTGATGTGGCTCACCAGCGCCTACGGCACGCTGGCGATGATCTTCCCCACCATCGTCGCATCGCCGGCCTATTTTGCCGGCGCGATCACCTTGGGCGGGCTGATGCAGATCGGCGCCGCCTTTGCTCAGGTTCAGGGCGCGCTGAACTGGTTCGTGGACAATTTCGGCCCCATCGCGCAATGGCGCAGCGCCGTCTCGCGCATCGTTTCCTTCCGCGACGTGATCGAGGAGCTGGATGCGCTGATGCAGGATCCGACGCAGCCCACCATCTCGATTCACGAGGGCAAGACCGAGGCGCTGGTGTTCCGCAATCTCGAGGTCGCCTTCGCGAACGGCACCACGGTGATCGCCGACGCGTCGGCCGAGATCCACGCCGGCGAGCGGGTGCTGATCCAGGGCGAATCCGGCACCGGAAAATCGACGCTCTTTCGCGCCATCGGCGGGCTGTGGCCCTGGGGAGCGGGCGAGATCAAGACCCCGCCGCGCGACAGCATGATGTTCATGCCCCAGCGGCCCTATCTGCCGCTGGGTACCTTGCAAGCTGCCCTCGCCTATCCGGCCGAGCCGGACCGCTTCCCCGCGGAGGCCTTGAATGATGCGCTCCAGAAGGTCGGGCTGGAACAGCTTCTGGACAGGCTTGGCGAAGAGGAACGCTGGGACCGCATGCTGAGCCTCGGCGAGCAGCAGCGCCTAGCCTTCGCACGGCTGCTCCTGCACAAACCCCGCTGGATCTTCATGGACGAGGCCACGGCGGCGCTCGACGAGGCGAACCAGGACGCGATGATGCAGCTCGTGCTGGACGAATTGCCGGATGCGGCCCTGATCTCGATCGGGCACCGGCCAGGCTTGGCGGCATTCCACACGCGCACCCTGAAGCTGGTGCGTGCCGATGGCGGGGCTCAACTGGCCCTGCCGAAGCGCAAGACGGTGAAGAAGCGGCAGTGGCCGCGAGTGATGGCCAAGCCGACGGCCTATTCCCCGCTGGTGCGATAGAGCCTGGGAGGACGTAGGCTCTGACTTCGCCGGCCCGTCAGGCCAAGCTCAACGGACGCCCGTGCCATCTGTCGGCTATGAACTCCCGCGCCTCGACCTGGATCGTAGCGCCGGCGGTATCGACGAGGTTCCACCCATTTGGCGCCCCGGTCCCGCGCGGCGAGAAGGCGCTGGGTGCGATGATCTGCAGCGGCCCTTCAGGCCCCAGCTGCGTCATCTCCGCGCGGTGCAGATGCCCGCACAGCACGGCGCGCACGTTGTTCTCCCGCAGCAATTCGATGGTGGCGCCCGCCTCGCGCGGGGTTCGCCGCGCAGCGGCCCAGGGGCCGTGCTGGAGAGGATGGTGGCAGACCACCACGATGTTGGCGCCGCCGAGCTGTTCGGCGAGACGCTTGCGGCGCGGAAAGGGAATCGCGCCGGCGGCCCAGTCGAGGTGCCATTGCGCGCGGCTGACCGTATCCAGCCCGACCAGGCGGGTACCGCCGATGCTCAGCTCGTAGGCGGCGCCCTCCGGCTGCGACAGGAGCCAGCGCCGCTTGGGGTGCAGGAAGCGGCCCAGCAGGTCACCGCGCGGTATGTCGTGATTTCCAGGGACGACCAGCAGCGGCGCGCCCAGCGTTTCCAGGAAGGCGAAGGCGCGGGTAAATTCGTCGCGGGTGGCGCGGCGGGTGAGATCGCCGCTGACCGCCACCGCGTCGGGCGCGGCCATGATGACATCCGCGGCCAGGCTCTCGATCAGGGAGCCGGACGCTTCGCCGAAATGCAGGTCGGAAAGATGAGCGATGCGCGCCATCAGCCGGCGGCCGGCGGCGCGAGCAGGCGCAGCGCCCCGCGATGCAGGCGGAACCGCAGCGGCGAGGGCGAGAGCCGGGTTTCGCCGTCCAGGCTCAGCCGGAGCCATGTCGCACGCCCGTGCAGGACGAGCCGCGCGCCCTCACGCGACGCGATATCCGGATCCTCGCCCAGACGGCCACGGAACCAGCGCAATACCTGCCGGAATCGCGCGACCCCGTGCGGCGGCCGCACCAGATGCAGAGTGAGGCTGGCGGTGCCGCCGGGCTCGGGCATCGTCACTACGGCGGCATGTCCGCGCGCGCGGCGGCCGGGCGCCACATGCAGGGCGATGGCGCGCGAACTCGGGCGAAACAGCTCCCGCGTGAGGGCGCGAAGCAGGGGCCACCAGCCTCGCATGCCCGCTCCGCGCTGCATCTCGCGAAAGCGCATGAGCCGCGTCGGCACGCCGATGATGCTCTGGTAGAGGAAGACCTCGCCATTCGCCGTCGCGACATCGAGCGCGACCACGGCGCCGGCGCGATAGCCGCGCGCAGCCATGATGGGATCGGGCGGAAGTCCGAGACGTCGGCAAACGCGGTTCATGGTGCCGCCTGGCAGGGGGGCGAAAATTCGACCGGTTTTCAGCAGGCGTTCGGCGGCGTCGCGCAAGGTTCCGTCGCCGCCCGCGACGAAGACGATTTCGGCCGCGCTCGCGTCGGTCGCCGCCCATTGCACGTCCAGCGAAGCGCCTTCCTCCGCCGAGGCCACGAGATCGAAACCCGCTTCGCGCAACGCCGCCTCGAGTGCGGCGCGCGGCGCGGCAACCGCGGACAGCGCACCCGCCCTGCCATTCACGATGAGTGCGGCCTTCAAGGTCGCACCTCGATGTCCTGGAGGCGCAGTGCCAAGGTATCCCTCAAATGCGCGACGAGCGCGACCGCCTCTGAGGAAGCGATCACGCTCGCGTGGTCATTGATGCGGATCGTTTCCGATCCGCATGCAGGGCCGGATTAGCGCGTGGTGGTGCCGAGGGCGCGGCCGGCGGCGGTGCCGCGCGGATTGGCGGCCGTACCGTCCGACTGCGCCGGGTAGGCGCCCGAGGTGTTGGTGCCGGCAGCGCGGTCAACGGCGCGTTCGGCGGCGGTGCCGGGCGGGTTGCCGGGCATGCCGTCCGACTGGCGCGTGTA
>JAQGHY010000135.1 GCA_028291455.1 Rubritepida sp. | reverse complement strand
GCCGGGGCGGGCCGGGCGGCAGGGGCAGGCGCGGGCGCCGGTGCTGTGGGCCGGGCGGGAGCCTGGGCCGCGGCGGGAAGAGCTGCCATCAATAGCGTCGCCACCGCGCCCAAGGCGCAGGACATATTTCGCCGCATGGGTTTCATAAAGGATAGCTCCCTGATGTCTTGAGCGGACCGAAACCGGCACGCTTCGTTGATCCCCGATGCTGCGCTAGGAACGGGCGCGGATCAATTGCACAATCGTTGCCGAACAAGGCGGGGGCGCCCATGCTGCATCTGGATAAGGCAGAAATCGCGGCCCTCTTGCCCTGGCCGGCGCTGGTCGAGGCATTGCGGGCGATGTTCGTCGCCGGCTGCCAAGCCCCGCTGCGCCACCGCCATCCCCTCCCCGCCGACGGCACGCTGCTGCTGATGCCGGCCACCAACGCCACCCATTCGGGCGTGAAGATCGTCCATGTCGCGCCGGGCAATGCCGCGCGCGGCCTGCCGGCCGTGCATGCGGCCTACCTCCTCTCCGACGCGGTGACCGGCGCGCCCATCGCGCTGCTGGACGGCGGCGAGCTGACCGACCGGCGCACCGCGGCGGCCTCCGTCCTCGCCGCGCGTTACCTCGCTCGGCCGGAGGCAAGGCGGCTGCTGGTGCTGGGTTCGGGCAAGGTCGCCGCCGCGCTGGCCGAGGCCTATGCGGCAAGCTTCCCCCTTGCCGAGATCGCCATCTGGTCGCGCAACGGCATACATGCCGAGACCCTGGCCGCGCGGCTTTGCGCGCATGGGCTGCCCGCGCATGCCATGCCGGAGCCCGATCCGGCTGGCTTCGACATCGTAAGCGCGGCCACGCTCTCCACCGTCCCCCTGATCCACGGCGCGGCACTCACGCCCGGCACCCATCTGGACCTCGTCGGCGCCTTCCGGGCCGATATGCGCGAGACGGATGGCGCGGCGCTGGCCAGGGCGCTCTGCGTGGTGGACACCCGGGCCGGCGGCCTCGCGGAGGCGGGCGACGTGGTCCAGGCCATCGCGGAGGGGCACATCACGGCGGAGGACCTGGCCGCCGATCTCGCGGAGCTCTGCCGCGGGCGGCATCCGGGCCGGACCAGCGAGGAACAGATCACGCTGTTCAAATCGGTGGGATGGGCCGGGGAGGACCTGGCCGCAGCGGTGCTGGCGACCTCTAGAGCACGATCGTGTTAGATAGATAACACGCCCGTGCTCTAGCCTATTGTTTTGCCGCGTGATTCACGCCTCCGGCCGATTCAACCTGCGGCGATCACGCTCTACGGCAGAAACGAGAAGATGATGAAGGCCAGGAAGACGGCTAGATGCACCATGCCCTCCAGCACCGTGGACCGGCCCGAGTTGAGCGTGATCGACAGCATCAGGAAGGTGGTGCCCAGCAGCGCCGTCATCGCCGAATCCAGCCCCAGATGCAGCGGCTTGCCCAGGATCAGCGCCACCACCGCGACCGCGGGGATGGTCAGCCCCACGCAGGCGACGATCGAGCCTAGGGCCAGGTTCAACGCGGTCTGGAGGTTGTTGCGCGCGGCGGCCTTCACGGCGGTGATGCCCTCCGGCAGCAGCACGATCGCCGCGATGACCACGCCGACCAGCCCGATCGGCGCCCGGGCCGAGTGAACCGCGGCCTCCAGCAACGGGGAAAGCATCTTGGCCAGCAGGATCACCGCCGCCAGGGAGGTCAGCAGCAGGACGAAGGCGAGCCAGGCGGCACCGGCCGTGGGCGGCTCGCCGTGCAGCGCATGGCCGGCCATGAAATCCGCCCGGTGCCGGACCAGCTGGACATAGAGGAACAGGACATAGAGCGCGAAGGCGATCAGCGAGACGAAGATCAGCTGCGGCGTGCTGAACACCGGCCCCGGGGTGGTCGTCGTATAGTTGGGCAGCACCATGGTCAGCGTCGCCAGCGGAATCAGCACCAGCAGGAAGGCATTGGCCGCGACGGGCTGAAAGCTCTGCGCGAAATGCCGCATTCCGCCCAGGACGAGGCAGAGCCCGATAATGCCGTTCAGCGCGATCATCAGAGCCGAGAAGATGGAATCGCGCGCCACGGTCGGGCCGCTGCCGCCCAGCATCATCGAGACGATCATCCCGGCTTCGAGGATGGTGACGGCCAGCGCGAGGACGAGGGTTCCGAAGGGCTCGCCCAGCCGTTCCGCCACCGTCTCGGCATGGTGCACGGCGGCGAAGACCGCACCCAGCAGCGAGATGGCGATCAGCGCCGACGGGGCGGATTTCCCCCAGAGGATCAGCATGATCCCGAGTACGGGGAACACCCAGCTCCACCAGGGGAGCTCCTTCAAACCCTCACGCGCCATCGACAGCCATCCCCCGCATCCCGGGTCTTATGCCTGAAGCGGCGGCAATGTGCAGGGGCGTCCGGGCAACTCCGGCCGCGACTCGGAGCGGCTGTCATGCACGAAACAGGAACGGCATTGGGGCGCCCGATGGCGGCGGCCACCACCGGTTGTGGTAGCGGGATGCCGACAACGCGGTAGCGATTCGTTCCTCCGAATCGGGCGAGCGCGTTGATTCCAGTCGATTCAGCGAACCAGATTTCCGGTCGGATTCACGAAGCGTTCCTGCGCATCCCCATAAACATGCCGAGTGCTACCAATCCGCAGGCGTTGAGCAGCAGCGCGCCGGACAATCCGAGCAAGCTGGCCGTCATGCCCAGCAGCACCGGCCCAAGTGCCTGGCCGAGAAAGAAATGGAAGGCGTGGAGCGATACGGTGGAGGCGCGGAATTGCGGCGCGATCTCCGTCACCCGGGTCTGAAGCGAGTTGTGCAGCATGAAGAAGCCCAGGCCGAGCAGCCCCCCTGCCGCGACGAAGACCGCCGCCGCCGGCGCCAGGGCTATCGTGGCCAGCCCCGCGCCCGCCAGCGCGCCGCCGAGGCGCATCATCCGCCGTTGGCCGACCCGTTTCAGCAGCATCGGCGCCGACATGGCATAGACGAAGCCGCCCAGGCCGAAGGCCGCGACGGTCAGCCCCGCCTCGCGCGTGCCGCCCAGCCCGCTGGCATGCAGATGCGTGGCGAAATAGGGAAAACCGCCGAACAGCAGCATCCCCTCGATCCCCACGACCCAGAACAGCGTCAGCGCCGGGCGGTAGGACAGCAGGAATTTGTAGCGCGTCAGCGCCTGGCCGACGTCGATCCTGCCGCGCGGCTCCGGCGAACGGTCGCGCAGCACGATGAGCGCCCCCAGGGCGGAGAGCGAACCGCACAGCACCATGAGGCCCCGCCAGCCGATCAGCGGTTCCAGCAGCCCGGCCGCGGCGCCGCCCATCATCTGGCCCGCGACGGCGCAGACCAGGAAGCGGCTGATGGCCACTTGGCGCTCGGCCAGCGGCACGCGGTCGCCGAAAAGGGCCAGGGTGCTCGGGAAGACGCCGCCGCCGGCCATGCCGGTCAGCGCCCGCAGCAGCAGCAGGATCAGCAGCGTGGGCGCCAGCGCCGAGGCGGCGAGAAAGACCGCCTGGAATGCGAGGGCGAAGGCGATGACCCGCCGCTTGCCTACCGCATCGGCAACCGGCCCCAGCACTGGCTGCACCAGGGCGTAGGGCAGCGCGAAGGCGGTGGCGAGCAGCGCGACCCGCGCGGGATCGGCCGCGAAGTCCAGCGACAGCACCGTCACCAGCGGGTCCGTCAGCCGCGTCGCGAAGGCCGAGGCGAAGCCGCCCAGCGCGAAAGTGAGGATCAGTGCGTCATTCGGCGAACGGGCCATGGGCCGCAATCTGCGGCGTTCATGCTGCGACGCAATACAGGAAAGGTTACGTCTGGTTCATCGATCCGGCTTCCATGCGCCGCTACGGCGGAATACGATTGCGCATGGCCCGTAGCGTGATCCTGTTCTCGACGCCCACCAGCGCATCGGAATCCCTCTATCGCAGCGCCATCGCCATCGCCGCCGGCCGCTACCGGACGGAGCGCTGGATGGACCGGCTGTTCCGGGACGGCAGGGCCGACGAGATCGCGACGACCAGCCCGCCCACCGAGGATTGCCTCATTCTGCACCGCGCCCCGGCCCGGTTCAATCACGACACCCGCCTGGCCGATTACCGCTTCATCCTGAACGCCAGGGATCCCAGGGATCTCATCTGCAACCAGTATCACTGGCAATTCGTGCACCCCAGCATGGACGAGACGCCCGAGGAGACCGAGGCGCGCCGCCGCCGCGTCGCCGAGGCCGGCATCGATCATTTCGCCCTGGCCCATGACAACGGCGCAAATTTCGACGGATTTCTCAAGGTTGTGCGGCGCATCGCCCCGCCGGACCGCATCTTCATCGGCTATGCGATGTTCTGCCTGCACTTCGACGACGCGGCGGCGCGCATGGCCAGCTTTCTCGGCACCAGCGTCGACGCGCTGGCGCCGAAGCAGCGCGAGGCGCTGGAGCTGGAGCGCGTGGAGAAGCTGGCCGAGAACGACAAGTGGATCGGCAAGAGCTGGGCCGGCACGGATACCGCGCCGGGCCGCCACAAGCACGAGCTGAAGCCCGAGACGGTGCGCATCCTCACCGAGCGCTACGCACCGATCCTCCAATTCCTGCGCCGCTTCGACGACCCGCGCGTGGCCCACACCTACGACTGAGAGTGCTTACCCCACGCGGTTCTCGACGAGATCCTCGACCACGGCCGGGTCCGCCAGGGTGCTGATATCGCCAAGGCTGTCCGTCTCGTTGGCGGCGATCTTGCGCAGGA
>JAQGHY010000114.1 GCA_028291455.1 Rubritepida sp. | reverse complement strand
GGCGTGGCGGCACGGATCAGGGGCGATTGCTGGTTCATGAGATCGTTCCTCGCGAGTTGAGGCAGTTTAACCCGCCAAGACCGTATGGCGAGAGGGGCGTCTTCGCACACCTGGCCGATCGGCCGCGTATGCTTAAGGTTGCCGCAGGTCCGCGCCCGGCGAGAAGCCGGCGCACACGGTAACCTTGAGGCTTGGGAGAATGCCCGGTCCCGTCGATGCGCGGACCGATTTAAGCCGCTTGCCCTGGCGAACCGCGCCGGGCAGGCTCCCTTCCAACGACAAATCCCTGGGAGGAATATCATGCGCAAGCTGCTTCTGGCGGCCGTCCTCGGCTCCGCCCTCGCCACGCCGGGCATGGCTCAGGAACGCTTTCCACGCCTGACGCCCGAGCAGATGACGCCGGACCAGAGAGCCCTGGCCGCCGCCATCCAGGGCGGCGCCCGGGCCAGCGTTCCCGGACGCGACAATTCCATCGGCGGGCCCTTCAACGTCTGGCTCCGCAGCCCCGCGGTCGGCGACCAACTGCAGCAGCTCGGCGTGCAGCTGCGCTTCCACAGCTCCATTCCGGCTGCACTCAACGAATTCGCCATCCTGATCACCGCGCGGGAGTGGTCGTCGCAATACGAGTGGTTCGCGCATCACCGGCTGGCCATGGCGGCGGGGCTGCCGGCTTCGGTCGCGGCCGATCTCGCCCAGGGCCGGCGGCCGGAGGGCATGAACGAGGACCAGCGCCTGGTCTACGAGTTCTGCACGGAGATGCACCGCAACCATTTCGTCTCGGATGCCACCTTCGCGGCGACGAAGGCGCGGTTCGGCGAGCAGGGCGTGGTCGATCTCATCGCGGTCAGCGGCTACTACGTCGCAGTCTCGATGACGCTGAATGTCGGCCGCGCCGCGCTGCCCGATGGCGTCGCGCCGCCATTGCCGGACCTGCCGCGGCGGTAGCTGCCGCTAACGCGCTGCGCCGATCCAGGGAATGTAGCGGCCCTCGGCGGCGGGCGCCGGATACATGACCGGATTGGGTGCGACCACGACCTGCCGCTCGCTGCGGAAATAGCTGCAACCAGGCAGCGTCAGCAGGGCGATCAGGATCAGTGCATGCATCATGCCGCGGAGTGCAGCACGCGCCTGCGACCCCGTCCATCAGCCGATGACGAAGTGCGTCAGCCCCCAGGCCAGGACGAATCCCGACACGGCAGAAACCAGGAGCTGCACGGGCAAGGCCGGCATGCTGGGCCGCGCTGGAAGCCGGATCGATAGCGGCTTCGGCGGGATGCGGAGGTCGTCATGGGACGGAAAGGTTGCGCTCATGAACATGACCAAAACACGAACAAAACCTCAACACAAGCGGAAAAGTCCTGTTTTGTTCCCATCGCCGTTTTCAGGCGCCGGTTGCGGCTTTCTGGTCACTCAGCCGCGGGGCCTCAGCGAACGGGATGGCGAACAGGGCATCCTTAGCTGCTACACTTGCTGCGTAGCCGTGACCGGGAAGTCGTTGCCCGTGCCTAGTAGCCCGCCCGGCCAGCGGGATCTGGAAAAGGGGTGTTGCGCTCCCCGTCTACAAGTTCCTCCTCGCGCGGTGGCTCAGTCCGGCTTGCGCGCTTCCGCTCCGCCCGGCTCGCCGGGCAGCGCGAAGCCGGCGATCGCCTGCCATACCCGCAAGACGAATGCGTCGTCGCGCCCGCCCTGCCCCATCGCCCGCTGCGCCACGAAGAGCTGCAGCGCCTGCGCCGCCAGCGGCACCGGCAGCGACGCTTCCCGTGCCATCGCCTCCACCAGCCCCAGATCCTTGACGAAGATGTCGCCCGCCGAGAGCGGCGTGTCGTCGCCGGCCAGCACATGCGCCATCCGGTTCTTGAACATCCAGGACGCGCCCGCCGCATCGTTCACCACGCCGTAGACCGTATGCGGATCGAGCCCGGCGCGCAGCGCCAGCGCCATCGCCTCGGCCGCGGCGGCGATGTGCACACCGGCGAGCAGCTGATGCACCACCTTCATCGCCGCGCCCTGCCCCGGTTCGGCACCCAGGTTCCACACCCGGCCCGCCACCGCGTCGAGCATCGGCTTGGCCGCGGTGAAGGCCGCCTCGGACCCGCTGGCCATCACCGTCATCCGTCCCTCGCGCGCCGCGACCGCCCCGCCCGAGACCGGGGCATCCAGATAGAGCAGGCCCATCGCTTCGGCCTCGGCCGCCAGCTTGCGGGCGTCGCCCGGTGCCATCGTCGCCGAGCACACCACGACCCCGCCCGGCGTCAGCCTGGCCGCCGCCCCGCCTTCGCCGAACAGGGCGGCGCCGGCCTGCGCGGCATTCACCGTCAGCACCAGCACCACGTCCTGCCCGGCATCGAGATCCGCGCCCCGCGCCACCGCACGGTTGCCGAAGCGCTGCCGCGCCGCCTCGCTCGGATCAACGCCCGTCACGTCCAAGCCGGCGCGCAGCGCGCTCGCGGCGACACCACCTCCCATGCTGCCCAGCCCGATCACCGCCGTTTTCATGGCACTTCCCTCATCGTTCGTTTCACCCTTGCCCAAGCCACGCCCGGCTCATAGGCTCCCTGGCATGCAAAGGTTCCTGGCGCTTCCGATCATCCTGGCCGCCGTGCTGGTCAGCTTGGCGCCGGCACCGGCCGTTGCACAGCCGGCTTCCAGCGTCTTCGCGACCCGCGAGGGCAATACCCGCACGATCGTCATCTACGGCAGCATCGGCCCCGAGACCGAAACCGTCTTCACCCAGCTCCTGGCCGCCAATCAAGGCGCGCGCGTCATGCTCAACAGCGCGGGCGGATCGCTGACGCCGGCGCTCAACATTGGGCGCCTCATCCGCGACAGCCGGCTGGAGACCTTCGTGCCCGATGCCTCCGGCTGCTTTTCGGCCTGCGCGCTGATCTTTTTGGCCGGCACCGAACGCAATATCGGCCAGGGGGCGCGCGTCGGCTTCCATGCCGCCTATGTCCCGCAGCAGGGCGGGCCCGGTCAGGTCAGCAGCTCCGGCAATGCCGTGATCGGCGCTTATCTGAGCCGTCTCGGCTTCAACGACGGCGCCATCCGCTTCCTCACCGCCGCGCGACCCGAGCAGATTTCCATCGTCAAGCCGGTGCAGTTCCAGGAATTCGGCATCGGCGTCCGCCAGGTAGCCTCACGCTTGCCGACCATCCCCGCCGCCCCGCCCACCGCCGCCTCGCCGGCGAAGAACGGATTGGCCCCGCCAAAGGGATAGGCGGGGCTTCAAACCCAGCACTTCCGGAATGAAACTTCGGCACGTCAACGACGCTGCCGGACCCATGAAAGGCGTTCATGCCTCCTCCTTCCGTCGGCAACTGGCCAGTTCTGCCGGAGCTCGCCGCCTTCCGCACCGCAACCTTTAATCAGCGCTGCATCCTCTTCACGCATTTTCGCGAGGACCCACGGCTGAGCGTCGGCGCCTGCCCCGGGCTCTCAGCGGAGTGGATCACCATGCATGCCCTCTGGCCTAACCAGAAGCCCGCCGACCGCATGACGGCGATGGACAAGCTCTCCGTCTGGCAGGACGCCGCAGCCTATGCCGGCGCATTCAACAGCACGCGCGGCGGCTATGCCTAGAAGGTCGGCGAGGTCATGAAGCTCGAATCGACCGAGATACCGTTCTCCAGTGCCGACCCCATCCGCAATTCAAGCGATGTCTGCACCTTCTTCGACCCCACCAACAAATACTGCATCATCACCGCCTATCTGGATGGCGTGAACATCAACCACATGTGCGCGGGCTTCTGCACGACGAACGGCCGCATCTTCAAATCCAAGACGCTGCTGATGTTCGACCCGAATTTCGGCGAGTTCACGGTGGAACTGACTCCAACCAAGATGAGAGCTTTCATGGCCGCCTGGATCGCGCAGTTCGGCAGCTATGTCAGCGGTCGCAGCGGCACGGCGACGGCCCTGAAGCTGGTGAAGCTGGAAGTGATCCGGCTGGAGAACGTCGTCGGCAAGCGTGGCCGGAGCGGTGCCGTCTCGGGCCGCTGACCGCGCCTGTCAGGCCGCCGCCCGGGCCCATAGCGCCGCGGCGGCGGCCGCACCGTCGCGCATCACCTCGTCCATGTTGCAGCGAGTGGCCCGGCCCGCCTCGACGACGACATCGCCCTCGACGACGACATGGCTGACGTCGCGCCCCATGCCGGTATGGACCAGCGTGCCCAGTGGGTCGTTGTGCGGCACCAGATGCGGCCGGCGCAGGTCCACCGCGATGCAGTCGGCGCGGAAGCCGACCTCGATGCGTCCGATCTCGTCGGCCATGCCCATCGCCGCAGCGCCGCCTTCGGTCGCGGCGTGCAGCATGTGCTCGGGCTGCCAGGAATCCTCGACCTTCCCGGTCTGAATCCGGCCCATGCAGAGGCCCCAGCGCAGCACCTCGATCATGTCGGCGTGCATATTGTCGGTGGCGAGCGTAAGCCGCGCGCCGGCCTCGATCAGCTGGCGCGTCGGCGCGATGGTGCCGCCCGTCGCATTGCCTTTGGGGATATGCGCGACGAAGAGCCGCGATGCCCCGATACGCGCGATGTCGCTGTCGCTGAGATGGATGCAATGCGCCGCCACCAGCCGCTCGTTCAGCAGCCCCACGGATTCCAGCAGTTCCGGCGGCGAGCAGCCATCGCGCTCCAGGATACGCGCGACCTCGACCTTGCTCTGGCTGAGATGGATCTGCACGCGCAGCCCGGTGCGTTCGGCGGTGTGCGCGATCTCACGCAGGAAGGGCTCGGAGCAGGTGTCCGGCGCATGGGCCGCGAGCTGCACGCCGGTGCGCGCATCCGCCTTGCCGTGAAAGCGCTGGGCGATGCCGAGCGCCTGGTTCAGCGTCGCCTCGCCGATCGCGCGCTTGTGCTCCCAGCGGCCGGTCGAGACACCGGAGAAATCCACGTCGTGAATCCGGTTGCACGAGAACACCCGCAACCCGAGCTCGGCCATCGCTGGCAGGGTGATGTCCGTATGCACATAGGTATCGTTGATGAGGGTCGAGCCCGCCAGCATCGCCTCCAGCGCGCCGAGCCGCGCCAGCGCCACAGCCTCGTCCTCGCGCACCATGTGGCCCTGCGGCACGCCGGGCGTATAGGCGGGAGCGAAGCCCATATCCTCGGCCACGCCGCGCACCATCGAGAGGATGGTGTGCGTGTGCACGTTCACCATTCCCGGCATGACCAGATGGCCGTCGAGCTTCATCCGCCGCGTGGCGGTTGCATCTTTCGGCAGGTCTGACGCGCGCCCGACGAAGGTGAAGCGCCCGCCCGCGATGCCCAGCGCCGCATGCTCGATGGGTGCAACGAAGGCGTGCGGGATGAGGGTAATGCCCTCGATCAACAGGTCGTAGTTCATACACCGGGCTCCAGATGGCGAAGGAAGCGCTTCAGCCGCTCATCGCGCGGCGCGCCGAACAATTCCGCGGGCGAGCCCGCTTCGGCGATGCGCCCGTCCGCCATGAACACCGCGCGATGCGCGACCTGCTGGGCGAAGCGCATCTCATGCGTCACCACCACCATCGTCATGCCCTCGGCCGCCAACGCTCGCATCGCGTCCAGCACCTCCTGCACGAGTTCCGGATCCAGCGCCGAGGTCGGCTCGTCAAAGAGCATTACGCGCGGATCCATCGCCAGCGCGCGGGCGATTGCGACCCGCTGCTGCTGCCCGCCGGAGAGCTGGCTCGGCCGCTTGTCCACGTGATCGCCGAGGCCCAGGCGCGTCAGCTCCTGTACCGCCCGCGCCTCCGCCTGGGCGCGCGGAACGCCCAGCACGCGGCGCGGGCCGAGCGCCACGTTGTCGCGTGCGGTCAGATGGGGAAACAGGTTGAAGCGCTGGAAGACGAAGCCGAAAAGCCGCCGCTGGCTGGCCAGCTCGTACTCGTCCGCGGCACGGCCATTGGCGCGCCTGCCGATGGTCACATCCGCGATGCGCACGCTGCCGGCATCGGGCGTCTCCAGCCGATTCAGGCAGCGCAGGAAGGTGGTCTTGCCCGAACCCGAGGCGCCGATGATCACCACCGTCTCGCCCTCGCGCACCTCGAGATCCACCTGGTCCAGCACCGTGCGCTCGCCGAAGCGCTTCACGATGCCGCGGGCCTCCACGAGGATGGGGGCTACCATGACGGCAGGGCCTTCTCGATGCGGCGCGACGCCCAGGACAGCACGGAGATCAGCGCCCAGTAATAGAGCGCCAGCAGCAGGTAGATCTCGAAGGGCGCGAAATGCGTGGCGATGATCGCCTGCCCCGAACGCGTCAGCTCGTAGACCGAGATGGCCGAGAGCAGCGAGGAGTTCTTCGTCAGCGTGATGAGATCGTTTGTCACGGCCGGGATCATGGGCCGCCAGGCCTGCGGCAGCAGCACCCAGATCAGCACCTTCTTGCGCGTCATGCCGATCGAGAGCGCCGCCTCGGTCTGCCCGCGCTCGATGCTGCCGACCGTGCCGCGCACCACCTCGGCGATATAGGCGCCGGAGTTGACCGCGAGGGCGAAGACGCCCGCCCAGTATTCCGACATACGGATGCCGACCACCGGCAGCGCGAAGAAGACCAGGAAGATCTGGATCAGCAGCGGCGTGCCGCGAATGAAATCCACGTAGATGCGGACCAGGAGGCGAAGCGGCCGGTTGTGCGACAGCGACCCTAACCCGGCGACCAGCCCCAGGCCCAGGCCGAGGATGCAGGCCACGATGCTGACCTTCAGCGTCTGCACGATGCCCGCAGCGAGCAGCGGGATCGCATAGACCACGACGTTCCAGTCGAAGATCATAGCGTACCGCCCTCAGACGCCGGGCGCGCGCTCCGCGCGCTTGGCTTACGCGCCTCAGGCATGGGGCGCATGGCCGCAGGCCCTGTCGCCGCGCGGCGCCCGCCTTGCGGGCGCATTCGTCATGGTGCCGCGTTCCCGCCCGTCCTTACGCCACCGGCTCAGGAACAGCGTCCGGCAGTTCGAAGGTCATCCCGAAATACTTGGTCTGCAGCGCCCGCAGCGTGCCGTCGGCGCGGAGCGCGCGGAGCTGGGTGTCCATCCAGCCCTTCACCTCCACGTCCTCCTTGCGGCAGGCGAAGCCGGCGTAGTTGTCGGCGCCGATGCCACGCAGAATGCCGAAGCGGTTGGGCTGCGTGGTCATGAGATAGGCCAGCGTCGGCACCGTGTTCAGCACGCCGTCCACGGTGCCCTGCATCAGCGCGATGTAGGCCGCCGGATGGTCGTCGTAGATCTTGATGTCGCGGAACGCCGTGCCGCGCGCGGCCAGGATCCGGGCAGCCAGCTGCGGATGCAGCGTCTCGCCGGGGCTGCCAAGCTTGATGCCCAGCACCTTGCCCGACATGTCGTCGATGGTGCGGATGGTACCGGCGTCGCGCGCGCGGATCAGCAGCGCCTGACCGGCCTCGGCATAGGGGATGGAGAAGCTCACCCGCTCCATGCGTGCCCGCGTGTAGCTCATGCCGCTCATGATCATGTCGAAGCGTCCGGCATAGAGCGCGGGGATCACGCCGGACCACACCACGTCGATGAACTCCGGCGTCACGCCCAGGCTGCGGCACATGGCGGTGCCGAGCTCCACGTCATGGCCCACGATCACGCCGGATTCGCGCATGGTGAAGGGCGGATAGGTCGCCTCCACACCGATGCGCAGCTTGCCGTTGCGGCGGATCTGATCGAGCGTCAGCGGGCCGGACTGCGCGAAAGCGGCGGCCGGCAGGAAAGCCGTCGCCCCGAGGGCGAGCATGGCTGTGCGGCGGGTAAGGCTCATCGGCGGGTTTCCTCCAGGGAGCGCCAAGCTGCGCGCGGCGCGCGGCGCCCTCAATGCGGAGAATCCCGGCAAACGACGGGGCGGCGCCGTGTCTGCCCCGCCCTGCGGCAGGGCCGCCCGCGAATCAGGCAGCCCTCGCCAACCTCTGGCTATCCGCCATAGGCTGCGGCCATGCGATGGGCCCTGACATTCCTGATCCTCGGCCTCCCCGGGAGCCTTCAGGCCGCGCCCACCCCGGCGCCGGCACCCGAGCCTCCCTCCTCCGTCGTCGCGACGCGGCTGGGCGGCCAGCCGGCCATCGTCATCACCGGCTCCATCCAGGACGAGACCGAGGCCGCCTTCGCGATTGCACTGGCGGCTTCGCCCCGCCGCCCGCGCGTCTATCTCGACAGCCCAGGCGGGCTCGTCATGCCCGGCCTCGCCATCGGCCGGCTGATCCGCGCCAACGGGCTGGACACCGTCGTCGCCGAGGGCGCCGCCTGCTACTCGACCTGCGGATTGATTTGGCTCGCGGGCGCCGAGCGCTATCTGGGCCAGGGCGCCCGCGTCGGTTTCCACGCCGCCTCCACCCGCACGGCTCGCACCCGCGGCGCTGGCACCGTCAGCAGTACGTGCAATGCTGTGATCGGGTCCTATCTCGGCCGGCTGGGCTTCAGCGACAACGCCATCGGCTTCTTCACCTTCGCCCGGCCAAGTCAGATCCTCGAGGTGAACCGGCTGCGCCCGCAGGAACTGGCCGAACTCGGTATCACCTACCGGCCGGGCATGCCGCCTCCGGCAGGCGCCGCTCCCCGGCCGATTGCCGACGCCGCCCTCCCCGGTCTCTGGGAAGGCCGGTTCCGCTGCGGGCGGGACGTCCATGCGGCGAAGCTGTTCATCTGGACGGAACCCGCCGGCTACGGCGCCAGCTTCGAATTCGGCCCCACACCGGACAGCCCAAACCTCCCCTACGGCGCCTACGAGATGCGCGGCCAGCCGCTGGGCGACGGGCGGGTCGGCTTCCGGCCCGGGCAGGTCAGCGTCATGCCCGCGGGCCGGTCGCCGCTCGGGCTGATCGGGCAGGTCGAGGAGGGAACCCTGCGGGCGGAACTGTCGGGACGGAGAGGCTGCGCCCCCGTGACGCTGCGCCGCGCCGCCCGCTGACGCACTCGTCGAGGCGACGGCATGCTTGACCGCTCCCCCCGCTCCTGACGCAATGTCAATGTTCAGGGGAGTGGCATCGCGATGAGCGGGACCGGAGACAGGCGACCCATCGCGGCGCGGGACCTGGCGGTGACCGGCAGGATCGCGGGCTGGCTGGTCCGGCGCGGCGCTTCGGCGGACGCGATCTCGATGGCCGGCATGGTCGCCGGGCTTGCCGCTGGCCTGGCCTTCGCCGGCGTGTCCTGGTGCCCCGGCGCGGCGCGGCCGCTCTGGATCCTCGGCGCCCTGTTCGTGCAGCTGCGGCTGATGGCCAATCTGCTCGACGGCATGGTCGCCGTGGGGCGCGGCATCGCCTCCCCGGCCGGCGAGCTGTTCAACGAGGTGCCGGACCGCGTCTCTGACACCGCGGTGCTGCTGGGAATCGGCATCGCGGCCGGCGCGCCGGCGCTAGGCCTCGCCGCGGCCCTGGCCGCGATGGCGACAGCCTATATCCGCGCCGTCGGGAAGGCGGCCGGCGCGCCCAGTGATTTCCGCGGCCCCATGGCCAAGCAGCACCGCATGGCGCTGGTCACCGCGCTCGCGCTCTGGTGCGCGCTGGCGCCGCTAGGTTGGAGCCTGGGCCTGCCCGCCATCGTGCTCTGGATCATCCTGGTCCTGGCGCTGGCGACGGCGTGGCGGCGCCTCGCGGGCGCCTGGCGTACCCTCCGCGCCACAGGCAGCGCGTTATGAGCATCGCCTTCGCCAACGAGGTAACCGTCTGGATCGTCGGCGCCACCCTGGCCGCGCTGCTCGCGGCGGCACTGGCGATCGGCGTGCTGTCGGCCGCCGGCAAGATCTCCGTCCCGCTGCGGCACGAACTCTGGCTGCGCCTCGGCTCCTGGTGCGGTCTGTTCCCGGTGATGATCGTCCCGGTGCTGCTGGGGCGAGAATGGACCATCGCGGCCGTCACCCTGCTCAGCCTGGCCTGCTACCGCGAATATGCGCGAGCCACCGGGCTGTTCCGCGAGCGACTGCTCTCGCTTGCCGTCGTGCTCGGGCTGCTGGCCGCAAATTTCGCGGCGCTCGACAACTGGTACGGCTTCTACGTGGCGCTCTGGCCGCTGACCGCCAGCATTCTCGCGATCGTCTCGATCCCGCAGGACCGGCCGGCCGGCTACATCCAGCGCGTGGCGCTCGCCGTCTTCGCCTATATGCTGTTCGGAGCCGGCCTCTCGCATCTCAGCTTCATGGCGAACGACCCCGGTTACCGGCCCATCATCCTGTTGCTGCTGACGACGGTGGCGCTGAACGACGTGGCGGCCTTCACCGCGGGCAAGCTGATCGGCGGGCCGAAGCTGCTGCCGGCCACCAGTCCGAACAAGACCATCTCCGGGGCGCTGGGCGCCGTGGCCGTGACCACGCTGGTCGTGACGCTGCTCGGCGGCGCGCTGTTCGAGGGAACGGTGCTGTCCTTTGCGCCATGGCTGATCCTGCTGGGCTTGCTGGTCAGCGTGGCGGGGCAGGCGGGCGACCTGATGCTGTCGTCGATCAAGCGCGACCTCGGCATCAAGGATATGGGCGTGGTGCTGCCGGGCCATGGCGGCATCCTCGACCGCTTCAACAGCCTGCTGCTGGTTTCGCCGATTATCTTCCACCTCGTGCACTACGTCATCGGCCTCGGCACCGGGCAGCCGACGCGGCTGATCACGGGCGGCGGCTGATGGATTTCAAGCTGCGCCCCGCCCGGGACCTAGGACTCGCCCCCGGCGAACGCATGCGCAGCCTGAAGCGGGAATCCGGCCTGTTCGGGACGGTGACGAGCGGGCTGTGGCGCCGCGCGACCCGGCTCTACCTGCGCCTTGCGCACCGGCTGGAGGTCGTCGGACGGGAGAACCTGCCGGCTGCGCCGCCCTATGTGCTGATCGCCAACCATTCGAGCCATCTGGACGCGCTGACGCTCGCCGCCCTCCCGCGCGGCGAGGCGGCGCGGGGCGTGCGCGCGCTGGCGGCCGGCGATGTCTTCTTCGGCTCCGGCAGGACCACCGCCTTCGCCGCCTATGCCATCAACGCCCTGCCCGTCTGGCGTGGCCGGATGAAGCGCGGCGACCTCGCGACGCTGCGCCAGCGGCTGGTCGAGGACGGGCTGGTCTATATCATCTTCCCGGAAGGAACCCGCTCACGTACGGGCGAGATGGGCGAGTTCCAGGCCGGCCTCGCGATGCTGGTGGGTGGGACCGGCGTTCCCGTCGTCCCCTGCCATGTCAGCGGCGCCTTCGAGGCATGGCCGGCCGCGCGGCGCTTCCCGAGGCCGGGGCGCGTCCGCGTGCGGATCGGCCCGGCACTGGATTTCAGCGCCGTTGCGAACGACCGCGCCGGCGGGCTGTCCCTGGCGCAGGCCTGCCAGAAAGCCGTCGAGGACTTGCGCTAACCGCTAGCCAATCGCCAGCCGCAGCCACTCTGCCCACATCAGCGCCGCCGCATCCTCGCCGCGCCGCGTGACGATCTGCGCGCCCAGCGGCAGGCCCTTCGGGCCCACCCCGGCCGGTATCGTGGCGCATGGCGTGTGCAGCATGGTCCACAGCGAATTGAAGGCGGGGTCGCCGGTATATTCGGTGCCGAGCGGCGCCTCGCCGGGTGCCGAGGGCGTCAGCACCGCGTCGTAGCCGGCGATGGCCTCGCTGAACGCGGCCTGTGCCGCGGCGAAGGCGGCGCGGCCTTCGGCCAGCTTGCCGCGCGGCTCGGCCAGTGCCCATTCCAACTTCTCGCGCAGCGCCGGGCTGAGCTGGTCGCGCGCATGGTCGAGTTCCCAGCCGAGGGCCTCCGCGCTCTCCATGTTCTGGACATGGCCGTGCAGGTTGAA
>JAQGHY010000044.1 GCA_028291455.1 Rubritepida sp. | reverse complement strand
CGGTCGCCGGAGTGGCCTACACCATCGAGCTGCTGGGCTTCTCCACCAACAACGGCAACACCCTGACCAGTTCCTTCATCAGCCAGGAGGGCGGTTCCAACAACATCGGGCTCTATGCGCGGATCACGGCCCCGACCCCGGTGCCGGAGCCCGCGAGCTTCGCGATCCTCGGTGCCGGCCTGCTTGGCCTCGCCGCCGCGCGCCGCCGCCGCCTGAACTGATTTCTGGTTCATCGGCATCCTAAGGGGGCCGGCGCGCATCTGCGTGCCGGCCCTTTTTCGTCGCGCGAAGTTGTAAAGTTCCTCAGAATCCTGCCCCGTTATTCTTGCGTTCTCCGTGATTGAGCCGGAAACCAGCCCGGACTTGAACCCGGCGGAGCGATCCCCTCGCACCCCCCTCGGTCGCCAGGCGCGGCGTGGACGAAGGTTCGGACGACGGTTTCCAGCCAATCAGATCGCGCTGGAGACCAGACGGCCGCCCTGATCCACAGCCGTGCTTCGCGCCCGGATGCAGCTTGGAGAGATGCTGGACGCGGGCGAACGCCCGTCCCGGCCATGACCGTATGCGAAATCCCAATACCCCCAACGACACCGTGCTCGCGCGCGCCCTCGCGTCTTGCCGCGGGCTGTTCCTGCTGGTCGGCACCTTCTCGGGCGTGGCGAACCTGCTGCAGCTCACCGTGTCGCTCTATATGATGCAGGTCTTCGACCGGGTGCTCACCACCCGCAACACGGACACCCTGCTCTACCTCACGCTGATCGCCATCTTCGCCATCCTGATCTTCGCGGTCCTGGATGCGATCCGATCCGCCATCATGCAGCGTGTCGCGAGCTGGGTGGAGCACCGGGTGGCGCCCGAGGGCTTTGCCCGTGCATTGGAAGCCCAGCTCCGCGGCCGCCCCTACCGGATGGAGGCGCTCCGCGATCTGGCCGTCACGCGCGGCTACCTGGGCTCGCCCGGCATGCTCGCCGTCTATGACGTGCCCTGGGTGCCGGTCTACCTGGCGGTGATCTTCCTGCTGCATCCGATCCTGGGCGCCATCGCGCTGGGCGGCGCGGTCCTGCTGCTGGCGCTGACCCTGCTCAACGAGGCCGTGACCGCGAAATTCCTGCGCGAGGCCAATACCGCCGCCATGGCCAGCCAGCGCCGGGCCGACGCGATCGGCCGCAACGCCGAGGTCATCGACAGCATGGGCATGCTGCCCGCGGTGCTGATGCGCTGGCGGGAGGGCGTGGCCCGGATGCTGCCTCCCCAGTCCCGCGCGGCGGACCGGGCGGGCTGGATCGTGGGGACGACGCGATTCAGCCGCCTCGCGATCCAGATCGGAATCCTCGGCATCGGCGCCTGGCTGGTGCTGCAGCAGGAGCTGACGGCCGGCGCCTCCATCGCGGCATCCATCATCATGGGGCGCGCCCTGGCCCCAGTGGAGCAGCTCATCGGTTCGTGGAAGCAACTCGTCCAGGCCCGGCAATCCTACCGCCGCCTGCAGGCCTTCCTCGGCCTGCCGCGCCTGCGGCCCGAGGGCATGCGCCTGCCCGATCCCACCGGGAAGCTGGCGGCGGATCGCGTTTCCTTCGTCTTCCCCGGACGCAACGAAGCCGCGGTGAAGGGGGTGAGCTTCACCCTCGCGGCCGGCGAATCCCTCGCCATCATCGGCCCCTCCGCCGCCGGCAAGACCACGCTGATCCGCCTGCTGATCGGCGTGGCGCAGCCCTCGGCGGGGAATGTCCGGCTGGACGGCGCGGATGTCTTCCTCTGGCAGCGTGAGGATTTCGGCCGCCATGTCGGCTATCTGCCGCAGGATGTGGAGCTCTTCGAGGGCACGGTCTTCCGCAACATCGCCCGCATGGGCGAGGCCGAACCCGAGGCGGTGTTCGAGGCCGCCGGCATCGCCGGTTGCCATGAGATGATCCTGGGCCTGCCGGACGGCTACGACACCGAGATCGGCGACGGCGGAACCCATCTCTCGGGGGGGCAGCGGCAGATGATCGGGCTGGCACGCGCCCTGTTCGGCAACCCCAAGCTGGTCGTGCTGGACGAGCCCAGCTCCAGCCTTGACCGCGACGGCGAGATGGCGCTGGGCCATGCGCTGGACGAACTCAAGCTGCGTGCCGTGACCGTGATCCTCGTCTCGCACCGGCCCGCGCTGGTGCAGGGGGTGGACAAGGTCCTGCTGCTGAAGGGCGGGGCTGTCTCGATCCTCGGCCCGCGCGAAGAAGTGATGCGCCGCCTGCTCGCGCCGCCATCGCAAGCACCGTTGATAGCTCCCGCGAAGGAGGATGCACGATGAGCACCAGGCTCGAGAACATGAACCATCGGCCGGCCATCGGCCTGACCTTCAACCCGATGCTGGATGCGCAGCGGCCCCGCACCGGCGGCCTGGTCGTGGGCGGGCTGGTCGTGATGATCGGCTTCTTCGGCGGCTTCATGAGCTGGGCCGTCCTGGCCCCGCTGGCGGAGGCCGCGATCGCGCCTGGCGTGATCAAGGTCGAGGGCACGCGCCGCACGCTGTCCCACCTCGAAGGCGGCATCATCCGAGAGATCCTGGTGCGCGACGGCTCTCGGGTCGAGGCTGGCCAGGTGGTCATGCGGCTCGACGACGTGCAGTCCGGCGCGACCCTCGAAGGGCTGCGCGCGCAACGCTTCGGGCTGATGGCGCAGATGGCCCGGCTAGACGCCGAGACGATGCGCGCCGCCGCCGTCGCCTTCCCCGCGGAGATGACGGCATCGGACAACATCCGCGCGCAGGAGGCGATGACCGGCCAGCGCGCCTTGTTCGAGGCCCGCGCCGCGAACCTCGCCAGTCAGTTTCTCGTGCTGGAATCCCGCGTGACGCAGCAGCAGGCGGTGATCTCCGGCGCCGAGGGACAGTTGGAGGCGACACGCCGCCAGCGCGAGCTCATGCGGCAGGAGGAGGTGATGCGCAGCGGTCTCGTGCGCCAGGGCCTCGCCCGCGTGCCGGAGCTGCTGGCCCTGCAGCGCGCCCTGGCCGGGCTCGATGGGCAGGCGCTGGATCTGCAGGGGCAGGTGCAGCGGGCGAACGGCGCCATCGCCGAGGCGCGCAACGGCATCGCCCAGGCGCGGGACCAGCGGCAGCAGGAAATCGGCACCGAAGCCCGCGACGTCGCGGGCAAGCTGGCCGATACCGAGGAGCGCATGCGCGCCGCGGCCGATATCTCCGCGCGGCGGGAGATGGTGGCGCCCGAGGCCGGCACCATCCTCAATCTCCGCCAGTTCACCGTGGGAGCCGTCATCCGCGCCGGCGATCCGGCGATGGATCTGGTTCCGGTGCAGGACCGGCTGGTGGCCGAGGTGAACATCCAGCCCGCTGACATCGATGTGGTCCATATGGGTCTGCCCGCGGAGGTCAGGCTGCCGGCCTTCCGCCAGCGGCTCATCCCGGTTTTGCACGGGCATGTGACCTTCGTCGCCGCCGACGTGACGACCGAGCCGCAAGGCCGCCCGCCCTACTTCCGCGCCCATATCCGGATCGACGAGGACCAGCTGGCGGCCCTGCCCGATGTCGTGCTCGTCGCCGGCATGCCGGTGGAGGGACATGTCCAGATCGGCCAGCGTAGTTTCTGGCGCTACCTGATGCAGCCTTTGAAGGACAGCCTGGCCCGGGCGTTCCACGAGCAATAGCTGAGGCTGCCATGTCCGGCGGGAACCGGCTCGCTTCGCGGCGGGCCGGTTTTCGGCGTGCCTGCGAGGATGAGCGAAGTTAGGGAGGAGGATCTCCAGCGGGCACGGCGGCCGCGCTACATACGATACAACCCAAAACGACCAGGCATCTTAGCCGGGACGAATCCTTTTGCGTTCTGGTCATAGTGGCTACAGTAAAATAATGGTTTTGAACTACAGCGCATTTTTGTCATTTTAATACGACCCAACGGACTGTCTTAGGGACATTTTCATATTTTTTCCTTTATTATTTGGAACTAATTTGGCTCTCTGCTGTTTCGGCGAGCCGTTATCGGAGGATCACAAGAGGGTGCTGGGGTGCTTTCGATGCGGAAACCTGAATTGACCGATGGGCGGTCGGAAAATGGGCCCCGATTTGAACAAATCGCCGCTGTAGTCGGCATCGGAGCGGAGAGCCTTGAAGACTTCCTGCCCCTGCTGACGGGCCTGCCGACCGACAAGAACCTGGCATTCGTCCTGATCCTCCAGCATCACAATCTCCATCCGGGCCTGCTGGCCGGCCTTCTGGCCGACTACTCGCCGATCTCCGTCGTCGTGGCGGAGGAAGGCGCTCCGCTCCGGCCCAATCACCTGCATGTCGCGCCGC
Source organism: Rubritepida sp. (assembly GCA_028291455.1). Taxonomy (GTDB): domain Bacteria; phylum Pseudomonadota; class Alphaproteobacteria; order Acetobacterales; family Acetobacteraceae; genus Roseococcus. The sequence goes on along the minus strand of JAQGHY010000044.1, from coordinate 29,718 downwards.
CCGGCAGCCAACCCGTCCTCGAGCGCGGCGTGCTGCACTTCTCCGCGACGCCGGCGCCGCAGGGATCAGCATTCGACTGCTTCCTTCGCTCGTTGGCGGCGAGTGAAACCTCTCGCGCCGTCGCCATCCTGTTGTCGGGCGCTGGTCCGGATAACTGGCCAGGGCTGCGGGAAATCCGCGAACGCGGCGGCTATGTCTTCGCCCAGTCGCCGGCGGCCGGTTTCGACGGGGAAGAGGTATCGGGCACCCCGGAAGGAGCGATCGCCGCCGGCCTCGCCGACCGCGTATTGTCCGCGACGGAGATCGGCGAAGCCCTGGCATCCTGGTGCGCAGAGCGCGCAGCCGGAGAAAGCCGGGTCGGCATCCAATCCGTCGCGCCCGAGGCGTCCTGGCTGAAGGGCGCCGTCGCCAGCCTCGCGCGGCTGACGCCGCTTTCCCTGGAGGGCTACAAGCCCAGCACGCTCCAGGGGCGTATCGAGCGCCGGATGCGGATCGCCGGTGCCGCCTCCCCTGCCGCCTATCTCGCCTCGCTCGAGACGGACGAAAGCGAGGCGCAGGCGTTGGCGGACGACCTCCACGTCAACATGAGGGGCTTCTTCCGGGACAGCGAGGCGCTGCTCGCCCTGCGGGACAAGTATCTGGTGCCCATGCTGGCCGCATCCACACCAGCGCAGCCGCTGCGTATCTGGGTGGCGGCATGCGGCACGGGGGAGGAAGCCTATACGATCGCCATGCTGGCGGCCGATGCCCTCGCTGCGGTCGAGGGGACGATCCCGCCGCAGATCTTTGCCTCGGACATCGACCCCGCAGCGGTAGCTTATGCGCGGGCGGGCCTGTATCCCCGGCACCTCGGGCGCGACATTCCCCGAGAACAGCTCGCGCGATATTTCGTCGAGGAAAACGACGGATGGCGCGTGACGCCCAGGCTGCGCGCCATGGTGGTGTTCGGCGCACAGAATCCGTTCAAGGATCCGCCGTTCTCGCGCCTAGGCATGATCGTCTGCCGCGATCTGCTGAACCATCTGCTGCCGAATGCCCGCGCGAAGCTGCTGGCGCTCTTCCACTTCGCGCTGAACAGTTCCGGCATCCTGTGCGTCAACGGCACGGATAGCGGGCGCTTCATCGAGCAGGGCTTCACGGCCGTCTCGGCGGTGCCGCGCATCTACCGGCGCCTGAATGTCCCGTGGCCCACCGCCGCCAACCCTTCCGAACCGGACGCGGCCAGCCCGCCCTCGGGCACCCGGCGTTCTCTCCTGGCGCCGCGCAGTGTCGCCGAACTGGCCCGCCGCGCCGCGACCGACGCCTTCATTCCCCCCAGCGTCCTGATCGACGCGGCCGGCCGGGTGCTCTTTGCGATCGGGCCGCTCGGCCGCTTCCTCGACCTTCCCGCCGGCGAGCCGACGAACCGCCTGCTGGCCCTCCTGGTGCCGCGGCTGAGGCGCGGCGCCGCGCATGCCATCACAGAGGCCCGGCGATCGGGCCAGACGGTGTCGTTCGGCATCATGCCTTCCTACGACGGCTCCGCCGGCGACCTCGTGACTTTGCGTGTCCAACCCGTCCAGCACGAAGATGATGGGCTGATGCTGGTCAGCTTCGTGGAATCGCCGGCAGCCGGCAGTGCGACGCCCGTGGAGCTGCCGGATCTGGGGGACCGGTCACGGATCGCCGATCAGGAGAAAGAGAACGAGGCCCTCCAGCACGAGTTGGAGAGCCTCAGGCTCGAACTGGATTTCGTGCAGCAGCAGGCCAACCTCGACGGCCAGGAGGCGATGTCGGCCCAGGAGGAGCTGATCGCCGCCCGCGACGACCAGGCCAGCCTGAACCGCGAGCTCGACGGGCTGAACGAACAGCTGCGGCGCGCCCTGCAGGACGAACGGCAGGCCTCCGGCGAACTGAGGAACATCCTCGCAAGCTCCGGTGTAGCGATGCTCCTTCTGGACGCCGAGCTGAACATCCGCTTCTACACCCCTTCCGAACGCCTGCCCTTCCGGATCATCGGCAACGACATCGGGCGGCCCTTGGCCCATATCGCGCCGCTCGCCGGCGACACGAGCCTGCTGGACGAGGCACGGGCGGTGCTCACGACCCTGCAGCCGAGTGCCAGGGAAGTGCTGGGGCCCGACGGCAGCTGGCTCATGCGCCGCATCCAGCCCTGCAACGACCACGAGAGGGGCCTCGTCGGGGTGGTGATCACCTATGTGGATATCTCCGAAATAAAGAAGGCGACCGGCCATGCCGAGGCCGTCCTCGGTGCCACGGCCGATATCGTGCAGTCGATCCGCCAGCCGCTCATCGTGCTGGACGCGAACCTGCAGGTCGTCTTCGCCAACGAAGCTTTCGGCGCGATGTTCGGCGCCCACCGTGAGCTCGGCGGGAATGCGCTGCGCGTGCTGGTGGGACCCGCTTTGCGCTCGGTGCCGAAGCTGGCGTCCTTCCTCACCAGCCGCGACGGCACGCCGGAGACGATCGAGGACAGCGTCGTCGAGGTGACGCTTCCGGCCCGGGGGCGAAGGACTCTCCGGCTCGCCGCCAGCCGCCTGAGGGGCGGCGCACCGGCGGTTCGGACCCTCCTCGCCGTGGAGGACATCACCGACCGGGTCATGCTCACGTCGGGGCTCGAGACCGCCAAGGCCATGGCCGAGCGGGCCAGCCGGGAGAAGTCCCGCCTGCTGACGACGACGGGTCATGACCTGCGCCAGCCGCTGCAGAGCATCGTCATGCTGCAGAAGATCATGGCGGAGACGGTGAGCGACCCGCAGGTGCTCCGTGACATCGGCCGGCTCGACAGTCCCATCGCCGTGATGTCCGGCATCCTCGATGCGCTGCAGGACAGCGAGCAGCTGGAGCTCGGCAACGTCCATCCCAGCTTCTCGGCCTTTCGGATCGGCACGCTGCTGGCCACGCTGGAGAAGGAATTCGGCGAACATGCGCGCGCCAGGGGCCTCCAATGGCGGATGGTCCCCTGCGAAAGGATGATCATCAGCGACATCCGGCTGCTGCGGCAGGTTCTTCGCAATTTGATTTCAGCCGTGCTGCGATACACGCCCAAGGGCAGGATCCTGCTGGGTTGCCGCCGGAAGGGAGACCTCCTGCGTATCGAGATCCTGATCCAGCTTCCCCTTCCGCAGCCGCGCGCCAACTTCGATGACACGCGGCAGGCGGGCCACCCCCTCGTCGAGCGCGGCGAGGCCCTTGGCCTCGGCCTGGAGGTCGCGCGGCGGCTGGCCGAGTTGCTGGGTCATCCGATCCGTGTCGAGCCGCGCGCCATGGGCCAGGCGATCTTCGCCATCGACGTGCCGACAAGCACGCCTGCCGCCGCGTCCTTGCTCGTGACGCCTGAAAAGGGAAGCCTTCGCCACATCCTGATCATCGCGGAGGATCTGGAACTCGGGGAAATGCTGCGCATCCTGCTGGAACGCGACGGCTACGCGGCCACGCTGGCAACCGACGCGATGCGGGCCATGGGCCTCGCCCTCGAAAATCCGCCCGCCCTCGTCATCGCGGATCACGACCTGTCGGATGGCATGACCGGGCTCGATGTCGTCCGTCGCATCGGCCAGGCCCAGGCCCGGCCGCCAGCCGCCATCCTCCTGACCGGCGAGGACATTGAGGCTTCGGTGCTGGAGGGTATCAGCGGCCGGAGCTTCGACCACTTGCTCAAGCCCATAGATCCCACGGACCTGCTGGACCGGGTGCATCGGTGGCTTCCGCATGCCCGTGGGGCCCGCACCGCACCCGCCGAAGGACCGAGAGGGCACGTCTTCATCGTGGAAGACGACGCCGCTTTGCGGCTTGCCACCGCCGAGTGGCTGGAGGGCCAGGGCTGGGCCACCGAAAGCTTCGCCAGCGCGCGGGCCTTCCTCGATGCCGACACCCCGACCCGGCGCGGCTGCGTGCTGGTCGATTCGGCAATCGTCGGCATGGACGGGCTGGCGCTGCTGAATGCGCTGCGCCCGAACGCGCATCGCCTGCCCGCCATCATGATCGCCGGCCGGGGCGATATCCGCCTGGCAGTGAGCGCCGTGTCGGCGGGGGCGATCGACTTCATCGAAAAGCCGATCCATGGCGACGCTCTGCTGCGCAGCCTCGAGAAGGCGACGGCCCTCATCGCGGATGGCGCCCGGCAACAAGCCTCCAAGAGCGAACATGCGGCCAAGCTCGCCAATCTGACGGAACGCCAGCGCGAGATCCTGGACCGCATCATCGCGGGAATGCCCAACAAGAACATCGCGGCCGACCTGAACCTGAGCCAGCGGACGGTGGAAAATCACCGGGCCGCCATCATGTCCAAGCTGGGCGCACGCTCGCTGCCGGAGTTGATACGGATCGTGATGACCTCCGTTTAGGGAGATCTGCAATTTGCGGAGGGGTCGCGCGTCGGCCGTCCGATCGGATCAGCCGGCGCTTACGGAGCTTGAGCGCGCGCCCGGGGCCAGCCTGCGGCGGCCCCGGTTTGCGGCGAGTCGTGATTTGAGGCGAATGCGCCCTCGCGGGCGCCATTCCGATGAGCATGAGCTACGCCTCCGGTGTTTCCACCGGCGGCGGCCATGGCTAGTCCGCCACAGGGTCGTCCGAGCCCTGCGCCCGCGCGACGACGCGTGCGAAGGCGATGAGCGCGTGGCGCCGGCGGGGGTCGCTGATGGTCGCATACACCTCGACCAGCTCGACCAGCCCATCCGTCGCCGCGCCGTCGAGCGGAGCGGCGGTGATCATCGGCTGGGCCTTGCCCATCGCGCCGATCAGCGCCTCGGGCCGGGTGCCGAGCGCGGCTGCGATGGCCATGAGGCGGCTGGCGGCGACGCGTGTCGCGCCGGTCTCGTATCGGTGAAACTGCGCGCCGGTGACCCCGATGAGATTTGCGACCTGCTTCTGGGTATGGCCCGCGGCCCGCCGGAGCTCCTTGATGCGGCCACCCACGGTTGCATCGGCAGAGGTCGGCGATCGATTGTTGAGGCCTGCGACCTCATCCATCGGAACCCGGCGAATGCCGACGAGATCCATTCGGCCATCGAGCCCAATCGGTTTGATATTGCCGTGCATTTCTCTCTCCTCAGACGAAGGAGACCGATTTCCCGGTCAGCCGACGCAGTTTATGGTGCCGGGAGCTCTCGCTCCTTCTGCAACCTGCGGATTAGCGTGTGAGACAAAACACGCCGATCCGCGGCTTTCCTTATAGTTGAATGACGGCTTGCGGTTTGCTGTCGCCGTGATCAGTACAAGGAAATTACATAAATGCGCTGAATCTTGACAGGATCGGAAAGTACTCAGGGATGCTGATCTTTCCCTGACGCCCTCTAACAATTCGCACCCTCATTACGCGCTTTGGTTGTACCCGAGTGCGATGGGCTGTCCGGAGGTGCGGAATCTACCTTCAACGGCATACAGTGCCGAGGCTCAGTCTTCTCCACGCGCGGACCTCGATGGCCCGCGCGTGGAGTTGGCATCAGAAAGCGAAAACGGCGTCGCTGTGAGGCACGAGCGGCGCATGGACCTGCTGGTCCTCGCCATGGAACTCCGGTGTTGCATGGAGGTTGCTGCTTGCCGCAGTGCTGGCGGCGTCGCCTTGCAGAAGCTGCAGCGCCAGAGAATGGGCGGCAGCCGCGTCGTCGCCCTTGACCTCATGGAGCTCCGCCGCCCCGGCTTGCGGCACGCTCGCATCCTGCGCGCCGCCCATCTGCACGCCGTCCACAAGAAGCACCGTGGGCGAAGCGCCTTGATCGGACGCCGCGACACGCATCACGTTCGGGGTGACACCGGCGGCTGGCGCCGGCGCACCCCCGAAGTCGAACGTCGCATCCCCGCCGTTGAGGAGGCTTGCCGCGTGATGCTGGTCCACGCCGTTCAGGGTGAGGGAGTCCAGATAGAGGTTGCGGTCCGTCGTGGCCGTACCGCCCCAGGCGTCGTTCAGGAAGCTCAGGGTCAACTCGTGCCCGGCGGTCGAGAAATCCCCCTTCAGATCGATGAACTCCAGCGCGCCGGCCGCGTGCGAGGCACTCGTCGTGCCGCTGCCCACCTGCTTGCCGTCGAGCAGCACCAGGTAGCTCGCGTCGCCCTGCCAGGAGTCCCCCGAGATCGCGACCCGCAGGACATCCTGCGCCACCTCTACGGGTGCCGCCGGAAGCACGAAGCTCGCCGTCCCGCCTTCGAGCATCGCCTGATGGTCACCAGTGGCGACGCCATTCACGAGGACCGATTCCACGTAGAGGTTTCGATCGGTCGTCGCGGTACCGCCCCAGCCGTCGTTGAGGAATTCGGCCGTGACGGTATGAACGGCATGGGCGTCGAAGCTGCCCAGTTCGAGCCGCTCCCCGCCTGCGGCGTGCTGCGTGGCGATCGTGCCGCGGAACACCTCCTGGCCGTCGACGCGGATCACCGCCAGCGGATCGCCTTCCCAACTGTCGGCGCCCAGTACGATGGAGAGCGGCGTCAGGCCGGACGAGGGTACCGGGGTCGGGGTCGGGATCGGAGTGGGGGCCGGGGTCGGCACGTCGACATGTGCCGCCGGAAGCACGAAGCTCGCTGTCCCGCCTTCGAGCAGTGCCTGATGGTCACCGCTGGCGACGCCATTCACGAGGACCGATTCCACGTAGAGGTTTCGGTCCGTCGTCGCGGTACCGCCCCAGCCGTCGTTGAGGAATTCGGCCGTGACGGTATGGGCGGTATAAGCGTCGAAGCTGCCCAGTTCGAGCCGCTCCCCGCCCGCCGCATGCTGGGTGGCGATCGTGCCGCGGAACACCTCCTGGCCGTCGACGCGGATCACCGCCAGCGGGTCGCCTTCCCAACTGTCGGCGCCCAGTACGATGGAAAGCGGCGTCAGGCCGGATGAGGGTACCGGCGTCGGTACCGCGACAGGTGCCGCCGCAAGCACGAAGCTCGCCGTTCCGCCATCGAGCAGTGCCTGATGGTCACCGGTGGCGACGCCATTCACGAGGACCGATTCAACGTAGAGGTTACGGTCCGTCGTCGCAGTACCGCCCCAGGCGTCGTTGAGGAATTCGGCCGTGACCGTATGGGCGGTATGGGCGTCGAAGTTGCCCAGTTCGAGCCGCTGCCCGCCCGCCGCGTGCTGGGTGGCGATCGTGCCGCGGAACACCCCCTGGCCGTCGACGCGGATCACCGCCAGCGGGTCGCCTTGCCAACTGTCGGCGCCCAATATGATGGCGAGCGGCGTCAGACCGGACGAGGGTACCGGAGTGGGAGTGGGAGTTGGCACCGGAGTGGGGTCGGGAACCGGCGTGGGGTCCGGCGTCGGGGTGGGATGGGCCGGGTCCTGTACGACCGGTGTCTGCGGCGACGACGCATCCGGCGCCGTGATGGCAAAGGTCGGGTCGCGCTCGTAGTCGCTGGTGCCGGAGAACGGCGCGGCATCGGCGATCAGCGCGTCATAGGCGGCCTTGGCCTCGGCCGAGCCGGTCAGGTGATAGATGCCGGCAAGTGTGGCCAGGGCCAGCTGGGGGTAGTCGCCCTGGCTGTGCTCCCATCCCGTCAAGCCGTTGCTCCAGCCGCGCGCCTCCGTCTGCGCGCCGATCTCAGCCCAGGTCGTGTAGGGGGCGGCACCGGTCACGGGGTCGCTGATGGCGAGCAGATAGGTGGCACCGTCGTGGGCGTGAAAGCCCTGCGCCTCGCTCGTGAAGCGACCGACGAGGAAGTTGGCCTCCCAGTTCAGGAAGGTCATCGCATCCGCATTTCCCCGCCCGGCCGCCGCGATCACGGTGGAGGCGAAGTAGTCCTGCTGCCAGGGCGGCATGGCGCCGTCGGCGCCGTAGCTGCCGGGAACCCAGCCATGCGCCTCGCCCTGCTCGGCCGTCCATTTGGGGATCTGGGCGACCAGCCAGGCGTAGTTGGCATCCGAGGCGTGCTGGAAGAAGGTCTGCTCCGTGCTGCCGTCGGGAGCTGCCCAGGCGGCGGCGTCCACTTCGCGCAGCGCCCAGGCGGCGCCGCGCACCTGGTTGGTGTTGATCACGTTGTCGTCGGCGTCGCCGCGCACCGAGGGCTGCTGGCCGAGGATGTTCCAGGCGGCCTGCGCCTCGAGATTATCGAGCATCCAGCGCTCGCCCGTCAGCACATAGGGCACGAAGGAGAGCTGGGGCTGATGGGCGGGATCGGTGCTCCATCCGGTGTCGCCTCCCACCTGCTGCGTCAGGCCGGTCGAGGTCGGATCACCAGGGCTGCCGGTGCCGCCGCGGTAATCCGTCCAGAGCTGGGGATAGGCATCGGTGTTCAGCCAGGTGTCGTTCTTGGCATCCCAGAAGTTCCACGGCACGGAGCTGGCCGTCTCGGCCTGGCCGAGCGCATAGGCGGCGGTGTGCGCGTCCTGGCTGATCAGCCATGACGTGTTGGCGGTCGTCGTAATGCCGATGTCGGAGCGGCCTCCGGTGGCAGGCATGAATTGCGTCACGCCGTTGGTCGCGAGCGGATCGCCCCAGCCGTCGGCCTGGGTGGCGGCGGCGTAGGCGGCGAGCAGGTTGGGATTGATCTGCAGGCTGAGGTCGTAATTGGCGACGACGCCGGTCGCCTCGAGATGGGCGATGTCCTGGCGGATGTTCAGCCAGCCGGCCTCGGGGCTGCCGGTGCCCTGCCCGCCGTCGGTGGCGTTGCTGGAGAAGCTCTCGTGCCAGTTCTGGTACTGGCCCTGGTTCACGGTCTCGGCCGCGGCCTGCTTTCCATCCATCGTCACGACGAGGTCGTAGGCGACGCGGCCGCCGGTCGCACCCATGGCGCCGTCGTTGTTGAACTGGGCCTCGACGGCGAAGCCTCCGTCCTTGAAGGCGGTCACGTCGAAGACCAACCGCTGCGAACCTTCGAGCGTGACCTCGACGCGGGCCTGGCTGGCCAGATCGCCCTTTTGCCAGAAGCTGGCGGACCCGTCGGCCAGCGCATCGTGCAGTGCGGCGAGGACATCGACGCTGACATGCTCGCCGCCCTGGATGGTCAGGTCGACGTTGAAGGAATGGTTGGCGAGCGCCTGATTGAGGTCGATGGCGGTGGCGGGCTTTGCCGCGGCGGCGGAGAGCGTGACGTCGAGCGCGGCACCGGGCGCGAGGTCGGGCCGTTCGATGGAGAGCACCGCCATCTTGACCGAGCCGTCATCGTATCGGGTCTTTACGTCGAGCTGGACGTCGTGGCTGGCACCGCCGAATTCAGCGGTCAGTCCGGTTCCCGAGAGGAGTTCGCCGGGCAGGAACACCTGGCCGAAAGTGGCGACGCCAGATGCCAGGGTGGCTGCACCGGCATTTTCAAAAGCAAGCTTGAGATTCGAGAGTTCAGTCATGCGATCTCCGGGGGAACAGGGCGTGTTGTTGGAGAACCCGGTGTGCCCTCCGGAAAAATTTAAACCAAGCGTAAACTCTCATCCCTTAGTGTCAGTATTTTACCTTTAAGTTAATCAAATTTGCATCTGAATACGTATCTCTGCAAAAGCCAGAGAAATTCCTGAAGTTTTTTTTCCTTGGTTCTTTTTCCTCTCTCGTCTGTCAGGATTTTTTACATTTCATCGATTGTCGCACCGGCTATCATTCGTGCATGCCGTGGAAAGAACTTCTCCAAGACAACGATTTTTAACTGTGCCTCCGAAAGCACCGCTTAGTTGAGAAGACTGGCGATAGCTCAATGGTGATTCGGCCCCACCGAGCCCGGCACCATCAAATGTGAGTAGAGATTCGCGCTAAGGTTGTATCGAAGATTTCAAACTCGCGGATTCCGCGAGTTCTCTGCCTGAACCCGGCGGTGCCTCTGGCTGGTGTGGAAGCTTGCCGACAGCGCCGCTTCAGTTTTCGCCAGAACCTGGCGCCCGGCGGAATTCTGCGCTTACTCCGGGGCGAAGCGCGTGAATGCCCCTACATCAGGCGCGGCTTGCCTAGCCGCCCTCAAGCAGATCGGCATAGGCCTGGAACATCGCCTCCTGGTCGAACACCGCAACCGCCTTCTGGCGATTGGCCGCGCCGACGACTTGGCGATGCGTCCGGTCCACCAGCAGGCCGCGCAGCCCGGCCGCGAGAGCACCGTCGTCCAGCGCGGCGACGTGAGGCTCGTTCTCCACAGCCAGCATGCCCCTGATGTCGCCGACGTCGGTCGCCGCCACCGGGAGGCCGCTCGCCATCGCCTCGAGCACGGAGAAGGGCATCTGCTCCGTGCCGGAGGACAGCGCGAATACATCGAAAGCCCGATAGGCAGCGGCCGGATCTGGAATGGCACCGGTGAAGACGATCCGCCCGGAGAGATCCAGTTCAGCCGCCAGCCGCTCCAGCGATCCCCGTTCCGGCCCGTCGCCCACCACCGCAAGCCGGAAGGCTGTGCCCTCGCGCATCAGCAGGGCGCAGGCGCGCAACAGACGATCCAGCGCCTTTTCGGGCCGCAGCGCCGCTACCGTGCCGATCAGCGGCCCGTCTCCCCCGACAAGGATCGGCGCCACCGGCCCATCGGGGCGAAAGCGCCGCAGGTCCACGCCATTGGGGATGTAGCGCAACCCCGCCGGCGGAAGGCGCCACTGCTCGCGCGCCATGCGCATCAGCGAGCCGGACGGAAGAACCACGGTGCTGCCGCGCAGGCTCCAGCGGCGCGCGAGAACGCGACGGCGTAGCTGCGTGCTCGCTTCGTCGGGGCCGAAGCCATCCTCCATGTGGATATGACGGATGCCGAGGGTCCGGTTCGCGACGGCCCATTCCATGCTGCCCCAGTTGCCGGTGACCAGCACGTCGGGCTGCATGCGCCGGAGCATCCGCCGGATCCGCCACAGTCGCCGCACGACGCCGCAATCGGAATCGTCGGGCGGCGGCAGCAGGGTCAGCGGAACCTCGGGCCCGATGCGCGCGGCGCAAGCGGCGTCCCCGTCCAGTGCCACCACGGCGTGCCGCCAGCGCGCGCCGAAACGGTTGGCCAGTGCTGCGAAGCGGACTTGCGCACCGCCCACCGCGAAGCTCGGGAAGACATGCAGCACGAGCGGCACCTCGTTATTCGGGAGCCATGTGCTCGAGAGAGCGCTTTCCAGCTGCATGTCCATTACCGGCGCGACGCCGCGGTGACGCGGGCCGCCCCCGCGTCCCGCCGCCGGAGCGTGGCGATCTCCGCCTCGGCGATGGCGACCACGCGCCGCGCATTGCCCTCCCAGGTGAGGTCGCGCCGCAGCACCTCGGCGCGGGCGTTGTCGCCGAGCTGCCGGCGCAGCTCCGGGGCGCGCGCCAGCCGCTCCACCGCGCGCCAGAACGCGCCGGGCTCGGCGGGATCAAACAGCAACGCGCTGTGGGCGTGGTCGAGCACCTCGCGCAGGTTTGGCTGATCGGGCGCCACGATGGCGCGCGCGGCCGCCATGTATTCGAAGACCTTGAGCGGCGAGGCATAGGCCACCGCCGCCGGCTGCAGGGCGATGTCGAAACCGGCGATGTACGCCGGGATTTCCGCCCGTTCCGCGAGGCCGGTGAAGCGGATCCGGTCGGCGATGCCGAGCTCGCCCGCCAGCCGCTCCAGCCCTGCCCGCGCCGGCCCCTCGCCCACCACGACCAGCGACAGTCCCGGTGAGCCCTGCCAGCCCGCCATGCCCCGCAGCACCACATCGAGGCCATGCCAATCCCGCACGAACCCGACGAAGCCGAGTACGAGGGGATCGCGCTCGGACGCCGGCGCCGCCTCGGGGAATTCCTCCAGGTGGATGCCGTTGGGCACCACCGCGATCCGCTCGCGCGGAACGCCGGCGGCAACGAGGTGGCCAGCGAGAACCTCCGTCACCGGCAGCGCGCGGCTGGCGCCGTGCCAGGAGAAGCGCTCCATCGCGGCGGCAAGCCGCGGCAGGGCCAGCCCGCCGAAGCGCCCGCGCTCCTCGGCCATCGGCGCGTTCACCTCCAGCAGCAGCGGCACCCCGCGCAGCTTGGCCACGAGACGCCCGGCGATGTGGTAGAGGTTGGCGCGCTCATAGATCACATCCGGGCGGAAGGCCGCGGCGGCCCGCGCCAGACGCCATGTGGCGGGCACCGCATAGGCGAGTTCCGCCAACTCCGCGAGCCAGCGCGGCAGCAGGCGCCGCAGCCGCGCCACCAGCGAGCTCTCGCCGCCCAGCGCGGCCTTGTCGAAGCCGGCCGGTCCGACAAGCTGCACCTCATGGCCCTGGGCGCGCAGCGCACCCACCATGGCCTCCAGATGCACGCCTTGGCCGTCCCGCGAGCCGATGCGGTGGCTGTAGAGGATCTTCATGCGTGGCGCCCCAGCCAGCCGGAGACGCGGTGCCGCGCCACGGAAACGAAACCGGTGGGATGCCAGGCATGCGCCAGCTCGACGCCCATCTTCTGCCGCCGCTGGGACATCCAGAGCCGCTTGTAGGCGTCGTCGCCCCGGCCGAAATCAAGTTCCCGCACGCCGTCGCTCTCGATCAGCCCGCGGATCATCAGCGCGGTGAGCGCGGTGCCCGGCGAGGCCGCGCGGCTGGCCTCGGCATGGCACAGCTTCAGCAGCCAGGCCCGGCCGCCGGAGAGCAGCCAGTACTGCGCCGCCAGCGGCTGTCCCGCCTTGTCGCGCAGGACGCCGAGACGCAGCGCGCCGGCTGCCGCTGCCGCTTGCATGAGGGCGGCGTCGAAGGCGGGGAAAGGCTCGGCGGGCTTCCAGCTCTGCGCCCGCACCTCCTCATAGGCGGCGATGCCCTCCTGCAGCGACGCGCCGGGTACATCCATCAGTTCGAAGCGGAACTCGCGCCCCGCGCGCTTCAGCTTGCGCTGGACGGTGCTGCGCAACTCCGATGGCCGCGCCGCGAGGTAGCCGTCCCATCCGGCGCCCTCCGCCAAGGGCTCATGCCAATTGCCGAAGTGGCGGTAGGGCTGAACGGAGATGCCGGTCGCGGCAATGCCCGCCAGCAAGGCCGGCAATCCCGGCGCGTCCAGATCCAGCGCCTCCAGCCGCATCGGCGGACGGCGGTGCAGCCAGGTGCCCAGGCTGCGTCCGGCGGCGTGGCTCCCGCAGCGGTCGGCCTGGGGGAAGAGCGGACGCCATTCGAGCGTGTAGGGCGTGGTGAGGCTGCGCAGCCCGCCCGGGCCCCGGAGCAGCGGCAGCATCATGCGGCCCTCGCCCTCGCCGACCATGGCTAGCACCGCCTCGGCGCCCTCCGGCAGGGCATGCGTCAGGATGGCGCCGTACCAGAGGCGGGAGGCGAAGATGTCGCCGCCGTCGGGGGGTGAGAGGCAGGCATCGCTCCAGTCGGGCAGGGTCCGGAGCGGCATCTCGTGGAAGCGGACGGGATGCGGCGGCGTTGCCTTCGATCGGCGAAGGCGCAGCCTGGACGGAAGAGGCAGGCCCACACGCTGGCCGAGCGGCGTCTGGCGGGTGCGGGGCATGCTGTCTGCTTCCTTCATCTTCACCGGCCAAGGGCAGCCAAGGACCGCTGAAGCAAAATACGAGCCAGGAAAATTGTTCAGTTTCGTCAGAACGTTCTCAAGGCCGGATGGATGCCCGATACGCATATGTAAATTTCTCCGACAGCCGCTCATGGCCCGCCATCCCGCAATGCATAGGCCACGCGCCCCGCCCATTCGCGCAGGGCGAACCAGCTTTCGGCCAGATGATCCGGGCGTGGCGCGAAGCTCGAGGCTCCCCAACCGTCCGCCGGAGCAACGCGCAAGGGATAGGCCCGCACCGGAAAGCCGCGGCGGGCGAAGGCGCCGAGGGCGCGCGGCATGTGCCAGGCATGCGTAACCAGCAGCGCCTCGCCGATCCCATCCGCCCGCAGTATCTCCGCCGCGAAGACGGCGTTGTCCCGCGTGTCGCCCGCGCGGCCCTCGATCCAGCGGACCGGGACGTTGAAATCCTCGCGCAGGCTGCGCGCCATGAGCGCGGCGAGCGGTGGCTCGCCCCGGCCCAGCACGCCGCCGGTGACGAGGATCGGCAGGCCCGTCGCGCGTTGCAGCGCGGCACCCGCGCGCAGGCGCTCCAGTGTCAGCATGCCGACCTCGTGGCCGGCGCGCCCATGCGCGACATCGCCGCCCAGGATGATGATGGCCTGCGCCCCGCCGGGGACGGACGCTGGACGCGCCACCTCCCGTTCCAGCGACGCCATCAGCGCGCCGGAGACGAGCGGCGTGGCCAGCAGCAGAGTGGCCACGGCGCACAATGCCGCAACCAGCCCGCCCCAGCGGCGCCCCCGCCAGGCCAGCAGCCCCGCCAGGAGGCCCACCAGGGCCAGCAACAGCGGCGGCAGCAGTATGCCGACCAGAACACCCTGCAAGCCGCTCACTCCGCTGCCAGCGCCATCGTAGTGGGTTGGCCGAGCCGCAGGTCGCGCCAGCTTCCGAAGCGGCCTCCGGCCTCCTGCGCGAAGAAGGCGTAGAACTCGTCGAGCCAGCCGAGGAACCGCTTCAGGTCCTCGTCCGTGCGGACATAGGGCGTATTGCCGGGAACCAGCGACGGCGAATGGTAGGTCAGCACGAAGACGCGCTGCCCGTCGGCCAGCATGTGCCGCGTCAGCCGCTTCGCCTCGTCCAGCGTCATCCCCTCCGGGCTCAGGCGGATGCGCTCCATCAGCCCCAGGCGGGACAGCGCGCCGGCGACGCGCAGCCGCTGCATGCGCTTGCCGAAGACGAGCGGCGCAACGCCGGTCGCGTGCGACAGGCGCCCGACCAGCGCGGCGGAGACGGGGATCTCCATCAGCGTCCTTTCGCGATCGGCCCAGAAGGGCCGCGCGGAGAGCCAGGGACGCACCACGCCCTCCGGCGGCCAGCAGGGCGTGATGCTGCTATCGGCCAGGTAGCCCAGGGACTTCAGGATATCGCCGGTGCGCGGCCCCGCGCCGAAGCGGCCGGTGCGGTAGATGCGCGGCGCCTCGCCGAAGGCCTCGCCCAGCAGCTCCGTCAGGTGCCGCGCCTTGGCCAGTTCCAGCGCGACCGGCAGGTTGCCGGCGAAGCTGTTGCGCTCGCCGAGAGCCTCGTCGAAGGGCGGCGTCACCCAGGGATGCATCTGCGCACCGATCTCGCAGGCGCCCGAGCGCAGCAGGTCGCGCAGCGGTTCCCGCCCGGAACTCTGCGCGGCCACCGGATGATCGGCGAGGTAGAGCGGCACCACGCCATGCCGCTCGAAGACCCGATGCGCGCGCCATTGCTCGCCCATCGAGGTCACGTCGCTGGCGTCGCGGCTGAAAGGGCGCGACCAGTCGAAGGCCTCCTCCGCATCCACCATGGTGATGAGCAGCGGCTGCGTCGCGGCCGGCACAACCACGGGGACGTGGAAACGGCGGTCGAGGATGGAGGCCGTACAGCCGAGCCCGGTTTCCTCCGCGGGCTCCTCGGGCACGGCCGGCGACGCGCCGTAGATGCCGAGATAGCGCGCGGCCGCACCGCGCATGCCGAAGCGGCTGGCCGTCAGGCGCCGCCCGGCGGCGCCCATCCGGGCACGCAGATCGGCATTGCCCAGAAGCTCGTCGACCGCCTTCACGTAGCCATCCTCTGTCTCAAAGAAAAAGCCGGTTTCGCCCTCCAGCACGAAGCTGTCGTTCACGCCCGCAAGCCGGCGCACCACGACGGGCAGGCCATGCGCCATCGCCTCGGGCACGACGGTGCCGAAGCCTTCTAGCCGCGACGCGAAGACGAGCACATCGGAGGCCGCGAACCAGGGATGCGGATCGAGCTGCTCACCGGCGAGGATCACGCGCCGGCCCAGCCGGTAGGTGTCGATCGCTGCCTGCAGCGCGCGCATCTGGTCGGCCTCGAGCTCGGGCCCGACGAGCAGCAGGTGCGCGCGCGGATGCGATGCCAGGATGCGCGGCATGGCCTCGACGAGGAACAGCGGATCCTTGCGCTCGCACAGCCCGCCGACGAAGAGCAGCACCGGGTCGGTGGCGCCGATGCCGAGTTCGGCGCGCATGCGCGCACGTTCGCCGGGCGTGGCGGCCGGAATGGTGACGCCGCAGGGCACCAGGTGGCAGCGCTCGGGATCGGACACGCTGCGCGTCTCCTCCAGCAGCTTGGGGCCGTTGCTGACGAAGGCGTCGAACAGTCCGAAGCCGCGGGCCGCAAGGCCGCGCAGGCTAGGGCGATACTGGCCGATCAGCGCCGGCACGCTGTCGTCCAGCGTCGCCGAGAGCACGAGCTTGCGGCCCGCAAGCCGTGCCAGGATGTAGCTGACGAAGTACCAGTCGGCATGGGTGCGGAAATGCACCGCGTCGTACCGGTGCATATGCGTGACGAGCCACGCCGCCATCGCCAGCTGCCTGCGCCAGGTTCCGAGCGGATGGCGCGAGAGATAGGCGACGCGGCTGAGGGTGGAGCAAGCCGGCATCCTATCTTCCGGGCGCGGCGTGTGCGTGACCAGGAGATCATGCGCGACATCGGGCAGGACCTCCTGCATGACGGCGCTCGACCGCTCCAGGAAAACGCCTTCTCCGGTAAAGTCGGGGCGATAGTATTTCAGGACGTGCAGCACGCGGCGCGGCTTCGGGGATACCTGTCGTTCGGTCATGGTATCGAAGGTTTCGCTTGCGGGTTTGGAGCGCGGCACGGAACATGCGGCCGGTGGAGATCGTAGTAACCCAACAAAAGAGCCTCACCGGCCTGGACGAGCTGTGGCGTGGCATCGAAGCCGAGGTGCCCGACCTGTCCTTCTTCCAGAGCTGGAGCTGGGTCGGCTGCCTCGTGGAGGAACGTTTTCCCGATCCCGTGGTGCTGCGCGCCACGCAAGGCGGCCGGCTGGTGGGCCTGGCCCTGCTCAACCGCCGCCGCGGCCGGCTGCACCTGGGCGAGAGCGGCGATGCCGTGCTGGATGCCCCCTTCGTCGAGCATAACGGCCCGCTGGCACTCGGAATCCCTGGAGTACGCGCGGCCCTGCTGCATGCGGCGGCGCATCTGCCGGGCGCGCGCCGCCTGATCCTGGGCGGCGTGCCCGCCGATGTGCTGGAGAATACCCCCGGCATCGCGCTGCGCTGCCAGGAGCGTCTGGCGCCGCATGTCGATCTCGCCGCCGTCCGCGCATCCGGGGGCGATCACCTGAAGCTGCTGAGCGCCAATACCCGCTACCAGATTCGGCGCTCGGCGAAGCATTACGGCGCGCCGCAGATGCACCGTGCCGGGACCGAGGCCGAGGCGCTGGAAATGCTCTCGGCCATGATCGCGCTGCACCACCGGAGCTGGCAGGCTCGCGGCAAGCCGGGCGCCTTCGCCGACCCGTTCATGCGCCGCTTCCACGAGACGCTGCTGCACCGCGCGATGGCGCGCGACGAGGTGGACCTGCTGCGCGTGCAAGCCGGCGAAAGCTGTGTCGGAATTCTTTACAACTTCCGACTGCGTGGCCGGATCTATGCCTATCAGAGCGGTCTCGATCTCGAGGGTGCCGGGCCGCACGGCAAGCCTGGCCTGACCTGCCACGCAATGGCGATCGCACATGCCGTCGAGGCGGGGCACGCCGTCTACGATCTGCTCGCCGGCGACGACCGCTACAAGCTCAGCCTGGCCCAGGCCACGACGCCACTCTATTGGGCGGAGATGGTGCGGCGCCGCTCCATGCTGGGGCTGGCGGTGCGCGGACTGGCCTTCGCGCGGGCTCATGTGCCGGGCATCCGTAACAGCAGCCTGGGCTCCAACTCCTCAGCCGAAGGGCCGGGGCCGGCCTGACGGATCCGCGCGAGGGCGGCAAGCGCAAAAGGATCCCGCCATGGCCTCGGGGTATGGGCCTGCGGATCCTCCGCGATCCAGTCCAGGACCATGCGGTTCGCATCCTCGGGCAGGCCCCCGAAGCCGTCGCGGTAGATGACCGCGCGCAGGGCCGTCCGCTCGAGCCTTCCCCGCCCCTGCTGCAGCATCCGGCGGCCGTGCCGGCTCAGGTCCCGCCAGCGCCACACGCGCCCCGGCTGAATGGACCAGCTCGCTTCGCCTTCCACGGCGATGCGCGAGCCGATCCAGCCGCCGCCGAGGGCATCGAGGTCGTGCAGGACCATGGAGCCCAGCAGCCCATCGCCCCGGTAGAGGCCGCGCGGCAGGCGGTACCCGGCAGCGGTCAGCCGCTCCACGAAGCTGTCGCGCAGTGCGAACAGCGAGCCATGCAGGCCCGGTGCTGCCAGCATGTGACGCCGCAGCGCGGCGGAGCTGCGGCCCGTGCTGGGCACCGCCGCCGCCGCCTGCGCCTCCGGCGTGGTGGCGAGCCGCCTGGCGAGCAGAGCCAGCGCCTCCGGCCAGATCTCGGCGTAGCCATCCATCAGCACATGCATCGCCGCCGTGGGACGCAGCCGGTGCAGGTAGAGGTTGATGGCGTGCGATTTGTCGCCGAAGGGAATGTCGTAGAGGCAGCCCGCCAGCCCGGCCTCGCGCATGGCCGCGGCCGCGGTCGCGTCCGAACCGTCCTGCGTGCCGTTCAGCAGTACCGTGACATGCAAACGCTCCGCACCGGTGGCACGCGACAGCGCGCGCAGGCAGGGGCCGATGCGCGCCGCCTCATTGCGGGCGAAGACCGCCACGCTCCAGGTGTCGGCGTGGACCGCCACCGGCCGGATTCCGGTCCGTATGGGAGCGAGGTCCATGCTCAACCAGCCGGCAGGTTCTGGCGGATACGCACGCGCAGCCGCGCCGCCACCCGGTGCAGCAGCCCGAGCATGTCCGCCTCGGCCCCGGGGGGACGCCCCGCCAGGGTCCAGAGGCCGAAAAGCGCCGCGGCATAGCTGCCCGCGCCAAGGAGTACCGCCGGCGCCAATTCCCGCGCCGCCGCGGCGGAGCTCGCCGGGGCGGTGGCCCAGCCAAGCCCGGCCACCCACAGCAGGAGCGTCATCAGCCCCGCCGCCAAAGCGGGCCGCCAGAGGATGCCTCCCAGCCGGACCAGGCGCAGGCGCAGGAGCCGGAAGGCGAAGAACACCGTCGAAAGATGCTCGGCCACCACCGCTCCGGTCACGGCCAGCGCCGCGCCCGTCACGCCCAGGCCCGGCGTCAGCACCACCAGCAGGACGATGCGCAGCACCGCGATGGCCACGCTGATCCCGAGCAGCTGGCTCAGCCGCGCATGGGCATTGAGCATCGCCCCGCTCACATTGCCCAGCGGCGTTAGGACGCTGCCGATGCCCAGCACGATCACGACCGGCACCGCTTCGAGCCACGCCTGGCCGAAGGCCAGCGCCACCACCGGCGCGGCCACGAGCGAGATGCCGAGCCCCGCCGGAAGGGTCAGCATGGCCAGCAGGGCCAGGATACGGAGGTAGTCGGCCCCGCCGCCATCCTCGCCGGCCCGCCGGCTGGCGGCGAAGCCGGGCATGCAGGCGCGGCAGATCGGGTCCACCAGCTCCGTCGACGGCAAGGTCGCGATCTCCAGGCCGACGGCGTAGTGCCCGATGGCCGTGGTCCCGAGGACGCGCCCGATCACCAGGCTTTCCGAACGATCCTTCAAGACGCTGGCGAAGCTGAGCGCCCAGCTCCAGGCGGAGATGCCGGCCAGTTCCCTCCAGGCCGAGAGCGAGAGGCGCGCGCGGAAGGGATGCAGCGCGTAGCTCATGACCACGACGCCGAAGCGGTTGACGAAGATGCCGCCCACCAGCGCCCAATGCGTTCGCAGCAGGAAGGCGAGGCCGATGGTGACGGCGATCCCCGCCAGCCGCGGCACGATCTGCAGCATGAACTCCCGCTGGAATTGCAGGTTCCGGCGGAAGTCGGCCACGCCGATATTGGCGAGACCGGCGAGCAGCGCCGAGATCGCGAGGGCGAACAGCACGTCTTCCAGCTGCGGATCGCCGAAGAACCGCGCGGCCGGAGCGGCGGACAGCGCCACCAGCCCGCCGACGACCGCGCCACGCAGCAGGTTGATCGTGAAGGCGGTGTCGTAGAGGCTGCGTGTCGGTGCCTCGGCGCGGATGATCTGGTCCTCCACGCCGAGCGCGAGGCACACGTCCAGCGCGACCGCGAAGGCCGCCGCCAGGGCGACCAGTCCGAACTCCTCCGGCGCCATCAGGCGGACCAGGATCAGCGTGCTCACGAGGCCCATGAGCCGCGTGGCCATTCGCCAGGCAATCACCCATCCGGCCCCGCGCGCGGTGCGCAGCAGGATGCTGCCGTCGTCGCTCACCGCCATGTCAGCCCCGCACGAGCTGGGCTTGGGCAGGCACCGCGGCATGGCCGGCCCCCCGCAGGAAGCCCTCCATGACCAGCAGTTGCCAGAGCGCCTGGGAATGATCCCCCTGCCCGGCCGCATGCGCGTCCACCAGGCGGTGCAGGCCGGCCGTGTCGAACAGGCCCGAGTCCTGCATCGCCTCGCCGGTCAGGCGGCGGCGCACGTCTTCCGCGCGCATGCGGAACTGGTTGCCTATGGAGGCCGCGAAACCGTTCTTGCCGCCATGCAGCACTTCCGTCGGCAATTGTCCGGCCATGGCGCCGCGCAGCACCTGCTTGCCGACCCCGTTGCGGAGCTTCAGCGAAGCCGGCAGGGCGAGGCCCCATTCCACCAGCTCATGCGCGAGGATCGGCGGCCGGGTTTCGAGCGAAACGGCCATGCTCGTGCGGTCCAGCTTGGTGAGGATGTCGCCCGGCAGGTAGGTATGCAGATCGGCATATTGAGCCTGCAGCAGCGAGTCGTCTGGGTCGCATTCCGCCATCAGCTCGGCGAAGCGCAGCGAAGGGTCGTGCCCGTCCACCGATGCGCGCATCGAGGCGGAGAGCAGGCTCTGGCGCGATTCCCGCTGGATTTTGCAAACCATGCGGTAATAGCCGAGCGCGCTGTCCAGGCTGAGTTCCGTCAGGGTGCTGCGGGCGCGCAGCCAGCGCGGCGCGCGGTGCATCGCCGGATAGGCGGCGGCGAGCCCGCCCAGGACTCGGCGGCGCATGCCCGAGGGCATCATCCGGCGGATGCCCTCGGCCATGGTGTGGAAGCGGTATCGGCGGTAGCCGGCGAAGACCTCGTCGCCGCCGTCGCCCGAGAGCGCAACCTTCACATGCCGCCGGGCCATGGTGCAGACCGCGAGCGTCGGCACGGAGGAATGGTCGCCGAAGGGTTCGCCGAAGATGTGGGCCTGGCTGCGCGCGGCCTCGATATAGTCGGCCGTGCAGCGCTCGCTGCGGTGGTGCGTGCCGAAGCGAGAGGCGACCAGCCCCGCGACATGCCGCTCGTCGGCCGCGCCTTCGAAACCGATGGTGAAGGTGGAGATCCCCTTCAGCGAGCGCGCGGCCATCGCGGTGACGGCGCCCGAGTCCAGCCCGCCCGAGAGGAAGCTGCCGAGCGGCACGTCGGCCATCAGCCGGTCCCGCACGGCCTGGTCGAGGCGGCGGGCCAGCTCCTCCGGGGCGTCGGAGGATACCGTGGTGGCGCTGGTCGGGGCCTGCCAGTAGCGGATCGTCGCCGCTTGCGTCTCGCCGCGGCGCAGCAGCAGGGCATGGGCGGGAGGGACGCGGCGGATATCGGCGTAGATCGTGCCCGGGTCCGGCACGTAGCCGAGGGCGAGAAAGTCATCGATGCCGGCCGGGTCAAGCCGGGCGGTGACGCCGGGAACGGCCAGCAGCGCGGGGATCTCCGAGGCGAAGGCCCAGCCGCCGTCGGGCAGGCGGGCATAGTGCAGCGGCTTCTCGCCGAGGCGGTCGCGCGCCAGCAGCAATTCGCCCTGCTCGGAATCCCACAGCGCGAAGGCGAACATGCCGTCCATCCGCCGCAGCACCTCCACGCCCCACTCGCGCCAGCCCAGCAGGATGGCCTCGGTATCGGAGCGGGTCTGGAACCGGTGGCCGAGGGCCTGCAATTCCTGGCGGAGCGATGCGTGGTTGTAGATCTCCCCGTTGAAGGAGATGATGACGCGGCCATCCTCGGTCGCCATGGGTTGCGCGCCGCCGGCGAGATCCACGATGGCAAGGCGGCGATGGGCCAGCCCAAGATGCGGCTCCACATGAAATCCCTCGCCGTCCGGCCCGCGATGCTGCAACAGATCAGCCATCCGTTGCAGTATCCCGTGGTCGGGCGTCGCCGGTTTGACGGCATGGAACAAGCCTGCGATACCACACATGTAGATTACCCCGCTGATTCTTCAGATAAGTGTCGAATAATTTTACGAATTTCCAGTTGTCGATCTGCTATACTGCTTCGTCTACGAATATATCGCGGAAGTATTTTCGTGTTGAAGAGATCTACTCCCTGGCGAGATTTGACTTGGAGATTTCGCAAACCGTCGCCACCGTCCTCGTCGAATGAACGTTCGGAGGACTCGGGTGTCGGGACGATCTCTGGGAGCAGCCACGCGCCCGAAGTTCGGCATGTGGCCTTGAGAACGACGCAACGCTTGTCGTGGCGCCTCTCCCTCGGCGTCATCCTATTGCTCTCGGTGGCCCTGTGGATGGGCATCGCCCGCTTGCTGGGGTGGTGGCAGGGCTGATCCTTCCCGCGCCGCGGGCGAAGACGCGACGAAGCGTCCGGAGGTCTTGCCCCGCCGCCGCAGGGTGACCAGCGGCGCCACCAGGCCCGGCGATCCCGCCCGCAGCCAGTCGATAACCCGGCCCAGCCCGGCTTCCAGCGCCAACGACGGCGCGAGCTCCATCACCTCGCGGGCACGCCGCATGGACCCGACTGAATGGCGGATGTCGCCCGTCCGCGTGGGCAGGTAGTCGATAGCGGGCTGCGTGCCGCAAACTTCGCCGATCATCTTCGCCAGTTCCAGCACCGAGGTCGGCCGCCCGGTGCAGACGTTGAAGACCGGGGCTTCGAGGCTGGCCGCGCCCATGGCGCCGATGAGCGCCGCCACCACATCCGAGACGAAGACGAAATCGCGCGTCTGGCCGCCGTCGCCGTGGATGGCGATGCCCTGCTGCCGGCTGAGGCGCTCGCAGAAAATCGAGATGACGCCCGAATAGGGCGATAGCGGATCCTGCCGCGGACCGAAGACGTTGAAGAAGCGCAGCCCGAGCGTGGGCACCGCATGCACCAGCCCGGCCACGCGGGCATGCAGCTCGCAACCCAGCTTGTCCGCGCCATAGGCCGAAAGCGGGCGGAGCGCCGCGTCCTCATCCAGCGGGCAGGCCAGCGGCATGCCGTAGACCGCGGCCGAGGAAGCATAGACCACCGGGATGGGAATAATGCGCGACCGCCCTGCACGGGCCGCCTCCAACACCGCAATCGCGCCTGAGAGGTTGCAGCGATGGGAGGCGAGCCATGCCTCCGTGCTGCGCTGGACCGAGGCGATGGCGGCTAGGTGGAAGCAGCCGTCCACACCTTCCATGGCACGGCCGACAGCGTCGGCATCGTTCACGCTGCCGACCATGAGCCGCGCGCCCGGGGCGAGGTTACGCGGCGATCCCGTCGAGAGGTCGTCCAGCACGCGGACCTGGTGGCCCTGGGCCAGCAGCGCCTCACAGAGGTGCGAGCCGATGAAGCCACACCCACCCGTCACCAGAAGCTGTGCCATGTCTCTAAAACCCTCTTGCAGGATGACCCCAACAAGCACTGTGACGCTAATCTTTACAAGTATAAATCGTGTATATTCATCTTATTTACTTCAATTATCTTTTTGGTTATTCTAATTATCGCTCTAATTAAGGTTTTTTACCTGCAGTTTATACATGCATATTCGATTTTCATTTGATAATTCGAGATTTGTTGGCTAATAAGAATGCACCATTCAAGAGGAGCTTTGAAGATGCGGATTAGTATCGTGTGTCCCGTCTTCGACAGCCCGCCGCATCTCCTGATCGCCGCCGCCCGCTCCGTCCTCGACGACCGGTCCGGTGCCGTCGGCCAGCTAATCCTGGTGGACGACGCCTCGCGCCGCGCGGATACGATAGAAGCGATGGCCGCCCTGGCCGCGGCCGATCGGCGTGTCGTCCTGCTGCACAATCCGCGGAATCTCGGCCCCGCCAGCTCCCGCAACGCGGGGCTGCGTTCGGCCCGCGAGGAATGGATCGGCTTCCTCGATGCGGATGATGTCTGGCTGCCGGGCCATATCTCCCGCCTCCAGGCCCTGGTATCCGCCCATCCGCAGGCGCGCTGGATCGGCGCGCGCCACCGCCTCGTCATGCCCAACGGCCTTTCGGAGCCGGCGCGCCGCTTCACCTGCCCCGGCGGCATCCAGCTCGGCAGCGACGTCCAGCGCCTCGAGGGCCCGGCACTCACCCGCATGCTGCTGGCGAATTTCCATATCCACCTGGGCGCCACGCTGGTCCGGCGAGAGCTCGCCGACGCCATCGGCGGTTTCGCGGAAGGCATCTCCTACTACGAGGACTTCCTCCTGCTGGCGAAGCTCTCGACCCAGGCACCGTTGTTCTACCTGGATGCCGACGGCTATGGCTGGCGGCGCGGCGGCCCGGGCCTCACCTCCGATGCTCGGCGCCTGGCCCCAGCATCGCTGCGCATGCACAGCGTCGCCGCGCGCGACCCGATGCTGCGCCCCTACCGCCGGGAGATCCGCTGGGCCCGCTACAGCGCGACCAAGGGCCTCGCGCTCAACAACCTCATGGCCGGGAACCGGATGCGGGCGCTGGGCGTGGCGCTGCGCGGCTGGAGCATCGATCCGCGTGAGGCGGGCGACTTCCTGCTATTCCTGCGTCTTTGGGCAGGAGGCCCGGCTGCCGCGCCGGACAGTGCCGCGCGCTACAGCTCGGCCGAACGCTTTACCGTGCGGGGCGTGTGATGACCATGACCACCATTCCCCTCGGCCTGAAGACCGCCGCCATCCGCGCCGCCTGCGCCGGGCTGCGCGCCTATTTCCAGCACATGCCCGGAAGCTTCGGCAAGCTGCGCCTGTGGGACAGCGTCGTCCGGCGCCACATCCTTTGGCGTAAGCTGGAGATCGAGGCGCGGTCGCGCTTCGGCGCCCGGTTTCAGGGCAGCTTCCCCGACAGCGTGCACGGCTTCCTCTACTTCTTCGGCGTCTGGGAGCCGGCCATCACCGCCATCTACCGAGCGGCCCTCAAGCCGGGCGACGTCGTGATCGATATCGGCGCCAATGTCGGCACCCATGCCCTGCTCGCCTCCAGCCTGGTAGGGCCGGGCGGCCAGGGCGGCGAGGTGCATGCGGTGGAGGCATCGCCGTGGATCCACAAGCGGCTGCGCGAGAACCTTGCCGCCAACGACATCCATAACGTCCGCACCTACAACCTCGCCGCGACCGACAAGCCCGGCGAGGTCACGGTGTACCTGCACGACGGCACCAATCTCGGCGGCACCACCATCGTGCCGAGCGAGGCCACGCGCACCGGCGCCCTGCGCGAGGCCACCGTGGAAGGCCGGCCCCTGACCGATATCGTTCCGATGTCGGCGCTGCTGGCGGCCCGGCTGATCAAGATCGATGTCGAGGGCGCCGAATGGCTGGTCGTCCAGGGCATGCGCGACGTGCTGCCCCGGCTGCGGTCCGACGTGGAAATCCTGGTCGAGGTGAATCCCGAGGCGCTGGCGCAGTTCGGTGGTTCGCTGGATGCCTTCCTCGCGATCTTCGCCGAGGCGGGATTCGAGCCCTTCGAGATCGAGAACCCCTATGAAGGGCGCTTCTACATCGAGAAGCTGCGCGCGCTCACGGCGCCGCTGGGCCCTACGGATTCCGGCACCCTCGACCTGGTCTTCCGCCGGACGCGCTGATTGTGGCCCACCGCAGCGTCAGCGTCGTCATCCCCAGCTTCAACCGGGCGCATCTGCTGCCGGAGACGCTGGATGCGGTGCTGACCCAGACCTGCCCGCCGGAGGAGGTGATCGTCGTGGACGACGGCTCCACCGACGGTACGGCGGAGCTGGTGACGCAATACGCGCCCCGCGTCACGCTGCGGACCATTCCCAATTCCGGTGATCTCGCGGCGCGCAACCGCGGCCTCGCCGCCGCGAGCGGCAACCTCGTCGCCTTCTGCGACAGCGACGACCTCTGGCATCCGGAATTGCTTCAGGAGATGCAGGCGCTGTGGCAGGCCGAGCCGGAGCTGCGCGCGGCCTTCGCCAATTTCCGCATCGTCCGCGACGGGCAATGGCAGGCCGGCGACAAATTCTCCGAAGCCCCGCCCGGCTTTTGGTCGGGAATGCGTGAGCTAGGGGGCGACCGCGCGGCCTTCGACTGGCCGATCGTGGAGCGGCTGATCCGCTTCCAGCCCTTCTTCCCCTCCTGCCTCGTGGCCGAGCGGCAGTTCCTGCTCAGCATCGGCGGCTGGGACGAGAGCGTGGGCCGCGTGGTCGGCACCGACTTCGCCACCATGCTGCGGCTGGCCGAACATGCCCCACTCGGCGTGGTGCGCCGGCCGCTGGTCGGCATCCGCAAGCATGGGACGAATTATTCGGGCGACGTGCAGGCGATGAACCTCGGCGACGCCGCGATCCTCGAGCATGTGCTGGCCCAGCGCCCCTCGCTGCGGCCTTACGCGGCCGAGATCGCGGCCAGCGTCGGCCAGCGCCGGCGCGAGGCGCTGGACACCGCCTTCGCCCGCCGGGACTTCGCCGCCGTGCAGAGCATCTTCACGGCACTGCCGGACCGGGAGCGCGGTCGGGCGCAGCGCGTGAAGCGGGCGGTGGCGATGCTGCCGCCTCCGCTCGGCTCGGCTGCGGCGGCGGTGCTGCTGCGGCTCGGCTCCTGGCACTCAGCGGCAGGCTGAACGGGCCTCGCCGCGCGGCACGATGTTGAAGATGGGGTCGCGCCGGAAAGCATCCTGGCTGATGAAGGGCGCGCCGGATGCGCGCAGCCATTGCCACGCCACGCGCGCTTCGCCGCCTCCCGTCGCATCCGAGAGCATCGCCAGGGATGCCAAGGCGAGCTGCGCGTAGTCGCCGCCGGTCTTGCTCCAGCCGTCGCCGTTGGACAGGCCGCGGGCACGGGTCGCCTGGCCGATTTCCGCCCAGCTCCGAAAGGGCGCGCCGGCGTTGCCATCGGCCCGGATCGCCAGCAGATAGGCAGCGCCGTCGTTGCGGGGGAAGCCACGCCGGTCGGCAAGAAAGCGGCCGACGAGGAAATTGCCCATCCAGGCCAGCACAGCCCCCGCATCCGCATTGCCGCGCCTGGCGGCGGCGGCGGCCGTGGAGGCGAAGTAGTCCTGCTGCCAGGGCGGCAGCAGGCCGGGCGTGCCGTACTCGCCGGGGATCCAGCCATGCGCCTCGCCCTGCGTCGCCGTCCAGGCCGGAAGCTGTGCGCGCAGCCAGGCCCAGTTGGCCCCGGCCGTGGCGCGCAGCCAGGGCACCATCGCGTCGTCGTCTGGGCTGGCCCAGGCAGCGCCGTCGAGCTGGCGGAGCGACCACGCGGCGCCGCGCACCTGCGTGCCGCGAATGATGTTCACGCCCTCCGCCAGGCCCGGCCGGTCGGGCGTGCCGCGCGTGCCGGTCCATTGGCCGAGCACGCTCCAGCTCGCTTGGGCCTGCATCTCATCCAGGAAGGCGCGGCGGCCGGTCAGCAGATAGGGCACGGTCGAGAGATCGGGCTGATGCGCGGAGTCCAGGCTCCAGCCGGTATCGGCGGCGATCGGCTGCAGCAGCCCACCGGGCGGCGGCCCGCCCCGCCCGTCGGTCCACAGCCGCGGCCAGCGGCGCGTGTCCATCCAGGCGCCGTCCCAGAAATGCCAGGGAATGGAACCTGCCGCCTCGGCCTGGCCGATGGCGAAGGCGGCGGCACGGGGATCCCCGGTCATGAGCCAGGCCGCCTGGGATTGCGTGGCGGGCCCGATATCGGGCCTTCCTCCGGTGCCGGACATGTCCTGCTGGATGAAGCGGTTCCCCAGCGGGGCGGACCAGCCCGGGGTGCGCGCGGCCTCGCCCATGGTGGCGAGCACCGCGGGCGCCACGCCGGTACCGAGATCGTAGCGCGGCACGGCGCCGACATCGGCGAGATAGGCCGCATCCGCCCGTACCGAGGGCGGCACCGGGCCGGTGCCCAGCAGCCGGCCCCAACCGGTGTATTGGTGCTGGCGCGCGATGTCGGCGCGCAGCGCGTCCCGGCCATCCAGCGTCACGCGCAAGGTATAGGCCGGGCTGGCCCCGCCGCCGGCGCGCATGGCGCCGTCGTTTCGCATCCAAAGGTCGGCCCAGAAGCTGCCATCGGCCCGCACGGAGAGGTCCGCGACGAGGCGCATCGAGGTCACGGCAAGACCGGTGACCGGCACCATGACCCGCGCCTGGATCGCGAGCGGCCCGGATTGCCAGGGCCGCAGCGCGGGGTCGGCCAACGCGGTGCGCAGCAAGGCGATCAGATCCATTCGCTGCTCGCCGATCGACAGCTCCGCCCGATGCCGGGCGAGAAGCGGTGCCGCGTCCAGCGGACCCGTCGCCTGGCCCTCCCGCGTGAGCACTACACCGGCCCGCGCGCCCTGGGCGAGCGCTGGGGCGGCCAGCGCCATGACGGCGAAGCGCGCGGAGCCGTCGGGGTGGCGGGTCTTGATGTCGCACTGGACCGTCAGCGGCCGTCCGTCCTCCGTCCGCGCACCGGGCAAGGCGTTACGCGGCAGGTCACCCTGGCGGAAGCTCTGGCCGAAGACGGTCACGGTGCCGGCCGGTGCGCCCGAGCCTTCCAGCACCAGCCCGACGATATCGCCGGGCCGCGAGGCGCAGGGCAACGATGCCGCGGATTGCGCATAACCCTGGCAGGCAGGAACCGCCGCGAAGGGCACTACAGCCATGGCATGCCGGCGTGTCAGCTTCATCCCACCACCTGTCGGAAAAGGGCCAGTTGCCCCGCCGTCGTCTCCGCCCAGCCGAAGCCCTCGGCATAGGCGCGGGTCGCCGCGCGGGAGGGCGGTGCGGCCAGCAGGCGGCGGACACCGGCGGCGATCGTGTCGGGCGTCGTCTCGTCCAGCACCAGCCCCGCTTCCGGCGCGGCGACCGCCTCGCGGCTGCCCCAGGCCGGGCTCGCGATCACGGGCGTGCCGCAGGCCATCGCTTCGAGCAGGACATTCGCCCAGCCCTCGCGGCTGGAGGCCAGGACCAGCGCATCGGCGGCGCCGTAGAAGCGCTGCATCGCCCCATGCGACTGCGCGCCAACAAGCCGCACCCGGTCCGCGACGCCGAGCCGCTCGGCCAGCGTCTGCAGCGCGCTGCGCTCCGGCCCCTCGCCGACGATGAGCAACAGATGGTCCGGCAGCATCGGCAGGGCGCGGATGATCAGGTCATGGCCCTTGCGTTCGATCAGATGCCCCACCGAGAGCAGCACAGGGCGCCCATCCAGCCCAAGCGCCGCGCGTGCCATGACCCGATCGGCGGGCGGGCGGAAGACGTCGAGATCCACGCCGTTGCGCAGCACCGTGACCTTGTCCGGCGGGGCGCCCAGCGCCACCAGCCCTTCCTTCAGTCCCGCACTGACCGCGATCAGCGCCGTCGCCTCGTGCAGCGCGGCCTGGATCAGGCGGCGCGGCAGCCGGTATTGTGGCAATTGGCTCGTGTCGGAACCGCGCGCGGTCAGCACTACGGGCAGCCCGAATTCGTGCCCGAGGCGGATAGCCGCGATCCCGTCGGGGTAGAGGTAATGCGCGTCGATCGCATCGAACCGCGTCCCCTCCGCCAGCATCCGCGCCAGCGCCCGACGCGCGGCTGCATAGAGCGCGAGCGGGCCGGTGAACATGCCGAGCCCCGGCACCGCGGCGAAGCGCGGATGATGCACCGCCAGGCCATACCGCTCCTCACGCAGGGGGATGGCGGCGTAGCGGCTCCAGCGGCCGAAGTAGCGCGATGTCGAGGGGAACCACGGCACGGGCGCCAGCACCGTGCTGCTGGCCTCACCGCTGGCGACGAGATGCCGCAGCCGGTTCTCCACGAAGACGCCATGATGCGGCTGCTCCGCGTTGGGGTAGAGCGTGCTGAAGGTCAACAGCCGCAACCGGGCGCGTGCGCCAGCCGGCCGTCTGATCCCGCGGGGGTGTT
>JAQGHY010000095.1 GCA_028291455.1 Rubritepida sp. | reverse complement strand
GCCTGCGCGAGATGATCGCGCGCATGGGCGGCCTCGCCGAACGCCAGGTGGCGGACGCCGCCGATGCGCTGGTGCGCCGCGACAGCGAACTCGCCGCCGAGGTGGTGATCCGCGACGGCGCGCTCGACGCCATGGAGCGCGAGGTGGAGCAGTTCTGCGTGCGCCTGCTGGCCCTGCGCCAGCCGATGGCGGCCGACCTGCGCCTCATCATCGCCTGCATGAAGATCAGCCAGGACCTGGAGCGCATCGGCGACTACGCGCGCAATGGCGCCAAGCGGGCCATCGTGATCTCGCAGCAGCCGCTGCTCGGCAGCCTCAACGGCTTCGAGCGCATGGCCGAGCTGGTGCAGGAGAATCTCAAGGGCGCTATCGATGCGCTGGTCGAGAACGACGCCGCCAAGGCCGACGAGGTCTGGGGCAACGACGAGCCGATCGATGGCATCTACAACGGGATTTTCCGCGAGATGCTGACCTTCATGATGGAGGACCCGCGCAACATCACCGCGGCGACGCATCTGCTGTTCGTCGCGAAGAACCTCGAGCGCATCGGCGACCACGCGACGAACATCGCCGAGCGCGTCCATTTCGCCGTCCTTGGCGAGTCGCTGACGGAGGACCGCCCCAAGGCGGATATTTCCTCCTCGGCGGTGGTCAACCCACCAGGCTAAGGAGGCGATGCGGATGCCCGAAGGCTTCAACGGCGGCGGCAAGCCGACCATCCTCGTCGTCGAGGACGAGGCGGCGCTGCTCGCGCTGCTTCGCTACAACCTGGAACGCCAGGGCTTCAACGTCGAAGAGGCGACCGATGGGCAGGAGGCCCTGCTGCGGATCGCCGAAGCCAAGCCGGACCTCGTGCTGCTCGACTGGATGCTTCCGGCGATGTCGGGCATCGAGGTTTGTCGCCAGATCCGCCGCCGACCTGCCACGCGGGACCTGCCGGTGATCATGGTCACGGCGCGGACCGAGGACCAGGACGCCGTGCGCGCGCTCGATATCGGCGCGGACGACTACATCGCCAAGCCCTTCGCGGTGGAGGCGCTGCTGGCGCGCATCCGGGCGCTGCTGCGCCGCGCCTCGAACGTCTCGGCCAAGGGCAGCATCAACTACCTGGATCTCGCGATGGACCAGGATGCCCACCGGGTCACGCGCAATGCCCGCGCGCTGCATCTGGGGCCGACGGAATACCGGCTGCTGGAATTCTTCCTCTCGCATCCGCGCCGCGTCTTCACGCGCGAACAACTGCTGGACGCCGTCTGGGGCCGCGACATCCATGTGGAGCTGCGGACGGTGGACGTGCATATCCGCCGGCTGCGCAAGGCGATCAATGCCGAGGGCGAACTCGACCTGATCCGCACCGTCCGCTCAGCAGGGTATGCCCTGGATGCTGACAACGGCTGATAGTAGCCGTTATCGGCTTATTTTTGGCCCTCAGACGCCGGGCGCGGCCTCCGGCCGCTTGGCTTCGCCGCCTTGATGGGTGCTCTGGGCGGGGAGGTTGGTTGGGCGGCGCCGGCCGCTTTGCAGCCGGGCTTTCCTGCGCGCGTTGGGGCCGGGCGCGACCTGATGCTTAGTGCGCCCGACCTTCCGGTCGGTCGGGCGTAGCCCTGAAGGCCACGCAATCCTTCGGTTTCCGGCCTCCCGCTTTGCGGACGTTGACATAGGCGAGGCCTCGGCGGGACACTCTCGGGAATACGTATCAAACCGGGAAGCCAGTCCATGACCGAAGAGCGTTTCGTCGAGCATGCGCGCGACGGGGATATCCACATCCTTCGAATCGGCAATCCGCCCGTGAACACGCTCCGCACGGGTGTTCGCGAGGGGCTGCACAAGGGCATCCAGGCCGCGCTGAAAGAAGGCGCCCGCGCCATCGTGCTGATCGGCGACGGCCGCATGTTCTCCGCCGGCGCCGAAATGACCGAGTTCGGCAAGCCCCGCCAGCCGCCGAGCCTTCCCGAGGTCTTCGACGAAATCGAATATTGCAAGGTGCCCGTCGTCGCCGCCATCCATGGCTCGGCCCTGGGCGGCGGGCTGGAGCTCGCGCTCGCCTGCCATGCGCGCGTGGCCCTGACCTCGGCCCAGCTCGGCCTGCCCGAAGTGAAGCGCGGCTTCGTGCCCGGCGCGGGCGGCACGCAGCGGCTGCCGCGGCTGATCGGCGGCGAGGCGGCACTCAAGATCATCGTGACGGGCGAACCCGTCTCGGCGGCCGAGGCTCTGAAGCTCGGCTTCCTCGATGCGATCGTGGATGACCCGCTGGAGGCCTCCGCGGTCGCCTGGGCGCGTCAGCATGCCGGCGACAGCTTCACCCTGGCGCGCAAGCGCGAGGACAAGATCCATGGCGCCGACCTGGCCGCCTTCGATGCGGCGGCAGCCGCGCTGGTCAAGCGGGCACGCGGGCAGGAAAGCCCGAAAGGCTGCGTGACGGCGGTGCGCGCGGCGCTGACGCATCCCTTCGATGAGGGGCTGAACATCGAGCGCGAGCAGTTCCAGCGCCTCGTCGCCGGCGAGCAGAGCATCGCATTGCGCCACATCTTCTTCGGCGAGCGCGAGGCGCAGCGCGTCCTCGACCTGCCCGCGGATACCAAGCCGACCACGGTGAACAATGCGGTGGTGATCGGCGGCGGAACCATGGGCGGCGGCATCGCGATGAACTTCGCGAACAACTACATCCCCGTGACCATCGTGGAGACGAGCCAGGAGGCGCTGGCCAAGGGCCTGGAGCGTTGCGAGGCGAACTGGCAGCGCTCCATCAAGAGCGGCCGGATGAGCCAGGCGGAATACGACAAGCGGCGCTCCTTCCTGAAGGGCAGCACCAGCCTCGACGTCGTGAAGGAGGCCGATCTCGTGATCGAGGCGGTCTTCGAGAACATGGAAGTGAAGAAGGAGATCTTCGCCAAGCTGGACAAGCTGGCGCGGCCGGGCGTCGTGCTCGCCTCCAACACCTCCACCCTCTCGATCGACGAGATCGCGTCCGCTACCTCGCGGCCGGAGCTGGTGGTCGGGATGCACTTCTTCTCGCCCGCGAACGTCATGCGGCTGCTGGAGAATGTGCGCGGCGCGAAGACCAACTACGCCGCCATCGCGACGGCGACCGATGTCGGCAAGCGCATCGGCAAGCTGCCGGTGCTGGTCGGCAATTGCGACGGCTTCGTGGGCAACCGCATGACCGGCAAGCGGACGCCGCAGGTCGAGAAGCTGCTGCTGGAAGGCTGCCTGCCGCAGGATATCGACAGGGTGATGGAAGCCTACGGCATGGCCATGGGTCCGCTCGCGACGGGCGACCTCGCCGGCCTGGATATCGGTGCGGCGGTGCGCAAGGCGCGCGGGACCGTGGCGCCGATGGCCGACGCCATCGTGGCGCGCGGGCGCTTTGGCCAGAAGACCAGCAAGGGCTGGTACATGTACGACGAGAAGCGCACCCGCCAGCCGGACCCCGAGGTCGAGGCCATCATCCTCGAAGTCGCGGAGAAAATGCAGGTCCGCCGCCGCAAGATCGACGACCAGGAAATCCTGGAGCGCATGCTGCTGCCGATGGTGAACGAGGGCGCGCGCATCCTCGAAGAGGGCGTGGCGGCACGGGCCATCGATATCGACGTGATCTTCTGCAACGGCTTCGGCTGGCCCGCCTGGCGCGGCGGCCCGATGTTCTGGGCCGACCGCATGGGCCTCAAGGCCGTTCGCGACCGGCTCGCTCATTACGCGGAGGCGACGAAGGATCCGAACCTCAAGCCCGCTGCCCTGATCGAACAGCTCGCAGCCGACGGGGGCAGCTTCGCCCACCCGGCCAAGCGCGCGGCATAAGGAAGGCCGACATGGAACTCCGTTTCACCGAGAGCGAGCTGGCCTTCCGCGAGGAGGTTCGCGCCTTCATCGCCGCGGAACTGCCGGATGCCACGCGGCAGCACCTGATCTCCGGCAAGTCGCCGACCAAGGAGATGGTCGCCGACTGGCAGAAGAAGCTGAACAAGCGCGGCTGGGCCGCACCCGAATGGCCTGTCGCGCATGGCGGCCCGGGCTGGTCGCCGGCGCAGAAGTACATCTTCCGCGAGGAGCTGCAGATGTGGCCGGCGCCCTCGCCGCTCGGCTTCAACATCAATATGTGCGGCCCGGTGATCATCGAATTCGGCACGCCCGAGCAGAAGGCGCGCTTCCTGCCGCGCATGCTCAACCTCGACGATTGGTGGTGCCAGGGCTTCTCGGAGCCGGGTGCGGGGTCGGACCTTGCCAGCGTCATGACCAAGGCGGTGCTCGAAAACGGGCAATGGGTCATCAACGGCCAGAAGACCTGGACCACGCTGGCCCAGCATGCCGACTGGATCTTCGTGCTGGCCCGCACCGATCCGGCGGCGAAGAAGCAGGAGGGCATTTCCTTCCTCCTCGTGGACATGAAGACCCCCGGCGTCACCGTGCGCCCGATCATCACGATCGAGGGCGGGCACGAGGTGAACGAGGTCTTCTTCGACGACGTGAAGATCCCGGCCGATCAGCTCGTTGGGCAGGTCAACAAGGGTTGGGATTGCGCGAAGTTCCTGCTGGGGAACGAGCGGTTCGGCCAGGCGCGCGTCGGCGCCTCGCGTGAGCGCATCCGCCGGCTCAAGACCATCGCGAAGGAAACGATGGATGGCGGGCGGCCGCTGATCGAAGACCCCGAATTTCGCCGCCAGGTGACGGAGATGGAGATCGAGCTGAAGGCGCTGGAGATGACCGTCATGCGCGTCATCGCCAACGAGACCAAGCGCGCGGGCACCGGCAAGCCGGACCCCACGACTTCCGTGCTCAAGATCAAGGGCACCGAGATCCAGCAGGGCGTGTCGGAGCTTCTGATGAAGGCCGCCGGCCCCTACGCCTGGGTCGACGGCGACCCCGATGCCGAGGGCACCAACGAGTGGGATGTGGCGCCGGACTGGGCCTTCGGCCTCGCCGGCATCTACTTCAACTGGCGCAAGCAGAGCATCTACGGCGGGTCGAACGAGATCCAGCGCAACATCATGGCCAAGGCCTTTTTGGGACTCTGATGCATCATGGATTTTGACCTGAACGAGTCCCAGTCCCTCCTGCAGGACAGTGTCCGCAAGAGCCTGACGGCCAAGTACGGCTTCGAACATCGCAAGGCCTATATGGCCAGCGAGACCGGCTGGAGCCGGGAGATGTGGGCGCAATATGCCGAGCTCGGCCTGCTCGGCCTGCCCTTCGCGGAAGAGGATGGCGGCTTCGGCGGCGGGCCGGAGGAGACCATGCTGGTCGCCGAGCAGATGGGCCGGCATATCACGCTGGAGCCCTGGTTCAGCACGGTGGTGCTGGGCGGCGGCTTCCTGCGTCACGGCGCCTCGGTGGCGCTGCGGCAGGAGCTGGTGCCGGCGGTGGCATCGGGCGAGGCACTGATGGCGCTGGCCCAGACCGAGCGGCAGTCGCGCTACGACCTCTTCGACGTGCAGACCACGGCGAAGAAGGATGGCGACGGCTACGTGATCACCGGCCGCAAGGGCATGGTGCTGCACGGCGACACGGCCGATTGGTTCGTCGTCTCCGCGCGCGTCTCCGGCGGCCAGCGCGACAAGGGCGGCATCGGCCTGTTCCTCGTCGCGGCCAAGACGGCTGGCGTGGACGTCCGCGGTTTCCGCACCGTCGATGGCGCCCGCGCGGCCGAGGTGGATTTCACCAATGCGCGTACCTATGCCGTGCTGGGCGAGCCCGAAGGCGGCCTGCCGATCCTCGACCGCGTGGTGGATGAGGCCATTGCGGCACTCGCCGCCGAGGCCGTGGGTGCGATGGATGTCGTCCACAACATGACGCTGGATTACATGAAGACGCGCCAGCAGTTCGGGAAGATCATCGGGACCTTCCAGGCCTTGCAGCACCGTGCCGCGGATATGCTGGTGGCGCTGGAGCAGTCGCGCAGCATGTCCTTCTTCGCGACCATGGCGGCCCAGGGCAGCGAGCCGGACGAGCGCCGGCGCAACATGCATGCGGTGAAGGCCCAGATCGGCCGTTCACAGCGCTTCGTGGGGCAGCAGAGCATCCAGCTTCACGGCGGCATCGCCATGACGATGGAATACGGCGCGGGGCACTACTTCAAGCGCCTCACCGTCAACGAGGCGACCTTCGGCGATGCGGATCACCATCTGCGCGCGCTGGCGGATGCCGGCGGGCTGCTGCAAGCGGCCTAAAGGGACTTCAGAGAGTGGAAGCCGTCTGAGCCGGCGGCGACCGCCTTCCATCCCCGATCAAAGCAAACGCCGCCCAGTAGAAGGGATGCGCGTAGCTGAGGCTGCCCGATGAGGCGGCCATCAGCCCGACCTGCGCGCGCTGCAATGCCAGCGCGCTGGAAATGGCGCGCCCGTCGCTCTCCTCGGCGCCCGTCTGGATCCGCAGCATTCGTGTCATGAGCACCGTCGCCGCGACGTCGTCCGCGAGCCAGTGCGTCGCCAGGAGCCCGCGCGCCCCGGCGATGAAGAACGACCGGGCGAGGCCGGAGAGCGCCTCGGCGGATTGCTCCGAACCGCCTTCGACGCCTGAGCCGGCCGTGTTGCAGGCCGAGAGGATCACCAGGTCGGCGTCCATCTGCAGCCGCGTGATCGCGCTCGCGGTGAGGAAGCTACCGGTCGCATCCGGCGCGTTGCGCGGATTGGAGACCATGATCGCCGGCTCGATCAGGCAGGACAGGTCGCCCGGCAGCAGGCCATGGGTGGCGAAATGCACGATCCGGAAGTCCCGCAGCCGGGTCTGCGCCACGGCCTCGGCCGTGAAGTCTGCGCCCAGCCGCTGGACCGATCCGGCGCCCATGACGCTGGCGGCGAGCTGCACCTCGATCCGGAATCCCGGCAGGCTCGTCAGCGACGCTGCCGCCGCCGCGTCGTTGCCGCAACGCCCCGCGGGGAAGCTGCGGGCCAGCTGCGGCGGGGACGCCGGCAGGAAGTCGCCGAAGCCCAGATAGGGCCGGCTCGCCTCGCTCGATTGCGAGCGCCCGCGCAGCGTCATCAGCGCCTGCACCGAGGGCGCATGCACCACGGCAAAACGCCGGATCAGCCAGGGTGCGGTGGCGAGGTTCCCCGCATCGGCCGGGCCGGTGAGGAGCATGCCGAAGGGCAGGCCCAGCAGCGGACCGTCGGGCACGATCACCAGCGTATCGGCACCCTCCAGCATCGCCTCCAGCGGGCGGAGCAGCCGGTCGTACAGCTCGGCGGCGGGCGCGGTATTGAAGGGCAGGAGGCTGCCATCGGCGCGGGGCCCGGCATCGACCGAGGTTCGCGCGGCCCGCACCAGCCGCGCGCTGTCCCGTTCGGTGATATCCAGCCGCGCGATGCGGGCGGGCTGGCCGCGCCGCGAGCCCAGCGCGTAGCTGTGGTCCACGCCGAGGACGATCTGCACCAGCGCCTCGCGCTGGCTTAGCCGCTCGGCCGCCTGCTGCGCCTCGATGATGCCGTCGCGAAGCTGAAGGTATTCCGGCGCGGCGGCGGCGATGTCGCTCTCGGCCTCCTCACGAGCGGCGCGCTTCTCGCGGATGCGCGCGTCCAGGTCGCCCGCGCCGCGCTCGGCCGCCAGCACGGCGTCCCGCTCGATCAGCAGCGCGCGCAGCTCCACGTCGAGGTCCTGGCGCCGCCGGATCGCACCGGCGACCTGCTCGTTGCCGCCGGATGCGCCGAGGCGCGCGCTGGTCTGCGTCAGGAACCGCGCGGTTTCGCTGCGCCGGGTCAGCTGGGCGGCGGCGAAGGCCTCGGCATTCAGGGCGTCGGCCTCGGCCGGATTGCGCCGGGCCGCGGCCTGGAGCGCGTCGATATAGGGGATAACGTCCTCGGCGCTGAGGCCGATCCGCCGCTCGCGCAGCACCTGCGCGCCGCTCCGGAAAGCGGCCACCGCCTCGGTCGTGCGCCCGGCCAGCATCCATTGCCGGCCCGCGAGGAAGAGCGTGGTGGCGACGGGCCTTTCGCCGGGCAGGCTCATCGCCAGGCGGTTTCCCGCCTCCGTCAGCCGCTGGGCGGCGGCCTCGTTGCGGTCCGAGCGAACCAGCGCCATGCCTTCGGAGCGGAGCTTGCGTCCCTCGAGGATACCCGGCGCGAGGCCCGCATTCCGCAGCACGGTGCGGCTCGCTTCCTGGTCAGCGGCGGCCTGGGCCGTATCGCCCCGCCGCGAGGCGACCACGCCCCGGTAGCGGATCGTCTCCGCCAGGCCCAGCACGGCCGAATGGGCCTGCGGGTCCATGACCTCGGACACGGTCATCTGCCCCGTCGCGGCTGCCCTGAGCAGGCTGGCGGGCACGAGTTTCCGGTACTCCGCCTCGGCCAGGACGAAGCGTTCGGAGGCCGCGGGCAGCATGTCCCGGTTCAGCTCGTGCATGCCGCGATACTGCTCCAGCCGGGCTGGGGCGGTGCGATCCGCGGCATCCTTCGCCAGGTCCCCGGCGCGCGCGAAGAGGCGGTCCGCCTCCTGGTAGCGGCCCTGGTTCGAGAGGTTCAGCGCGATGTGCATGATGGGCGTCGCCAGGCTCGGATCGCTGTCGGAGCGCAGGACAGCGACGCGCGCCGCTAAGGCCTGGCGGTACACATCCTCGGCGCCGGCGAAGTTCTCGGTTTGGTTGAGCTCCCGCCCGAGCAGCATCAGCCGCTCGTACTGCGCCTCGTCCGCCGCACCGACGCGGTCCGCCGCCAGCCGCGACACCGCGAGCTGGAGCGCCTCGGAGCGCACGACCGGGCCGGCCTGCGCCTGCTGGCCCGTGATCATGCGCTCGATCGCCGGCAGGCTGGCCGGCAGCCCGTCGGCGAGAACCAGCCCGTCCGGCCCGCTGACGGCCAGTGCCATGTGGGCCGAGCCGTTGGACCGCCGGGTGCAGGCGATCAGCCAGGCGGGCAGGCCGCCGGCGATGGTGGTGGCCTGCGGCGCCTGGCACTGGACGCGCTGGTCGAGCCAGCTCCGCCAGAGGCCCGAGGTCGCTATGGCATCGAGGCTGCCCTGGCCGCGCAGGGTGAAGATGCGAGCCGAAGGCTGGGTCCAGCCGCCGCAGAAGGCCTCCTCGGCACGCGCCACGGGCAGGTCCAGGTTCGGCGACGGCGCAGTCTGGGCAAGGCACGCCTCGCCGCGCTCGTTGTTGCCGATGGGCCGGCTCTGCACCGCCGCCCGGGCCCCGCCCGAGGCGACATAGGCCTCCGGCGGGGGCACCGCGCAGCCGGCGAGGGCCAGGAGGCCGGCGGCGATGGCCAAGGAGGAGCGGCGCATGGCTCAGTAGTCCTTCTCTGCGACGTTGGGGAGCAGCACGTCGGAGTCGTCGGCGTTCGTCACTTCCGAGCGGAAGGCGATCGCGCTCGGCAGCGGGATGGCCGGCAGCTGGAAGAAGGTGGGCACCACGCAGTTGATGCTGGAGATGACGCAGTTGTTGAAGCGGTAGAGCTGCAGCGCCGAGGTAGCCGCCTGGCCGCCCGC
Source organism: Rubritepida sp. (assembly GCA_028291455.1). GTDB lineage: Bacteria > Pseudomonadota > Alphaproteobacteria > Acetobacterales > Acetobacteraceae > Roseococcus. The sequence continues at coordinate 7,809 of JAQGHY010000095.1, read as the reverse complement.
CGAGCTCAACCCGCCGAAGCGCGCGGCGCCGACGCCGTCGATCTGGCCCAGGGTGCCCGCCAGGTCCACCGCGCGGCCGCCGGCCAGCAGCTCCTGGCCCGGCAAGCCGTAGATGCCCAGCCGCCCGGCCGTCAGGCTGCCGGAGGCGGTGCCGCCGTTCAGCAGGATGAAGACCGGGGAGCCCGGCGCGCTCAGGTTCAGCAGGATCCTGCCCGCCGCGGCGGATGTCGGCGGCGTCGGAGCGCCGTCGTTGACGCCCAGGAGGAGCTGGCCGGCCCTCGGCGAGGCGCCGGGCACCTGCCAGCGCTGGTCTGCGTAATCGGCGCCCTGGCGGTCCCTGGTGGCGGAGGTCAGGGCATCGGGCAGGCGGTCGAGGAAGATACCGGCGCGGGTATCGAGGATCGTCAGCGGCGGGCGTCCGCTGTCGAGCGGGACCACCCGCGTCTCGGCATCGCCGGCCTGGCCGATGCCGCCGCGGGCGGAGAGCAGCAGGCCGGTGCCGATGTTGAAGCTGGTGCCCGATGTCGTCAGCGCGCCGGTGGCCACGAACTCGGCGCGGTCGGCGAAGACGGTGCCCTGGGTGAAGGCGAGGCGGCCGGCGGCGGAGACGCGCAGCGCGCGGAAGTCGGCGGCGGTCGCGCCCGGCGCCGTGCTGGCCCGCAGCGTCGATTGCCGGATATTGGCATCGCCATTCGTCTGCAGGGTGAGGCTCTGCCCAGCCGTCAGGTTCGCGGCGCCGATGGACAGGCCGCCGCCCGCGGCCAGGGACAGGTTTCCGCCCGCCGCCACCGTCTGGCCGTTCAGGGTCAGCGTTCCGGCGTTAACCCGGACGGAGAGGTTTCCACCCGCATTGAGCGCGCCCTTCAACTCGCTGGAACCGGCAGTAATGCCGAGGCCGAGGTCGCGCGCCGCCGTCGTGGCATAGATGGTGGGGAGCGCCATGCTCCCGCCATTCCAGAGAAAGTCGCGCCCGGCGGAGCTCCCCAGCGCGGCGGTGCCCAGCGAGGCGGCGAGGGTGGTGCCGCCGGTCTGCAGGGCGTCCTGCCCGGCAATGATGGTCAGCGACGTGCCGGCGCTGATGGTGCCGCCGGATTGCAGCACATTCCCCGTGGCGGCGAGCGAGACGCTCTGCGCCGCGGCCACGCTCGCGCCGTTGCGGACGTCGATCGAGGCGGCGCGGAGCGAGATGTCGCGCGCCGCGGAGACCGGGCCCGTGACGGCCATGGCGGCGCCCGCCGCGATGGAGACGGAGCCGGTGGAACTGCCCGCCTGTCCCATCGTCAGCCCGCCGAGATTGGTGAAGGTGAGATCGCCGGTGACCAGCGCGTTCAGCGCATCGACGGCGATGCCGGTGGTGAGATCGAGGCCGGCCGCGCGCACCGTGGCCGAGCCGGAGACGGTCAGCGAGGAGCCCACCACATTGCCGCCGGTGATGGCGCCATCCGAGAGAAGCGTCACCGCGCCGGTGCCGGCATTTGCCTGCGTGACGGAGAGGGCGGCGGACTGGCCGAAGGTCAGCGCGGCGTTGTTCACGAGGGCGTCGAGCGAGCCGACGGCATTGCCCGAGGCGAGGTTCAGGCCGCCCGCGCGGGCCGCGCCGCCGGCCGCACCGCGCACCGTCAGCGAGGCGCCGACGACGCCGTTGCCGGAGATGACGCCATCCGAGAGAAGCGTCACCGCGCCGGTGCCGGCATTGGCATTCAGGATGGAGAAGGACCCGATCTGGCCGAAGGTCAGCGGGCCATTGCTCACGAGGGCGTCGAGCGTGCCGATGGCGTTGTTCGTGGTCAGGTCGAGGCTGGCGCCGCGCACCGTCAGCGAGGAGCCGACGAGGGTGGAGCCGGTGATGGCGCCGTTCGAGAGCAGCGTTACCGCGCCGCTACCGGCATCGGCTTGCGTGACGGCGATGGCGCCCACTTGGCCGAATGTCAGCGCGCCATTGTTCACCAGCGCGTCCAGCGTGCCGATGGCGTTGCCGGTGGTGAGGTTGAGGCTGCCCGCACGGGCCGCACCGCCGGCCGCGCCGCGCACCGTCAGCGAGGAGCCGATGATGGTGGAGCCGGTGATGGCGCCGTCCGAGCGCAGCGTCACCGCGCCGCCGCCGGCATCGGCTTGGGTGACGGAGAGGGCGCCGGTCTGGCCGAAGGCCAGGGCGCCGTTGTTCACCAGCGCATCGAGCGTGCCGATGCTGTTGCCCGTGACGAGATCGAGGCTTCCGGCGCGGCTTACGCCGCCGGTCGCGCCGCGCACCGTCAGCGAGGAGCCGATGATGGTGGAGCCGGTGATGGCGCCGTTCGAGAGCAGCGTGACCGCGCCGGTGCCGGCATCGGCCTGGGTGATGGACAAGGCACCTACCTGCCCGAATGTCAGCGTGCCGTTGTTCACCAGCGCATCGAGCGAGCCGATGGCGTTGCCCGTAGTGAGGTTCACGCTGGCCGCACGGCTCGCGCCACCGGCCGATCCGCGTACCGTCAACGAGGAGCCGATGATGGTGGAACCTGCGATCGCGCCGTCGGAGCGGAGCGTCACCGCGCCGGTGCCGGCGTCGGCCTGCGTGATGGCGAGATTGCCGGTCTGCCCGAAGGTCAGCGCGCCGTTGTTCACGAGCGCATCGAGCGAGCCGACGGCGTTGCCGGTGGAGAGGTCCAGGCTTCCCGCGCGGCTGACACCACCGGCAGCGCCGCGCACCGTGAGCGAGGAGCCGACGACGCCGTTGCCGGTGATGGCGCCGTCGGAGCGAAGTGTCACCGCCCCGGTGCCTGCATCGGCCTGGGTGATGGACAGGGCGCCCACCTGGCCGAAGGTCAGTGCGCCGTTATTCACCAGGACGTCGAGCGACCCGACGGCATTTCCAGTGGTCAGGTCGAGGCTGGCCGCACGGGTCGCGCCGCCGGCCGCGCCGCGGACCGTCAGCGAGGAGCCGACGACGCCGTTGCCAGTGATGGCGCCGTCCGAGCGCAGCGTCACCGCACCGGTGCCGGCATCGGCTTGCGTGACGGCCAAGGCGCCTACCTGCCCGAAGGTCAGCGCTCCGTTATTCACGAGCGCGTCCAGCGACCCGACGGCGTTGGATGTGGTCAGGTCGAGGCTTCCCGCGCGGGTCGTACCGCCGGCCGCGCCGCGCACCGTCAGCGATGAGCCGACGACGGCGGAACCAGTGACGGCGCCGTCGGAGCGCAGCGCCACCGCACCGGTGCCGGCATCCGCCTGCGCGACGGCGAGATTGCCGGTCTGGCCGAAGGTCAGCGTGCCGTTGTTCACCAGCGCGTCAAGCGAGCCAACGGCATTGCCGGTGGTGAGGTTCAGGCTGGCCACACGGGTCGCGCCGCCGGCCGCCCCGCGCACCGTCAGCGAGGAGCCGATGACGCCGTTGCCGGTGATTGCGCCGTCCGAATGCAGCGTCATCGCGCCCGTGCCCGCGTCAGCCTGGGTGACGGCGAGGGCGCCGACCTGCCCGAAGGTCAGCGCCCCGTTGTTCACCAGTGCGTCCAGTGCGCCTACGGCATTGCCGGCGGTCAGATCGAGGCTGGCGGCGCGGCTAATACCGCCAGCCGAGCCACGCACGGTCAGCGAGGAGCCGACGATGGTGGAACCAGTGATGGCGCCATCCGAGCGCAGCGTCACCGCGCCGGTGCCGGCATCGGCCCGGGTGATGGAGAGAGCGCCGACCTGCCCGAAGGTCAGCGCCCCGTTATTCACCAGCGCGTCGAGTGCACCAACGGCGTTGCCGGTGGTGAGATCCACGCTGGCGGCGCGGCTAATACCGCCAGCCCAGCCGCGCACCGTCAGCGAAGAGCCGATGATGGTGGAGCCGGTGATTGCGCCGTCCGAACGCAGCGTCACCGCGCCCGTGCCCGCATCGGCCTGGGTGACGGCGAGGGCGCCCACCTGCCCGAAGGTCAGCGCACCGTTGTTCACCAGCGCGTCCAGCGAACCAATGGCATTGCCGGTGATCAGGTTCAGGCTGGCCGCGCGGGTGACTCCGCCGGCCGAGCCGCGCACCGTCAAGGAGGAGCCCACGACGGTGGAGCCAGTGATGGCGCCATCCGAAAGAAGCATCACCGCGCCAGTGCCGGCATCCGCCTGCGTGATAGAGAGGGCGCCGGTCTGGCCGAAGGTCAGCACGCCGTTGTTCACCAGGGCGTCGAGCGCGCCGACGGCATTGGCGGTGGTCAGATCCATACTGGCAGCGCGGGTGACGCCACCGGCCGCACCGCGCACCGTCAAGGAGGAGCCGACGACGCCATTGCCGGTGATCGCGCCATCCGAGCGGAGCGTCACTGCGCCGGTACCGGCATCCGCCTGCGTGATGGCGAGAGCACCGGTCTGGCCGAAGGTCAGCGCGCCATTGTTCACCAGCGCGTCGAGCGAGCCCACGGCATTGCCTGAGGCGAGGTTCAGGCTGGCCGCGCGGGTGCTGCCGCCAGCCGCGCCACGCACCGTCAGCGTGGAAGCCATGACTGTGGAACCGGTGATCGCGCCGTCGGAGCGGAGTGTCACCGCACCGGTGCCCGCATCGGCTTGCGTGATGGAGAGCGCGCCTACCTGCCCGAAGGTCAACATGCCGTTGTTTACCATCGCATCGAGGGCGCCGACGGCATTGCCCGTGGTCAGATCGAGACTGGCCGCCCGTGTCACGCCACCGGCCGCGCCACGTACCGTCAGCGACGAGCCGACGACCGTGGAACCGGTGATCGCGCCATCCGACCGCAGCGTCACCGCGCCGGTGCCGGCATCGGCTTGCGTGATGGCCAAGGCGCCTACCTGCCCGAAGGTCAGCGCTCCGTTACTCACGAGCGCATCGAGCGCGCCCACGGCATTGCCCGTGGTCAGATCCAGGCTCCCCGCGCGAGTGACCCCGCCAGCCGCGCCACGCACCGTCAAGGAGGAGCCGACGACGGTGGAACCGGTGATCGCGCCATCCGAGCGCAGCGTCACCGCGCCGGTACCCGCATCCGCCTGCGTGACGGTGAGAACGCCCACCTGCCCAAATGTCAGCGCCGCATTGTTCACCAGCGCATCGAGCGCGCCCACGGCGTTGCCCGTGGTCAGATCCAAACTCCCCGCGCGGGAGACACCGCCCGCCGTGCCGCGCACCGTCAGCATTGTCGCCACGACGCCGCCGGCACCGCTGATTGCGCCATCCGTGTTCAGCGAGACTGAGTTCGAGCTGACCGCCGTGTTCAGCGTGATGCCGTTACCAGCCGTGATGCTCAGCGCACCGGTTCCGGCGACCGTCCCATTGTTGACGAAGGCGCCCGACGTCGCCGTGATCGAGCCGTTCAGCGTGCCTCCGGCCTGGTTGGTCACGTTGGTCGCCGCCATGACCGCGCCGGTGATCGTCCCGGCATTGGTCAGGCTGCCCAGCGAGGCATTGACCATCGTCGCACCCGACAGCGTCACGCCTGCATTTACCGTGGCGCCCGCCGTGCCGGCCAGGATCAGCGTCGCGGCCGGAGACGCAAAGCTCTGCGCGACCGTCATCGCGCCCGTCGTCGCCAGCTGCAGCGTGGCCGCCGTGATCGTTCCGAGCCCCGCGACGCTCAGCGCCGTGTCGCCGCCCGCGCCGATGCTCATGCTCCCCGCCGTAGCCCGCTGCAGCACCACCGTCCCGGTCCCCGTCAGCAACCCCGCGCCGAGGTCCATGGCGTCGGCCGTGAAGGTGATTGTCCGGCCCAAGCCGGCCGATAGGTGGGCGCCGGCAAGCTGGTTGATCGCTCCGCCCGTGGAGGTCAGCGTGACATCGCCGCTCGCGCTGCCGCTGGGATTTGCCAAGGTGATCGTGCCGGCCTGGCTGAAGACCAGATTGTCCGTCACCAGGGCGTCCAGCGAGCCGACGGCGTTGGATGTGGTCAGGTCGAGGCTTGCCGCACGGGTCGCACCGCCGGCCGCACCGCGCACCGTCAGCGAGGAGCCGACGACGGTGGAACCAGTGATGGCGCCGTCGGAGCGGAGCGTCACCGCACCGGTGCCGGCATCGGCCTGCGTGATGGAGATGGCAGCGGCCTGCCCAAAGGTCAGCACGCCGTTGTTCACCAGGGCGTCCAGCGAGCCGATGGCGTTGCCCGTGGTCAGGTCGAGGCTTGCCGTACGGGTCGCACCGCCGGCCGCGCCGCGCACCGTCAGCGAGGAGCCGACGACGGCGGAACCAGTGATGGCGCCGTCGGAGCGGAGCGTCACCGCGCCGGTGCCGGCATCCGCCTGCGTGATAGCGAGAGCGCCGACCTGCCCGAAAGTGAGAGTGCTATTATTCACCAGTGCATCGAGAGCGCCCACAGCATTGCCCGCGGTCAGGTCCAGGCTTCCCGCGCGCGTCACACCGCCAGCCGAACCACGCACCGTCAGCGAGGAGCCGACGACGGTGGAGCCCGTGATGGCGCCGTCCGAGCGCAGCGTCACCCCACCCGTGCCGGCATCGGCCTGGGTGATGGAGAGAGCGCCCATCTGCCCAAAACTTAGCGCCCCATTATTCACCAGGGCATCGAGCGAGCCCACGGCATTGCTCGCCAAATCGAGGCCACCCGCGCGCGTCACACCGCCGGCGGCGCCACGTATCGTCAAGGATGAGCCGATGACGCCGGTGCCGGTGATTGCGCCGTCGGACCGCAGCGTCACCGCACCCGTGCCCGCATCCGCCTGGGTGACGGCGAGGGCGCCCACCTGCCCGAAGGTCAGTGCGCCGTTGTTCACCAGGGCGTCGAGCGAGCCCACGGCGTTTCCAGTGGTAAGGTCCATGCTGGCGGCGCGGCTGACCCCACCGGCCGCGCCACGCACCGTCAGCGAGGAGCCGATGATGGTGGAGCCGGTAATGGCGCCGTCGGAACGCAGCGTTACAGCGCCGGTGCCGGCATCGGCCTGTGTAATGGCGAGAGCGCCGACTTGGCCGAAGGTCAGCGCACCATTGTTTATCAGCGCGTCGAGCATGCCGACGGCGTTGCCGGTGGTCAGATCCAGGCTGGCCGCGCGCGTAACTCCGCCAGCCGCACCACGCACCGTCAACGAGGAGCCGACGATGTTAGAACCGGCGATGGCGCCGTCCGACCGCAGCGTCACCGCACCTGTGCCGGCGTCGGCCTGCGTGATGGCAAGAGCGCCGGTCTGCCCAAAGGTCAGCGCCCCATTGTTCACCAGCACATCGAGTGCGCCCACGGCATTCCCCGTGGTCAGGTTCAGGCTGGCCGCGCGTGTCGCGCCACCGGCTGCGCCACGCACCGTCAACGAGGAGCCGATGATGGTGGAGCCAGTGATGGCGCCGTCGGAACGCAGCGTCACTGCACCGGTGCCGGCGTCGGCCTGCGTGACGGCGAGAAGGCCAACTTGGCCGAAGGTCAGCGCACCATTGCTTACCAGCGCGTCGAGCGCGCCCACGGCGTTGCCAGTGGTCAGGTCCAGGCTCGCCGCACCAGTTGCGCCACCGCTTGCGCCGCGCACCGTCAGCGATGAGCCGACGATGTTAGAGCCGGTGATGGCGCCATCCGACCGCAGCGTCACCGCACCGGTGCCGGCGTCGGCTTGGGTGATCGCGAGAGCACCCACCTGCCCGAAGGTCAGCGCCCCGTTGTTCACCAGCACGTCGAGGGCACCAACGGCATTGCCCGTGGTCAGGTTCAGGCTGGCTGCACGGGTTGCACCGCCAGCCGAGCCGCGCACCGTCAGCGAGGAGCCGAGAACGGTTGAGCCGGTGATGGCGCCGTCGGAGCGGAGCGTCACGGCGCCGGTGCCGGCGTCCGCCTGGGCAACGGCGAGGGCACCCACCTGCCCGAAGGTCAGCGACCCGTTGTTCACGAGAGCATCCAGTGCCCCCACGGC
>JAQGHY010000089.1 GCA_028291455.1 Rubritepida sp. | reverse complement strand
GCCCAGGTCCAGCTTCTGGCTGCGACCAGCGAGGAGGCCGCTCGCGCCGATTGGGCGCGCCTGCAGCGCCGCATTCCGGAATTATCTGGCCGTGCGCCGGCCATCACGAAGCTCGAGCGCGAGGGCCAGCCACCGCTATGGCGCCTGCGGACCGGCGGGTTCGCCGATGTCGCTGCGGCACGGGCCTTCTGCGTACAGCTGCGTGAGCGGAGCATCGCCTGCAATCCGGTCAGCGGATAGGGCATGCGAGCTGCGATCATTGGCGTTTCTGGGCTTCGGCTGACGGTCGAGGAGGCGGCGCTATTGCGCCGCCTTTCGCCGTTGGGCGTCATTCTCTTCGCGCGCAACGTGGCCGATCCGGTGCAACTGCGCACCCTGACGGCGGAGCTGCGTGAGGTCCTGGGAGCCGATGCTCCGATCCTGGTGGATCAGGAGGGCGGCCGCGTGGCGCGGCTGAAGCCGCCGCATTGGAAAGCGCATCCGCCGGCCGCGAGCTTCGAGGCCGGGCCTGCCGCCGCCGGCCAGGCTGAGGCGGCCGCGATCGGGGCCGAATGTTGGGCGGTCGGGCTGGATGTGGTCTGCGCGCCGCTGCTCGATCTGCGGCTGCCGGGAATGCACCAGGTCATCGGCGACCGCGCCTTTTCCGCCGATCCCGCCGAGGTCGTCCGGCTCGGCGCCGCCTGGATCGCTGGGCTGCGCCAGGGCGGCGTGCTGCCGGTCGTGAAGCATATTCCCGGCCACGGCCGCGCCACGCTGGACAGCCACGAGGACCTTCCCGTCGTCACCGCCTCGCGCGGCATGCTGACACTGGATTTCGCGCCCTTCCGCGACCTCGCCGCTGACGACCTTTGGGCGATGACAGCACATATCCTCTACACGGCGCTGGATGCCGAGCGCTGCGCCACCCTCTCGCCCGACGTGATCGGCCGTGTCATCCGCGGCGAGATCGGCTTCGGCGGCTTTCTGCTGTCCGACGATCTCGGCATGAAGGCGCTTCGAGGCGATTTCGGCGGTCTGACCGTGGCCGCGCTCGATGCCGGTTGCGATGCGGTGCTGCATTGCTCCGGCGTGCTGGCGGAGACTGCCGCCGTGCTGGAAGCCTGCCCGGCTTTGACTCCCGCCGCGCTCCGCCGCTTCGGTGCCTCGCGCGGCCAAGCCAGGGCGGCCTGATCACCTTATGATGGACATGCTGCCGGAACTGGTCGTGGCCGTGATGGCCAGCATCATCGCCATCACGCTGCATGAGGCCGCGCATGGCTATGCGGCGCTGTGGCTCGGTGACCCCACGGCCAAGCTGATGGGCCGGCTCTCGCTCAATCCGATCCGCCATGTTGACCCCGTCGGGACGCTGTTGGTGCCCGGCATCCTGCTCGTCTCGCAGCTTTTGGCGACAGGGCGCGTGGACATGATGTTCGGCTGGGCCAAGCCGGTGCCGGTGGATGTGCGCAACCTCCGCAACCCGCGTTCGGGCATGATGTGGGTGGCCGCCGCCGGCCCGATCATGAACTTCTGCCTCGCCTTCATCGCAGCGTTGCTGGTGCATCCGGCGGGGCTGGCGGGCGGCTTTGTCTCGGACGAATCCATGCGGCTGCTCTACCGCTTCCTGGGTCTTTCGATCCTCGCAAATCTGGTGCTCGGCCTGTTCAACCTCTTTCCCATTCCGCCCATGGATGGCGGCCGCATCATGGTCGGGCTGCTCCCGCTCCGGGCGGCCATGGCCTATGCGCAGTTGGAGCGCTACGGGCTGTTCATCGTGATCGGCGTGCTCTTCCTGCTGCCCATGGCGATCCCAGCCTTCCAGCCGATGGACCTCTTCAGCCGTGAGATCGTGCGGCCGGCCTTCGCCTTCGTGCTGCGCGCTGCGGGGCACGCCTCGCCGTGAGCGAGCCGCAGGAGAGCCTGCTGCTCGACCTCGAGGGCTACCAGGGCCCGCTCGACGTGCTGCTGGAACTGGCGCGGGCGCAGAAGGTGGATATCCGGCAGATCTCCATCCTCTCCCTGGTCGACCAGTTCCTGGCCATCGTGGAAGGCGCGCGGCGCATCCGGCTCGAACTGGCGGCCGACTGGCTGGTCATGGCCGCCTGGCTCGCCTGGCTGAAGTCCCGCCTCCTGTTGCCCGAGGAGGAGCGCGGGCCGGAAGAAGAAGACCCCATCCTCGCCGCCAACCGCCTCACCGAGCGTCTGGCGGAGCTGGACCGCATGCGCGCCGCCGCCGCCTGGCTCGGCAGCCGGGCGCAGCTCGGGCGCGAGACCTTCGCGCGCGGGGCGCCGGAATCGCTGCGGGTCGAGGACCGCTCCGGCCTCGTGGCGGACCTGACGACCTTGCTGCGCGCCTATGCGACGGCGCGGCGGCGGGGGGCGGCGGATCGCCCCTTTACGCCCAAGCCGCGCAAGCTCTGGTCGGTGGCGGAAGCCCTGGCCCGGCTGCATTCGCTGATCGGCGCCGGCCCCGGCTGGTGTACCCTCGCGAGCTTTCTGCCGGAGGGGATGATCTCGCCGCTCGATCGGCGCGCGGCCTTGGCCAGCACGCTGATCGCCGCGCTGGAGGCCGCCCGGGGCGGCGGCATCGAATTGCAGCAGGACGCGGTCTTCGCGCCGATCCTGCTGCGCAAAGCGGAAGGGGCCATGCAGCATGTCGCCTGAGAACCAAACCGCGGCACTGCCGCCGGTCGATGGGCAGCCGCAATACGATCGCGCCCTGCGCATCGCCGAGGCGCTGATCTTCGCCTCCGACCGCCCTGTCGCGGCGGCCCGCGTCCAGCTCGCCATGCCCGAGGGGGTGGAGGCGCAGACGGTGCTGACCGCACTCGCGGCGCAGACCGCGGGACGCGCGGTCGAGTTGGTGGAGGTCGGCGGCGGCTTCGCATTCCGCACCGCCCTGGACCTGGCGCCGGCGATCACCCGCGTCGTGGAGGTGCCGCGCCGGCTGCCGCGCGCGGCGATGGAGGCGCTGTCCATCATCGCCTATCACCAGCCGGTGACGCGGGCAGAGATCGAGGAAATCCGCGGCGCCGCACTGGCGCAGGCGAGCCTGGACCTGTTGCTGGACGGCGGGCTGGTCACGCCCAAGGGGCGCAGGGAAACACCGGGACGGCCGACGCTCTGGGCGACCACGCCGCGCTTCCTGGATCAGTTCGGGCTGAAGTCGTTGGGCGAGTTGCCGCGCAAGGAGGAGCTGGTCTCCAACGATCTTGTCGCGCTGGAGCTGAAGAGCGGCGCACCGCCGCTGATCGGCGACGACCAGCCGCACGCGGCCTAGCTTCGCCGATCATGGACAGCAGGGCAGGGGGGCCGCACAAGGCGGCATGAGCCTGCGCCTCACCGACATCCGCCACACCTACGGCGACAAGCCCGTGCTGCGCGGCATTTCCCTCGAGGTCGCGCGCGGCGAGATCGTCTGCCTCCTCGGCCCATCCGGCGATGGCAAGACCACGCTGCTGCGCCTCGTTGCCGGACTGGAGCCGCTTCAGCAGGGGCGGATCGAGCTGGATGGGCGCGTCCTGGCTGAGCCGGGCCGCGAGGTGCCGCCCGAGCAGCGGCATGTGGGCTTCGTCTTTCAGGATTACGCGCTGTTCCCGCATCTGACCGTGGCGGACAACGTCGCCTTCGGGCTCCGGCGCGTGGCCCGGGGTGAGCGCACCGCCCGGGTGGCGGAGGCGCTGGCCCTGGTCGGCCTCCAATTCCATGCCGCGGCCTGGCCGCATCAACTCTCCGGCGGCCAGCAGCAGCGCGTGGCGCTGGCCCGTGCCCTGGCGCCACGGCCGGAGGTGCTGCTGCTGGACGAGGCCTTCGCCAGCCTCGACGCCCGGCTGCGCGACCAGGTGCGGGACGATACGCTGCATGTGCTGCAGCAGGCCGGCATTCCCGCCCTCATCGTGACCCATGACGCCGAGGAAGCCATGTTCATGGCCGACCACATCGCCTTGATTCGGGAGGGGCAGGTCGTGCAGCTCGGCACGCCCGAGGAGTTGTACCTCAACCCCGTGGACCCCTTCGTCGCGACCTTCCTGGGCGAGGCGAACCGCGTCCCCGCCCGCATCGAGGGTCGCCAGGCCGTGAGCGCTATCGGTGCCGCGCCGTCGCGCGGCCTGCCGGAGGGCAGCGCCGCCGAGCTGCTGATCCGGCCCGAGGGTCTGCGTCTCCTGTCGGAAGGCGGCGCGGCGGCCGAGGTCCAGGCTTGCCGGCTGCTCGGCGCTACCACCCTGGTGCATCTCGCAGTCGCGGACGGGGTTGGCGGGGTGCTGCACCTGCATGCCCGCCTGCCGCCGGGGGCCAGGCTGTTGCGGGGCCAGAAGGTTGGCGTGGCGCTGGACCCGGAGCGCGCCTTTGCTTTTCCAGCCCCCCAGGGTGCAACAATCCCGCCGAAGGACTAAGTAGGAGACGCGCCGCATTGGCGACGCGCCGGTGCCCTGATATCCAGGGTGCGGGAAGCCGGATTGGGGATGGAATGTTCGACCTCGCCTGGTCCGAGATCATGTTGGTTGCCGTGGTGGCGCTGGTGGTGATCGGGCCGAAAGATTTGCCCTCTGCCATTCGCGGAATTGCTGATCTCATCAAGAAGGGAAAGCGCCAGCTGGCGCAGTTCCAGCAGCAGGCCGACGAGCTGGTGCGTGAAGCCAAGCTCGAGGACGTGCGCAACCAGATCGCCGACGTGAAGGGCGCCTTCAACGAGATTCGGAATTTCGACTTCAAGGGCCAGATCCAGAAGACCGTCGACTCCGATGGCACGCTGAGCAAGAGCTTCAACGAAGGCACCGTTAGCTCCACCCCGGCCTGGACGCCGCCGCCGACCGCGCGCGACACGCCCGACGCGCCGCCGATGATCCCGCCCCAGACCATGGCGCCCTATAAGCCGCCCGAGCCGGCGCCGACCGCCGCTGCCTCCAACGCGCCCTCCTTCGTGCCGCCCTCGACGCCCACCCCGCTGAACATGGCACCACCCGCGCCCACGCCCGCCGAGCCGGCTCTTCCCGAAGCTGCGACTCCCACCGAGGCCGCGGCACCCGCCGACGCCGCAAAGATCGTCTGAGGTCGCCTTGTCCAACACCACGCAGGACGAAGACCCGATCCACGACAAGCCGATGCCGCTCATCGAGCATCTGATGGAGCTGCGCACGCGGCTCCTCTGGTCGGTCGGCGCCTTCATGATCGCCTTCGCGCTCTGCTACTATTTCAGCACCGCGATCTACGGCTTCCTCGCCCAGCCGCTGGCCAATGTGCTGATCCAGCAGGGCGGCATCGACCGGCGGATGATCTTCACCGCGCTTTACGAGGCCTTCTTCACCTATCTGAAGGTGGCTTTCTTCGGCGCCGTGTTCTTCTCCTTCCCGATCTGGGCCACCCAGCTCTGGCTGTTCATCGCGCCGGGGCTCTACCGCTCCGAGAAGCGGACGATCGTGCCGTTCCTGGTGGTCTCGCCCATCCTGTTCCTGCTGGGCGCGGCGCTAGCCTACTACTTCATCTTCCCGCTAGCCTGGCACTTCTTCATCAGCTTCGAGACCCCTGCCGGGGCGGGCACGGTGCCCATCCAGCTCGAAGCGAAGGTCAGCGAGTACCTTTCGCTGGTCATGCACATGATCCTGGCCTTCGGCATTGC
>JAQGHY010000052.1 GCA_028291455.1 Rubritepida sp. | reverse complement strand
GGCCGGCAATACCCCTGAGCCGGCTGCCGAGGCCGCGCCGCGCCGCGTGCGCCGCGCCCCTCGCGCCCGCCCGGCCGAGGAACAGGCGGCCTATGGCGAGGGGAACCTCCAGCCCGTCGCGCCCGGGCCGGCCTATGCGCAGACCTTCGCGGCCGCCCCTGCCCCGACGCAGCCGCCAGCCCTACCGCCCGTGGCGACCACGCCGCTCTTCACGCCGCCGCCCGGCACGAGCTTCCCCGCACCTGTCGCGACGGGCGCGCGGCGTATTCCCGCCGATAACAGCCCCTTCACGGCCATTGGGACGCAGGCGCAGCCCGCCGCCGCCCCCGACGCGCAGCAGCAGCCCATGCCAGTGGCCCAGCCGCGCGGCCTGCCGGCTATCCCGGTCCAGCCCGCCGCCGTCCAGCAGAGGCAACCGCAGGCGGACAGCCTGCCGCCCATTCAGGTGACGCCCGTGGTCGCGAGCCCCTCGGCCGGCAACGCCGCCGCCTGGGTACCGAGCCAGCAAGCCTTGCCCGGCGCAAGCTCCGCGCTGCCGCCCATCGCCGGCGTCGCGCGGCCGGCGATGCCGAGCCCGGTCTCCACGAACGCCGCGCCGCAGGGCTTCTTCAGCGGGCGGTAGGCCTCGATCCGCTCAGTCGTAGACCTGGCTGAGCGTCTCGGCGACGAGGCATGGGCGCGGATTGCCCTCCACTTCCATCTCGTTCTCCACGGTGAGGCGCACGCCGCCCGTAATGGGCTCGCAGGCCTTCAGCGTCATGTGCAGCCGCACGCGTGAGCCCGAGGGCACCATCGCCGTGAAGCGCACCTTGTTGCTGCCGTAGTTGAGCGCGCGCGAGCGCTGCTTGATGCTGTAGACCAGCGGCGAGAGTCGGGGCAGCAGCGACAGCGTGAGGAAGCCATGCGCGATGGTCTTGCCCCCCGGCAGCTCCTTCGCCGCGCGCTCGGTGTTGATGTGGATCCATTGATGGTCGCCGGTGGCCTCGGCGAAGAGGTCGATGGTCTTCTGATCCACCGTGTACCACTCGCTCGTGCCGAGCTTCTTGCCGACCCAATCGGCCATGTCGGCGGGCTTTTCGATTTCGAGCATTCTGTTTCCTTCCCGGTGTAGCGCAGGAGCTTGCCGCGCGAGCCGCGCGCTGGCGAGAGGGCCTACCGCGAAGGCTGGAGGTCGAGTTTCATGCCCGGCACGGTCGAGAGCGGCGTGCGCTCCGGCGGCGTAGACGGAATGGACAGGTAGGTCGCGCCGCCGATCGCGACGATGGCGCCGGCCAGGATCAACAGAGCCGCGCGCCACGCAGCGAGAGGGTGCGGCTTGATGGGCGCGGCGTAGCGCGAGATCCAGCCCGCGCCGGAGTTTGCCGCGGCGATCCGCGCGGCGTTCTCGAGGCCCTGCGCGATCCCGGCGAGCGGTGCTTCCGGACCCGCGGGATCGGAGACGATCCGGTAGGTGCCGCGCGCCAGGTCGAGTTCGGCCGAGACCGAGCCGCCCTCATGGAATCGCCGGAGGTCGAGGCGAACGCGGCGCGAGCCGGGAAACTCCACCGTCGCGTCCCAATCGGTATTCCACAGGTCCAGCACCACGCGCCCGCTGGCGATCTCGATGACGCGGGGCGTATGCACCCATTGCGAGTTCCGCCATTCCACAGCCGCGAGATCGACGCGGATCGTGCCGTCCGGCGAGATCCGGCGATAGGGCAGTTCCAAGGGGCCGGGCGCGCGGCGCGCCTGCTCCACCGCGGCCGAGAGCTGAGACAAAGGCTGGTCCGGCCCGGCCATGCCCTGGTCGCGGAAGGTGCGTGCGGCGGGATCGATCCGGAAGAGGGTTTCGAAGCCGTTCAGGCCGAGCAACAGGAACAGGCTGCCATCGGCATTGCCGGTGATGCGGCTCGACGGCCAGGCGGCGCAATCGGCCAGCACCTGCCCGGTCGCCACATCGATCAGCACCACCCAACCCGTTAGCGTGTCGGCGCTGGAGTCACCGAGGCGATGCTCGTAGCGCAGCGATCCATCGGCCGAGACACCGCCGACTTCCACGCGCTCCGCCACCGCGACATAGAAGCCCCAGACCCCGTTCGAGAGCTCTCCCGCCGCGAAGCGCGCCTTTTGCAGCCCGTCCCCCACTTCGTAGATGTCGTAGCGATGCGTCTGGCTGGGATGGGCGGGGTGCGGGAGATGCAGCGAAGGTTCTCCCGTCGCGCGCCAGGCATGGGTCCAGACCTCGCAGGCGCCGATCTTCAGGCCGTCATTGGCAAAGCCGAGATGGACGCTGCGCCAGCCGCTGCCCGCCGGTGCGATAGGCGCGGGTGGCGGGATCGGCGCGGGCGGTAAGGGGACAGGCAAGGCTGACTTGCCAGAGCCAGGCCGCAAAAGCCGCCGCAGGCCAAAGCCGATCGCGAAGCCGATGACGCACGCGAGCATCCAGGGCACGATCGCCAAGGGGCTGATGATCATGAAGCCGTAGAACGCGTTCTTGAGAAGGTCGGGGTTCCACGGGCGGGTGAAGACTTCCCAGAGGATCATCCCGATGTAGAAAATGACCGGGAATATCAGCCAGAGCACCGCGGTGCGGCCCAGCCAGCGCGTCGGGGCGGAAAGGATCAGGAGTGCCGGCACGGCGATCCCTAGGACCAGCTGCACCCAGATATTCGTCACGACCGCCCCTTTTAGGAGGTCAGTCCTCCAGCCCCACGAGGCTACGCGCAAAATCCCGTGCTTCGAAAGGCCGCATATCCGCCGCCTGCTCGCCCACGCCGACCGCATGCACCGGCAAGCCGAATTCCTGCGCCAGCGCCACCACCACGCCGCCCTTGGCGCTGCCGTCCAGCTTGGTGACGACGAGGCCCGTCACATCCACCATGTCCTTGAACACGCGCACCTGGCTCACCGCGTTCTGCCCCGTGGTGGCATCGAGCACGAGGAGCGTGGAATGCGGCACCGAAGCGTCGCCCCGCTTGAGGACGCGCACGATCTTGCGCAGCTCCTCCATCAGCGCGGACTTGTTGTGCAGCCGCCCGGCGGTGTCGACCAGCAGCACGTCGACCCCCGCGGCGCGCGCATCGCGCAGCGCGTCGAAGGCGAGGCCGGCCGCGTCGGCGCCGGGCCTGGCGGGGGCAACCACATGCGCGCCGGTGCGCTCGCCCCAGATCTGGAGCTGCTCGACGGCGGCGGCGCGGAAGGTGTCGCCGGCGACCATCCAGACCTTCAGCCCATCGGCGCGATACTGCTCGGCCAGCTTGGCGATGGTCGTGGTCTTGCCGGTGCCGTTCACGCCGACCACCAGCACCACATGCGGCGCATGGGCGCGGGTGATGACCAGCGGCAGCGCCACGGGGTCCAGGATGGCCGCGATCTCCTCGGCCAGGGCGGTCTTCACCTCATGGTCCGTGACCTCACGCCCGAAGCGGGTGCGGCGGAAGCCCTCGACGACGCGGCCGGCCGCGGCGACGCCGAGGTCGGCGCCGATCAGCATTTCCTCCAGCTCCTCCAGCGCGGCGTCGTCCAGCTTGCGCTTGGTGAAGACGCTGCCGATGGCATCGGTCAGCTTGGCGGTGGAACGCGACAGCCCCGCCTTCAGCCGGGAGAAGAAGGCGCGCGGCCCCTCCGGCTCCCGCACCGGGGCATTCGGAATGTCCGGCGGGACTTCGAGCGGCGGCGGCTCGCGGATGGGCTCGGGGGCGGGTACCGGCGCCTCAGGCGGCGGCGGGACCTGGATGGGCTCGGGGCCAGCCGGCGGCATCTCGGGCGGCGAGGGCGGGACATCGCTCTCGCCCCTGCCGGTGAGTTTTCCCCAGAGATCGCGCAGGGCCATCAGACGGCCTCCAATGAACGTCCGTCGCTCGCCGTCACGCGGGCGTTGAGCAACATGCCCCTCCGGGCGGTGCCGGGGGGCAGCCGGATCGTGGCGAAATGCTGGGTATGGCCCATGCCGTCGCCCTCCATCAGCACCTGCTCCGTGGCGCCGATGCGGCTGGCGAGGAAGCGCGCGCGCTCCGCTTCGCCGGCTTGGCGCAGCCGCGCCGCGCGTTCTCGGCGGAGCGGCATCGGCAGCTGCGGCATCCGGGCCGCCGGGGTCCCGGCGCGGGCGGAATAGGGAAAGACGTGCAGGAAGGCGAGCTCCGCCTCCGCCACCAAATCGGTCATTGCGCATAGATGCTCCTCCGTCTCGGTTGGAAATCCGGCGATGAGGTCGGCTCCCAACGCCGCACCTGGACGTAACGCGCGAGCCCGGGTGGAGAGCGTCAAAATATCCGCACGCGAATGGCGGCGCTTCATGCGTTTCAGGATGAGGTCGTGCCCATGCTGCGCCGAAAGGTGGAGATGCGGCATCAGCCGTTCCTCCTCGGCGAAGACGCGCCAGAAGGCGTCGTCCAGCGCGGCGGGGTCGAGCGAGGAGAGGCGCAGGCGCGGCAATTCCGGCACTTCGCGCAGCACGGTGCGGATCAGCGTGGCGAGTTCGGGATGGCTGGCGAGGTCCACACCGGTAAGCACGACCTCGGCATGGCGGGTGGCGAGGTCGCGCACAGCGGCGACGGCATCGGCGGTGGGGAGCGCCCGCGCCGGGCCGCGCCCCTGGGGGATGATGCAGAAGGTGCAGGCATGGTCGCAGCCCTGCTGTACCGCGAGGAAGGCACGGGTCCCGCCCCCGGCCGCAATGCCCATGGGTGCCTCTCGGCGGATCGGCCCGATGGGCGCGGACCACGCTGCCGGATCGAGCTTATGCGCATTGCCGATGACCTTGATCACGCCAGGCAGCGCGCCCCAGGTCTC
Organism: Rubritepida sp.; assembly: GCA_028291455.1. GTDB lineage: Bacteria > Pseudomonadota > Alphaproteobacteria > Acetobacterales > Acetobacteraceae > Roseococcus. The sequence goes on along the minus strand of JAQGHY010000052.1, from coordinate 5,650 downwards.
GGGTGCGATCTGCGCGGCGCAGCCGGTGACGAGGATGGGCCGGCCCGGCTGCTCGCGAGCGGCGCGGCGGATGGCCTGGCGCGCCTGCGACTCGGCCTCGCCGGTCACGGCGCAGGTGTTGACGATAAGCGCCCCGGCGAAACCGGCCTGCGCTGCGAGCGCGCGCATTGTCTGGCTCTCGGCGATGTTCAGCCGGCAGCCGAAGGTGAGTGTTTCCGTGAGATCAGACGGGGGCAATGTCGAACTCGCCCAGGAAGGCGGTCGCCACGGGCCCGCTCATCAGGATATGGCCGTCCGCGCGTTCCTCGATGAGGAGGTCGCCGCCGGGCAGGGTCACGGTACAGCACGCATCGACGAGCCCTCGCCGGCGGGCATTCGCCAGCGCCGCGCAGGCACCCGAGCCGCAGGCCAGCGTCAGCCCGGCGCCGCGTTCCCAGACCGTCAGGCGGAAATGGGTGCGTGTCAGGATTTGAACGAAGCCGATATTTCCGCGATCCGGCAGCAGCGGATCATGCTCCAGCAGCGGCCCGATGCGGTGGATGTCGAGCGCGTCGAGGTCGTCCACGAAGAAGGTCGCGTGCGGATTGCCCATGGAGCAGCAGGCGGCATTGGAGACGCCGTCGGCCGCCATGGGAACGTGCAGCGTGTCCATCTCGCGCGCCAGCGGCACGTCCCGCCAGTCCAGGCGGGGCGGGCCCATATCCACGCGGACGGTACCGTCCGCCAGCCGCTCGGCGCTCAGCATCCCCGCGATGGTGCGGATGGCGATGTGCTGCCGTCCGGTCTCGGCCAGGATCAGCGAGGCCGCGCAGCGGGTGCCATTGCCGCAGGCGCCGGCCTCGCTGCCGTCGGTATTGTGGAAGCGCAGGAAGACATCGGCATCGGCGGCGGGTTCGAGCGTGACGAGCTGATCGAAGCCGACGCCGCGATGGCGGTCGCCGATGGCCTGGATGGCTTGCGTACTCAGGTCGAGCGGCGCCGCGCGTGCGTCCACCACGACGAAGTCATTGCCCAGGCCGTGCATCTTGCGGAAAGGAACCAGCATCCAGCGCATATAGGCGATAGCAGGGCCCAGGGCGACGGGGGTTGCCGCGACGGGGGTTGGCTCAACAGGGCGGGGGGCCCAATGTCCGGGGGCATGAACCGTTTCACTCCCCTCCTCCTCACTGGTCTGCTCACCGGCTGTGCCGCGAGCTATTCCGCCGATGAATACGCATCCCGCGCCGTGCAGCAGGCGAACCCTGTGCAGCAAGGCGTCGTCGCGGGCTCGCGCCGCGTCGCCATCGCCGCCGACGGCACGGCCGGGGCTGCGGCGGGTGCCGCTGCGGGTGGTGCGATCGGCGGGACGGCGCCTGGCGGAAACGCGGTGAGCAGCGCGCTCGGCGCCGTGGGCGGCGCCTTGGTGGGCGGCTTGGTCGGCAATGCGGCAGAGCGTTCCGCGGCCAATACGGATGCCATCGAATACATCGTCCGCAAGGACGGCGGTGAGCTGGTCTCGGTGACGCAGCGGGATCCGGTGGCCATTCCGCTCGGCACGCGCGTGCTGGTGATCACCGGCAACCAGGCGCGGATCGTGCCGGACTACACGGACACGCAGACCGATCCGGCCCCTGCCGGCGCATCGCCGCGAGGGGCCGCTCGCCCGGCCGTTGCAGCGGCACCCGCCCCCGCCGGGGCGCCGCCGCCGATTGCCGCGCCTGCCCAGGGTACGCCTCCACCTGCGGCGGTGCAGGCCGAGCCCCTGGCCGCTCCCGCCGAACCGGCGCCAGCGCCAGCGCCGGCTGTCGCACCGGCCGAGCCTGCACCGGCTCCGGTCATTCCCGCTCCGGTCACTCCGTCCCCGGCAACCGCGCCCGCTCCGCCGCCTCCCGCCCCGGGCGTCGAAGCCCTCACGCCCATCGCCGGCCCCTCCGCGCCCCGCCCTTGAATCCTCCGGACTTGCGAAGGCCGGCCGCGCCAGCTATACGCCCGCCTCCCGTTCCGAGGCCCTGGACAGCCCCGGGCGGGTAAGCTTGCCTCCGTCGCATTGTGCGATAGCCAGGGGCAGCCCCAACCCACCGACAGGAGGGCCAGAATGTCCAAGATGAAGACGACCTCGAGCGCAAAGAAGCGCTTCAAGATCACCGCGACGGGCAAGGTCATGGCCGGTCCCGGCAAGAAGCGGCATTGCCTCTCCGCCCGCAGCCAGAAGGTGAAGCGCCAGAATCGCGGCTCCCAGGTGCTTGCACCGCAGGATGCCAAGACGGTGATGAACTGGCTGCCCTACGGGCTGCCCCGGTAAAGAACGGGAAGGAGAGAAGATATGGCTCGAGTTAAGCGCGGCGTAGTCGCCCATGCCCGTCACAAGAAGATTCTCAACCTCGCGAAGGGTTACGTGGGGCGCAGCTCCACCACCTACCGCGCGGCACTCCAGCGCGTTGAGAAGGCGCTCCAATACGCCTACCGCGATCGCCGCAACAAGAAGCGCGATTTCCGTGGGCTCTGGATCCAGCGCATCAATGCGGCCTGCCGTGAGCAGGGGATGATCTATTCGCAGTTCATCTTCGGCCTCAAGGCCGCCGGGATCGAGATGGACCGCAAGGTCCTCGCCGCCCTGGCCTATGACGAGCCCGCAGCCTTTGCGGCCATCGTCGAGAAGGCCAAGGAAGCGCTCGCCCCGGCAGCCTGATTTCGGCCGGGACTACGTTTTTCGGAGGGCCGCGGCGCGCAAGCGTTGGCGGCCCTTTTTCATGTTGAATGGACCACCGCATGACCGATGACCTCGCCGCCCTCGCGGCCAGCACCCAGGCCGATCTCGCCGCCGCGCCCGACCTCCGCGCGCTGGATGCTGTCAGGGTGGGCGTGCTCGGCAAGTCGGGCGCGCTGACGGGGCTGCTCAAGGGTCTGGCCGCCATCGCCCCGGAGTTGCGCAAGGAGCGCGGCGCGGCCGTCAACGCGCTGAAGAACCAGCTCGAAGCCGCGATCGAGGCGCGGCGCGCGGTGCTGGAGGCCGGGGCGCTCGACGCCCGCCTCCTCGCCGAGAAGCTCGACATGACCCTGCCGGCCCGCCCCGCCGCTCCTGGCGGCACCGGCGGCATCCACCCGATCTCGCGCACCATCGAGGAGCTGACGGCGATCTTCGGCGCCATGGGTTTTCGGGTCGTGGAAGGGCCTGACATCGAGGGAGACTGGTACAACTTCGCCGCCCTCAATATCCCAGACCACCACCCGGCCCGTCAGGACCAGGACACCTTCTACCTGCCGGGCATGGTGGACGGCCGCCGCACCGTACTGCGCACCCAGACCTCCCCGCTGCAGATCCGCACCATGATCGGCCAGGCCCCGCCGATCCGCATCATCGCCCCCGGCCGCACATATCGCTCGGACCATGACGCCACCCATTCGCCCATGTTCCACCAGGTGGAGGGGCTGGTGATCGACCGCGGCATCACGCTCGGCCACCTCAAGGGCTGCCTCACCGATTTCCTGCGCAGCTTCTTCGGCATCGGCACGCTGCCCGTGCGCTTCCGCAGCTCCTACTTCCCCTTCACCGAACCCTCCATGGAGGTCGATATCGGCTGGAACCGGAAGACCGGCGAGCTCGGCGCGGGCACCGATTGGCTGGAGATCCTGGGCAGCGGCATGGTGCATCCGCGCGTGCTGGCCAATTGCGGGCTGGATGCGCGGGAGTGGCAGGGCTTCGCCTTCGGGATGGGCATCGAGCGCATCACCATGCTGAAGCACGGCATGGCCGATCTCCGCCCCTTCTTCGAGGGCGATACCCGCTGGCTGGATCACTACGGATCGAGCCCGCTCTCCCCCGCAACGCTGCATGAGGGCGTGTGATGAAGTTCCCCCTCTCCTGGCTGCGCGAACACCTGGAAACCAGCGCCACGCTGGATGAGATCGCCACGACGCTCAACGCCATCGGCATCGAGGTCGAGGGCATCGAGGACCGTGCCGCCCCGCTCGCTGAATTCCGCATCGCCCGCGTGATCGAGGCCGTGCAGCACCCCAATGCCGACCGGCTGCGCTCGCTGCGCGTCGAGATGGGCGACGGGCGCGAATTCTCCGTCGTCTGCGGCGCGCCCAATGCGCGGACCGGTCTGGTCGGCGTGCTGGCCCTGCCCGGCGCTCATATCCCTGGCACCGGCATCACGCTCAAGGCCGGCGAAATCCGCGGCGTGAAGAGCGAGGCGATGATGCTCTCCGCGCGCGAGATGGGCCTGGGCGACGACCATTCCGGCATCATCGACCTGCCGGAGGATGCGCCCCTCGGCGCGCGCTACGTGGATTACGCCGGCCTCGACGACCCCATCGTCGAGATCAAGGTCACACCCAATCGCGGCGACGCGCTTTCCGTCCGCGGCCTGGCGCGCGATCTCGCGGCGGCGGGACTCGGCACGCTGAAGCCCTGGGCCGCGCCCAGCATCACGCCCGCCTACGAGACGCCGCTGCAATGGCGCATCGAGGACCCACGCGCCTGCACCTGGGTGCTCGGCCGCGCCGTCCGTGGCGTGACCAACGGCCCCTCGCCGCAATGGCTGCAGGACCGGCTGGTGGCCATCGGCCTGCGCCCCATCTCGGCGCTGGTGGACGTGACGAACTGGTTCACCTTCGCCCTCGGCCGGCCGCTGCATGTCTTCGACGTGGGCAAGGTAAAGGGCGGCATCTGCATGCGCATGGCGCGGCCCGGCGAGGAGCTGCCCGCGCTCAACGGCAAGACCTATGTGCTGACCGATGAGGACGGCATCATCGCCGACGAGGCCGGGCCCGAGGCCCTGGGCGGCGTCATCGGCGGAGCGCATTCCGGCTGCGACGAGACCACGCGCGAGGTCTTCATCGAATGCGCGCTGTTCGACCCCGTGCGCATCGCGCTCAGCGGCCGGCGCCATAACATCAACACCGACGCCCGCGCCCGCAACGAGCGCGGCATCGACCCCGCCCTGCTGCCGGCGGCGCTGGAAGCCGCGACGGCGATGATCATGGAGCTCTGCGGCGGCGAGCCCTCCACCATCAGCGAAGCCGGCGCCGAGCCCGCCTGGCGGCGTGAGGCCACGCTGCGCTTCGAGCGCCTCGCCGGCCTCGGCGGCCTGGCAGTGCCGCCGGACGAGGCTGTGCGGCGGCTTGAGGGCCTGGGCTTCACCGTCACCGCACGCGACCCCGCCAGCGTGACCGTCGCAGTGCCGCCCTGGCGCAACGACATCGCGGCGACGATCGTGCTCGACCAGGACCCTTCGCTCAACCCCGAGCGCGCCCGCAGCGCCGCCGAGGGCTGCGCCGCCGTCGAGGCCGAGTGCGACTTGGTGGAGGAGGTGCTGCGCCTCGGCGGGCTGGATGCTGTACCGTCGGTATCGCTGCCCGTGGCCTCGCCGGTGCCGCTGCCTGCGCTGGATGCAAAGCAGGTCCGCAGCGTACTCGCCCGCCGCGTCCTGGCCGGGCGCGGCCTGCAGGAGGCCGTGACCTACGGCTTCATGGAGCAGCGGATCGCCGCGATGTTCGGTGAGACGCCGGAGAGCCTGCATCTCGAAAATCCCATCGCCTCCGACCTCGACCAGATGCGCCCGACGCCCATCGCCTCGCTGGCCCAGGCCGCCGCCCGCAACGCGGCGCGCGGCTTTGCCGATGTGGCGCTGTGCGAAATCGGTGGCGGCTATCGTGACACCACGCC
>JAQGHY010000026.1 GCA_028291455.1 Rubritepida sp. | reverse complement strand
GGCCCAGCAGCTGCTCGCTGCCCTGCTCGCCGAGGATGGTGCGGCTGTCGAACTTGCTGATCACCGTGAAGCTGATGCGGGTCGGGAAATTGGCCTTGATGGTGCCGGTGATCACGTCGACCGACGGCCGCTGGGTCGCCATCACCACATGGATACCCGCGGCCCGCGCCATCTGCGCCAGCCGCTGCACCGCGGCCTCGATCTCCTTGCCCGCGACGATCATGAGGTCCGCCATTTCGTCGATGACCACGACGATCATGGGCAGGCGCTGCAGGGAGAGGCTCTGATCCTCGAAGACGGGCTTGTTCGTCTCGGGGTCGAAGCCGGTTTGCACGCGGCGCGTCAGCATCTCGCCGCGGGCCAGGGCGGCGGCGACCTTCTCGTTGTAGCCGGCGATGTTGCGCACGCCGATCTGGCTCATCGAGCGGTAGCGGCGCTCCATCTCGCGCACCGTCCATTTGAGCGCGCCGATCGCCTTGGGCGGCTCGGTGACGACGGGGGCGAGCAGATGGGGGATGCGGTCGTAGACGCTGAGTTCCAGCATCTTCGGGTCGATCATGATGAATCGGCATTCGGCCGGGCTGTGCTTGTACAGCAGGCTCAGGATCATCGTGTTGATGCCGACCGATTTGCCCGAGCCGGTGGTGCCCGCGATCAGCAGATGCGGCATGCGCGCGAGGTCGGCGATGATGGGCGTCCCGCCGATATCCTTGCCCAGGATCAGCGGCAGCGGCGCGGTGGTGCGCTGGTATTCGTCGGACGACAGCATCTCCCGCAGGAAGACCATCTCGCGCTTCACATTGGGCATCTCGATGCCCATCACGCTGCGGCCCGGCACCGTGGCGATACGGACCGCCACCACGCTCATGCTGCGCGCGATATCGTCGGCCAGGCCGATGACGCGGGAGGATTTGGTGCCTGGCGCGGGCTCAAGCTCATAGAGCGTGACGACGGGGCCGGGGCGGATCTCGGTGATCGAGCCGTTCACGCCGTAGTCGTTCAGCACCTGCTCCAGCATGCGTGCATTGGCCTGGAGCGCTTCGGCGCTGGGACCGCTGGCGATGCGGATGGGGGTGGGCGACAGCAGGTCGAGCGGCGGGGTGCGCCAGCCCTCCACTGGCAGGTCGAGCGTGGCCTGCTCGGCGGCGGTCGGCTTCGCCTTGGGCGCGGTTGCGACGCGGGGCGTGCTGCGCGACGCCGGGCGCACCTCGGGCTCGCTGCGTAGCGGCGGGCGGGCGGGAACGCGCGGCGGCTCGGCAGCCACGCGCTCGGCCTCCTGCAGCACGTTCATAAGGTCGGCGGCGGGCTCGATGCGGCGGCGGGTGAGGAGGCGGCCGGTGCCGCGCCCCATGGCCAGGAAGGGCCGGATCAGCAGATGGCGCTTGCGGACGCCGTATTCGGCGGCGGTACCGGCGCCGCGCGAGGCAGCCGCCGCCGTCACGCGGGCGGCGCGGCGCCATTCGCGGGGCGAAAAGCCGAGGGCGGTATAGATCAGCAATACCGCGAGACCGCCGGTGACAAGCTGCGCGGTGAGATGGCCGAGCGGGCCGAAGGTGCTTTCCAGCCCGTTGAGCAGCGCGGCGGCGACCAGCGGCCCGGCCGCGCCGCCATCGGCCCCGGGGATCAGAGCCAGTAGCGCGGCCAGGATCGGCGCGGCCAGCAGCAGGGCGGCAATACGCGCCGGCAGCAGGCGCACGCCGCGATGCGTCGCCATGCGCAGTGCCCAGCCCAGCAGCACCACGCCCGGCAGATAGGCGGCCCAGCCGCAGCCCTGCCAGAGGATGTCGGACGCGATGGCGCCGACGGGCCCGGCGAGATTGGTCGCGTGCTGGCTCGTGGCGGTGGAAAGCGAGGGATCGGCGGGGTTGTGGCTGCCTACGGCGACCAGCAGCGCCAGCCCGGCAAAGCCCAGCACCAGCCCGCCGAGCTCGTTGAGCCGGCGCCCAATGGCAGCCCTGACCGCGGGTGAGGCCAGGCGGCCCAGCCCTGCGGTGGAATCGGAAGCTTCGGCTAGTTCACGCGCCATGTCGGCCAGACCTCACGGGGGGGAGGAAAGCCGGGGGGATGCCCAAGATAACAGGCCACCCCCGCTTTCGCTACAGCCCTTCGAACAACTCGGTGGAGAGGTAGCGCTCCGCATAGGAAGCGGCGATGCCGACGATCAGCTTGCCCTCCATTCCGGGTTCCCGGGCCACGCGGACCATGGCGGCCACCACCGCGCCGGTGGAGATGCCGACGGGAATGCCGTCCAGCCGGGCCACCGCGCGGGCGGCGGCGAATGAGTCGCGCTCGGCCACGCGCAGCACGCCGTCCAGATTCGAGAGCTCCAGCACGGTCGGGCAGAAGCCCGCGCCGATGCCCTGGATGAGGTGCGGCCCCGGCTCGTCGCCGTTCAGGACCGCACTTTCGGCGGGCTCGACGCCAATGATGCGCAGGCCGGGCTTGCGGGGCTTCAGCGCCCGGGCGATGCCGGTAAGCGTGCCGCCGGTACCGATGCCGCCCACGATGGCATCCACCTCGCCCGCCGAGTCGCGCCAGATCTCCTCGGCGGTGGTGCGGGCATGGACGTCCGGGTTAGCGGGGTTGTCGAACTGCCGGGCCATCCAGGCGCCCTCGGTCTTGGCCAGGATTTCCTCGGCGCGGGCGATGGCGCCGGCCATGCCACGCTTGGCCGGCGTGAGTTCGAGCTCCGCGCCCAGCAGCTTCAGCATCTTGCGCCGCTCGACCGAGGCGCCGTCGGGCATCACGACGATCAGGCGGTAGCCTTTCGCGGCGGCGACGAAGGCGAGGGCAATGCCGGTATTGCCCGAGGTCGGTTCGAGAATGACGGAGCGATCGGGCGCGATCTCGCCCGCGGCCTCGGCGGCTTCGACCATGGCCAGGCCGATGCGGTCCTTCAGGGAGCCGCCGGGGTTGAAGAATTCCAATTTGAGGGCGAGGCGCGCCGTTAGATTTTCGGCCGCCATGAGGCGCGGAATCAGCACGAGGGGCGTGTCGCCCACCGTGTCGAGGATGCTGGAACGCAGGCGATTGCGGGATGGGTTCGAATCCATGCGGTCCGGATAGCACGGAAATCGCGGCTCGTTGCGAGGCCGGACTTGGAATTTCCTTCGATCAGGGTATTTTCACGCGAAGAAGCTGGAGATTACCCGACCATGCTGCTGCGCCAGGACCGTGCACTGCTCGCGCTCGATATCGCACTGGACATCGCTTTCCACGCTGGGCGTGGGGGAGAGGTGACCGGCGCCGCCGAAATCGCTGAACGCCTGAACGCCGCCCGGCGGGGGATCGAGCCGCTGTTGCAGGCGCTGGTGCGGGCGGGCCTGCTGGATTCGCTGCGCGGGCCGCGCGGTGGCTACCGGATGGCCCGCGCCCCGCGCGAAGTGAAGCTCGCCGAGATCGTTGCCGCCGTGACCGAGGATGAGGAGGCCCCCGTGCCGCCCGGCAAGCTGGCCACGCTTGTGACCGCGCCGCTCTGGCAGGAGATGAATGCGATCCTGGAGAAGCGGCTTCAATCCGTGACCCTGGAAGACCTGCTGAAACGCGCCGCGGCGGCGGGCCTTCGCCGTCCGGTGACGGAGCCGCTGCACTTCGTGATCTGATGGCTAAGATCACCGAATCGGCGCTGCGGAACGCGGCACTTGCCCATCTCGCGCGCTTCGCCGCCACCGAGGCGGGGCTGCGCCAGGTGCTGGGCAATCGTATTCGCCGCTGGGCGCGCGAGGCTGAAACCGAAGGTCAGGAGCCCGACGCCATTGCCGCCGCTACCGCCGCGGCGAAGCAGCATGCGGCGGCGATCGCGGCACGGCTCGTGGAAGCCGGCGCGGTCGACGATGCGGGATTCGCCCTGGCGCGGGCCCGGCGGTTGCTCGGCAGTGGGCGATCGGCGCGGGCTGCGCTCGCGCATCTGGCCGCAAAGGGCGTGTCCGGCGAGACGGCACGGGAGGCGTTGGCCCATGAGGACATGCCGGATGAGCTGACCTCCGCCGTGATCCTCTGCCGCAAGCGGCGCTTCGGCGGCTTCGCGGCGGCGGAACCTGAACCGAAGCTGCGGAAGAAATGGCTGGGTACTCTGGCCCGTGCCGGCTTCTCCGGAGAAATCGCGCAGCGCGCGCTCGCGTTGTCCCGCGACGAGGCTGAGGAATTGCTGACGGCGGCGCGATAGACTTCGCCATGACGAGCCAGGTCAGCTCACCTTGCGGGATGGGTTTAAATTCCGCATAGCTGTTCCAACGATGGGATAGTCAAGAAATGCCGACGGAAAATTCGACCAGGTTGCGCCGCAGGCTGCTCGTCCTGCGTCTCGGCGCGCTGGTGCCCCTGGCTGCGCTTGCCGGCTGCGTCATGCCGCCGCCGCAGCAGCAGCGTCGCGGTACCGGCCTGACGGATAGCGATCCGAACGACGGCCCAGGCAATGGCCGTGGCGGCGGGCAGTACCAGCAGCGTCGCGGCACAGGCATCACCGACAGCGATCCGAACGATGGGCCGGGCAACGGGCGCGGCGGCAACAGGTATCAGCAGCGCGGCACGGGCATCACGGATAGCGACCCGAACGATGGCCCGGGCAATGGCCGCGGCGGCGGCAACAGGTACCAGCAGCGCCGCGGCACGGGTCTTACCGATAGCGACCCCAACGATGGCGCAGGAAATGGGCGCGGCCGTTAGGCCCGGTCAGCCTTAGACACGTTCGATCATCAGCCAGCCGCCCGTCTCCATGCGGGCGGTGTCGCCGGCCAGCAGCAGCACGGTGGTGGTCGCGCTCTCAATGATCGCGGGGCCCTCGATGGACTGGCCGGCGGCCAGCGCCTCGAAGCCGTAGACGGGCAGTTCCGCCCAGCCGGTTTCCAGCAATGCCCGGCGGGTGCCGGTCGCGTCCGCTTGTTCATCGGCGCCCGCCGGCCTCACCGGCAGCGGCGGCAACAGCCCCGAGGCGGCAGCGCGCGCCGTGACGAGGACGACCTCCTCCTCCGGCAGGTCATAGGTGAAGAGGGCGCGGTGGCGGGCATGGAAGGCCGCGCGCAGGCCGGCGCGGTCGGGCGTCACGCCGTCGAGGTTTACGGTGATCTCGAAGACCTGCTCGCCATAGCGCAGGTCGGCCGCGCGATGGGTCACGACCTCCCCCTTGAACCACTGCGCGAGCTGTTTGCGCGCCTCGGCCTCCAACCCGTCGAGGAGCGCGGTCAATGCGCTATCGGAAGGCATCGCCTCGGCACTAACGACGCTGCGGGCGATCTCGTGACGCAACTCCGTCTGCAGCATGCCCCAGGCGGAAAGCCCGGCGGCGAAGAGCGGCACGGCAATGCGCGCCATGCCGAGATCCCGAGCCACGGCACTCGCATGCAGCCCGGCGGCACCGCCAAAGGCCAGGAGCGTGGCACCCCGAGGATCGACGCCACGCCGGACCGTCGCGATGCGCACGCCATCCGCCATCCGCGCATTCACCAGCCGGTAGATGCCGAGCGCGGTGGCCTCGGCGGAGAGGTTCAGCTTGGCGGCAAGCCTTGCCACAGCATTCTCCGCCGCCGCCACGTCCAGCAGGCGCGCACCGCCGAGGAAGCGCGTGGCGTCCAGATAGCCGAGGGCGAGATTTGCGTCGGTGACGGTCGGTTCGGTGCCGCCGTTGCCGTAGCAGGCCGGACCCGGCCGCGCGCCCGCGGATTGCGGACCGACCTCGAGCGTGCCGCCGCTGCCCAAATGCGCGATGGAGCCGCCGCCGGCGCCGAGGGTGATGATGTCCAGGCTGTCCAGCGCGATCCGCTCGCCGCCGACCTCGCGGCCCCGGCCGAGCGTGGCCGCACCGTCCTGGATGAGCGCGATGTCGGTGGAGGTGCCGCCCATGTCGAGCGTCACGAGTTGCTGGCCAAGCCCGCGCCGCGCCAATGCCATCGCCGCCGCCACGCCGCCCGCCGGGCCGGAGAGCGCCGTGCCGACCGCCAGACGCGCGGCCTCGTCGATTGGCGCCATGCCGCCATGCGAGAGGATGACGAAGACCGGCTGCGTATAGCCCGCCTCGCGCAGGCGCGATTCCAGCCGCGTCAGGTAGCGTGAGACGATGGGTCCGACATAGGCGTTCACCGCCGTGGTGGAGAAGCGCTCGAACTCCTTGATCTGCGGCAGCACGTCGGCGGAGCAGGTGACGAAGACGCCGGGCAGGGCGGCGCGCACGGCGTCGGCCGCGGCGTGCTCGTGCTTTGGGGCGGCCCAGGAATGCAGGAAGCAGATCGCGACGGACTCGACATCCTGCTCGCGCAATGTGGTGATGGCGGCATCCAGGCTCGCGGAATCAAGTGGGATTTCCACGCGGCCATCGGGGCGCAGGCGCTCCCGCACCGGCAGGCGCAGCTGGCGCGGAATGAGGGCCGGCGGCTGCGGCAGGCGAAGGTCATAGCGCGCGGGCTTCAGGCCCTCGCGCATCGCCGTCACGTCACGATGGCCCTCGGTGGTGAGCATCGCCGTGCGCGCGCCGCGCCGTTCCAGCAGCGCATTGGTGGCGACGGTGGTGCCGTGGACGATCCGCGTGGTCGTCTCCAGCAATTCGGCCAGCGTCAGGCCCAGGGCGGCGGCGAGGTTTCGCAGCCCGTCCAGCACGCCCTCGCTCTGGTCCTGCGGGGTGCTGGCGGCCTTGGCGAGGTACTCGCGGCCCTCCGCATCCACGCCCACGACATCCGTGAAGGTGCCGCCTACGTCCACGCCGATGGTGTAATGCATCAAGCCAAACCCTCTTCGATGTCGCGGGCAATCAGCGCGGGGTCGCGCTTAGCGGGATCGCCCCATCCGCCGCCGCCGGCCGAGCGCACTTCCAGCACCTCGCCGGACTGAATCACCACGCCGACTTCCTTGGTGCGGAGCAGGCGTTCGCTGCCATCCGCGTGGCGGAGCGCGTAGCGGTGCGGCGCGCTATCCTGCCCGCCGAGAATGCCCGCGCTGCCATGGCGCACGCCGTCGCCGGCGGTGTTGCCGCGCGAGGGGCCGTCACTTTCCACGATGAGTTCCAGCTGCCCGCCGTGGCCGCCGCGATGCTCGCCCGTACCGGCGGTGCCCCCGAGGAATTCGTGGCGGCGGAAGTGCAGCGGGAAGCGCGCCTCGGCCATTTCCACACTGCCGAATTTCAGCCCGCCCGCGCTGTGCCACTCGCCGGCCGAGGACCACCCGTCGCCCTTGGCATGGCCGCCGCCGCCGGGCCGCGCATGGAAGAGGTGCCAGACGAATTTGCGTTCCGGCCGGCGGGCGTCGCGGCCGGTGATGGCGATGCGGAAGCGCCGCCCCCAGCCGCCCATGGCGCGCTGCGGGCAGCATTTGGACATGGCGCGAACGATCGCCTCGACGATCTCGTTGCTGCAATGGCTGGTGCAGAGCGTGACCGCCGCACCCTCCCGCGCCCAGACAACGCTGCCCTCACGCGCCACAACACGGAGCGCGCGAAAGGCACCCTCGTTCTTCGAGACTTCGGGGTCGAGGAGGTAGGCGAAGGCCATGCAGACCGCGGAGAACATGTTGGGATAGGACGAGTTCACGAAGCCCTGGACCTGATCGTCGCTCGCGCTCAGATCGACGGTGAGCGTGCCGCCCTGCTTGGTGCAGGTCGCGCGGATCGCGATGTTCTCCTGGCCGTGGCCGTCATCGTCCAGCACGGCCTCGCCTTGCCAGGTACCGTCCGGCCAGCTCTCCACGATGCGGGCGGCATGGACATGCGCGAGGTCGAGGATGGCATCCACCGCCAGCATCAGGTTGCCGCTTCCGTGCTGCGTCAGCAGATCGGACAGCCGGTTCGCGCCGAGCTTCGCGGAGCCGAGCATGGCTGCAAGATCGCCGCGGAAATCGCGGTTGATGCGGGTGTTGAGCGCCAGCATGGAGACGAGGTCCGGGCGCATGGTGAAGTTCTCGCCGAGGCGGATCGGCGGAATTCGCAGACCCTCCTGCCAGATCTCGTTGGCGCCGGGATTGTAGCCGCCATGAGTGCCGCCGCCGATGTCGCTCTGGTGCGCGCGGACGACGCTATAGAAGCGCACTACGCCGTCGCTGAATACCGGCAGGACGATGGTCAGGTCGGGCAGGTGGCTGCCGCCATGCCAGGGGTCGTTGAGCAGAAAGACGTCGCCGGCTTTCATGTCGCTGCCGAAGGTGTCCAGCACGGCCTTGGCCGCAAAGGGCATGGCGCCGACATGAACAGGGATATGATCCGCCTGCGCCACGAGCCGGCAGGCGCCGTCCGTCACGGCGATGGAGAAGTCGCGGCTGGAATTCAGGATCTGGCTATAGGCGGTGCGCAGCAGGCCCTCGCCCATTTCCTCGACGATCGCGGTGAAGCGGGCGGAGAGCACGGCAAGCGTCACGGGATCCATCGGCGGGGCTTCTCCATCTTGGCGAGGTGCGAAGCGTGGCGCATCCTCATGCGAACAGAAAGGGGAGGAGGGCCAAATGAGCCTGACAATCAACGCCGAAGGGCTGCGTTTTCCGGAAGGGCCCGTGGTGCTGCCGGATGGTTCGATCGCGCTGGTGGAGATCGAGCAGCAGGTCATCTCGCGCATCGCCAAGGACGGCACGCGGACGATCATTTCCAAGACCGGCGGCGGGCCGAACGGGCTGGCGGCGGGGCCGGACAACACCCTGATCCTCTGCAACAACGGCGGCTTCACCTGGCACGAGGAGCCCGACATCCTGCGCCCGAGCGGACAGGCCGAGGACTACACCAACGGCCGGATCGAGTCGGTAGATATCGCGACGGGTAAGGTGACGCTTCTGTACGACCGCTGCGGCGACGTGATGCTGAAAGGACCGAACGACCTGCAGCTCGACGGCAAGGGCGGCTTCTGGTTCAGCGATCTCGGCAAGGTGCGCGCGCGGGACCGCGACCATGGCGGCGTCTATTGGGCGGCGCTGGACGGCAGCAGGATCGTCGAGGCGGCGTTTCCGGTGTTCGGCGGCGCCAATGGCATCGGCATCAGCCCGGACGGCGAGAAGCTCTACGTCGCGGAGACCGAGACGGGCCGCCTCTGGGGCTTCGACATCATCAGGCCAGGCCAGCTGCGGAAATGCCCCTGGCCGAGCACCAATGGAGGCGAATTGCTTTGCCAGTTCCCAGAGTTCCGGCGACTGGACAGCCTAGCGATCACGGCGGCCGGGAACATCGTGGTGGCGACGCTGATCTCGGGCGAAATCACGACGGTGACGCCGGCGGGCAAGATCATCGACGTGGTGAAGATGCCCGAGCGGATGCCGACCAATATCTGCTTCGGTGGCCCGGACATGCGCACCGCCTATATCACACTGTCCAACACCGGAAAGCTGGTCAGCATGAAGTGGCGGGAAGCGGGGCTGCGTCTGCCCTATTGCTGAAATTGAGGGGGTCTTCTTCGGGCCTCCTCTAGATTAGCCTGACCCGAACCAACCCGGAGGAAGCGCGCAATGACGCAGCGTCAAATGCATCTCGTCGGATTTCTGCAGGCGCAGAACTGCACCATTTTCGCCAGCTCGTGGCGCCATCCGGACAGCCGAACGGATTTCCTGAGCGCCGACTATTTTCAGGAGATCGCGCGCATCCTAGAGCGGGGAAAATTCGACCTCGGCTTCTTCGACGACCGGCTCTCCATGCCGGACCGGTTCGGCGCCGACCACGCCCACGCCATCGAGCACGGCATCCGCTGCGTGAAGATGGATCCGGTGGTGACGCTCACCATGATGGCGGCGGTGACCAAGCGGCTCGGGCTGGGTTCAACCGCCTCCACCACCTATTTCGAGCCGTTCCATGTCGCCCGCGTCTTTCAGACGCTGGACCTGATGAGCAACGGGCGCGCGGCCTGGAATGTGGTGACCTCGCTGAACGACGGCGAGGCCGCGAATATGGGCCATGCCGAGGCGATGGGGCATGACGCGCGCTACGACCGCGCCGACGAATTCGTGGAGGTCGTGCAGTCCATGTGGGACGCCTGGGAGGACGATGCGCTGATCGTCGACAAGGCCAGCGGCCGCTTCGGCGACGGCGGCAAGGTGCATCGGCTGAACTACCAAGGGAGTTACCTGCAAAGCCACGGCACCTTCACCGTACCGCGCAGCCCGCAGGGACGGCCGGTGGTGATCCAGGCCGGGAGTAGCGGCCGCGGCAAGGCCTTCTCCGCGCGCTGGGCCGAGATGATCTTCGTCGCCTATCACGACGTCGCCAGCGGCCAGCGCGAGTACAAGGCCTTCAAATCCGCTGTTGCCGCGGCGGGCCGCAATCCCGACCATGTGAAGGTGGCGACGCTCTGCAACCCGATAACGGCGGCAACGAAAGCCGAGGCAGAGGACAAGGCGGCGCTGATCGCGCGGTTGCCGCTGGAGATCGACGCGCTGTCGCTGCTGTCCGAGGCGCTGAACTTCGACTTCGCCTCCAAGGGCATGGACGAGCCCTTCAGCGACGAGGAGATGGCCGGCATCCAGGGGATGCACGCGATCCGCGACCGCGTGGTGCAGAATACCGGCAAGAAGAATCCGACCGTGCGCGACTTCATCACCGGCAGCGGCCGGGGCCGGCCGCGCATGGACATGGTGGGCGGCCCGAAGGAGGTCGCCGACCAGATGGAGGAGTGGTTCACGGGCAAAGCCTGCGACGGCTTCGTCATCTCCGCGGCGGTGATGCCGGGCGGCTATAGCGACTTCGTGGAGCACGTCGTGCCTGAGCTTCAGCGGCGCGGGCTGTTCCGGAAGGAGTACACGGGGACGACGCTGCGCGACCATCTCGGCCTGCCGCGCGCCATACCCGGAGACTGGCGGCCCGCGATGGCGGCGGAGTAATCGCACTCAAAACCAATAGGGGAGAAACATCATGCCAAAAGTACCAGCCGAGCGCCTGCGCGAGATCGGTAAGGCACTTCTGATCGCCAATAAGGTGCCGGAGGACGAGGCCGCGACCGTCGCGCGCCACGTCGTCAACGCGAACCTCGCCGGCCATGACAGCCACGGCGTCATCATGCTGCCGAACTACATCGACCGCGTGCGCGCCGGCCAGATCGTCCCGGGCGCGCCTTTCACGATCATCCAGGAGAGCCCGACCACGACCGTTGTCGATGGCAACTGGGGCTTCGGCTATGTTATCAACGAGAAGGCGATGCAGCTCACCATCGAGAAGGCGGAGAAGAGCAACATCGCCGCCTGCACGGTCTTCCGGCAGGGCCATGTCGGGCGTCTCGCGAGCTATCCGCTGATGGCGGCGCGTGCCGGCATGATCGGCATGGCCTGGGCGGATTCGGGACGCTCGCCGAAGGGTGTGGCGCCCTTCGGCGGCCGCGAAGCCCGGCTCGGCACCAATCCCTGGGCGATGGCGGTGCCGTCGGATCTCGACGGGCCGTTCTGCATGGACATGGCGACCTCGGCCGTGGCGATGGGCAAGATCAAGCTGGCGGAGGCGCGCGGGCAGGAAGTCCCGCTCGGTTGGATCATCGACAAGGATGGCGAGCTCTCGACCGATCCCAAGAAGATCGCGGGCGGCGCGCTGCTGCCGCTGGGTGGGCCGGGCGAGGGCTATAAGGGCACCGCGCTTGCCGCGATGGGCGAGGTGTTCTGCGGCATCCTCACCGGCCTGGGATTCGGCGTGGAACCCACGGGGCGGCACAATGACGGCTGCTTCCTGATCGCCATCAAGGTCGATGCCTTCCGGCCGCTCCTCGCCTTCCGCAAGGACGTTGCGGATTTCGCGAACTACCTGAAGGACACGCCGCCGGCCAAGGGCAGCAGCGGCGTGCTTTACCCCGGCGAGGTCGAGCACAGGCAGGAGCAGAAACGCGGCGCCGAGGGGATCGAGATCGAGGACGCCACCTGGAAGAAGCTCGGTGCGCTGGCCGAGGAAGGCGGCATCGCCGGGACGCTAGGCTTCGCTTGACCTAGCGCTCCAGTGCGGCAACCCCCGGCAGCGTCTTGCCTTCGAGCCATTCGAGGAAGGCGCCGCCGGCGGAGCTGACATAGCTCATCTGCTCGGACACGCCGGCATGGCGCAGTGCCGAAACCGTATCGCCGCCCCCGCCCACCGAGCGCAGCTGCCCGGCCTCGGTTAGGCGCGCGACTTCCTTGGCGACGGTTACAGTCGCCGTGTCGAAGGGTGCTATTTCGAAGGCGCCGAAGGGGCCGTTCCAGACCAGTGTCTTCGCGGAGGCGAGCCGCTTCACCACATCGGCGATGGTCGCGGGGCCGACGTCCAGCGCCATCATATCCGCCGGCACCCCACCGAGGCCGACGACCTTGTTCGGCGAATGCGCGGCAAAGCCCTCGGCGACCACGAGGTCGAGCGGGAGCACGATCTCGCAGCCGCGCGCCTCGGCGCCGGCCAGGATCTCGCGCGCGGTGTCGTGCATATCGGCTTCCTGCAGCGACTTGCCGACGCCATGGCCCTGCGCGGCCAGGAAGGTGTTCGCCATGGCGCCGCCAATGACCAGCACATCGACCTTGGAGGAGAGGTTGCCCAGCAGATCCAGCTTGGTGGAGACCTTTGCGCCGCCGACGATGGCGAGAACCGGCCGCTGGGGATTGCCGAGGGCGGCGTCCAGTGCCTCCAGCTCGGTCTGCATCAGGCGGCCGGCATAGCTCGGCAGCAGCTTCGCGACACCTTCGGTGGAGGCGTGCGCGCGATGTGCGGCGGAGAAGGCGTCGTTGACGAAGACATCAGCAAGCTTGGCCAGGCTGGCGGCCATCGCGGGGTCATTCTTCTCCTCGCCCGCGTGAAAGCGGGTGTTTTCGAGGAGAAGGATTTCACCGTCCTTCAGCGCGTTCGCGGCGGCTTCGGCATCGGGGCCGATGCAGTCGTCGGCGAAGGCGACGGGCTTGCCGAGGGCGTGGGACAGCGCCTCCTGCATGGGCTTGAGCGACATCTCAGGGACGCGCTTGCCCTTGGGGCGGTCGAAGTGGGAGCAGACGATGACGCGCGCACCCTTGCCGGCGAGTTCGGCAATGGTTGGGCAAAGCCGCTCGATGCGCGTCATGTCGGTGATCTTGCCGTCCTTCACCGGAAGGTTCAGGTCGGCGCGCAGCAGGACGCGCTTTCCGCGGATGTCGAGGTCATCGAGGGTGCGGAAAGCGGGCATTTTGAGGTCCGGATTTATATATCGGCAGGGGTCTGGGGAGACACTGTCTCCCCGGCGGGGTGTGGGGCAGAGCCCCGCTTAAAGTTTGCCGTAATACGCAGCCGTGTCGCTCATCCGGTTCGAGAAGCCCCACTCGTTGTCATACCAGGACATCACGCGCACGAGCCCACCATCGATCACCTGCGTCTGCGTGGCGTCGAAGGTCGACGAGTGTGGATCGTGGTTGAAGTCGATGCTTACCAGCGGCGCCGTGTTGTAGCCGAGGATGCCCTTGAGCGGTCCGCTCTCGGAGGCTTCCTTCATCACGGCGTTGATCGCCTCCTTGGTCAGGCCCTCGGTCTTGCCGGGCACGAAGTCCAACGAGACGAGGGAGACGTTCGGCGTGGGGATGCGGATGGAGGAACCGTCCAGCTTGCCCTTCAGCTCCGGCATTACGAGGCCGATCGCCTTCGCCGCACCGGTCGAGGTCGGGATGGCCGAGACCGCCGCGGCGCGGGCGCGATGCAGGTCCTTGTGCAGCGTGTCGACCGTGTTTTGGTCGCCGGTATAGGCGTGGATGGTCAGCATATAGCCGCGCAGCAGGCCGAACTTGTCGTGCAGCACCTTCACGATCGGCGCCTGGCAGTTGGTGGTGCAGGAGGCGTTGGAGACGATCTTGTCCTCGGCCGTCAGCGTCTCGTGGTTCACGCCGTAGACGACCGTCTTGTCGGAGTCCTCGCCCGGGGCGGAGATCAGCACCTTGCGGGCGCCGGTGCCCAGCAGCATCGAGGCCTTGTCGCGCGCGGTGAAGATGCCGGTGCACTCGGCGGCGACGTCCACGCCCTGCCACTTGAGCTTGGTGGGGTCACGCTCGGCCGAGACCTTGATGGGGCCCCAGGTCTTGCCCTTCGCCTTGATGGTAATGCTGTCGCCCTCGACGATCACCTCGCCGGGGAAGCGGCCGTGCACGCTGTCGTAGCGGAACAGGTGGGCATTGGCCTCGACCGAGCCGAGGTCGTTGATGGCGACGAACTCGACGTCGTCGCGCCCGCTCTCGCAGGCGGCGCGGAGAACCAAGCGGCCGATGCGGCCGAAACCGTTGATGGCGACTTTTACCGTCATTTGGATGCGTCCTGTCCCAGAAGCTTCGTGGTGGCCGCGACGACCGCGGCCGGCGTAATACCGAAATGCTCGAAAAGCTTGTCCGCCGGCGCCGAGGCGCCGAAGCCGGTCATGCCGATGAAGGCGCTGCGCACCCCCAGCCAGCGGTCCCAGCCGAAGCCGAGCGCGGCC
The DNA here is from genome assembly GCA_028291455.1 of Rubritepida sp. Taxonomy (GTDB): domain Bacteria; phylum Pseudomonadota; class Alphaproteobacteria; order Acetobacterales; family Acetobacteraceae; genus Roseococcus. The sequence continues at coordinate 22,058 of JAQGHY010000026.1, read as the reverse complement.
TCGATGCCGATGCGCGGGGCCTCGCCCAGCACGGCGGCGCGGTAGGCCTCGTCCTGCTGCGCGAAGATCTCCCAGCAGGGGAGCGAGACGACGGCGGCCTGGATGCCCTGCTCGGCAAGCTGGGCACGGGCCGTCATGGCGAGATGAACCTCGCTGCCGGTGGCGATGAGCGTCACGCCGCGCTCGCCATCGGCCTCGGCCAGCACATAGCCGCCGCGGGCACAGTGGTTTTCGCCGGCCTCGTCGCGCAGCGCGGGCAGCGCCTGGCGGGAGAGGGCGAGGACCGAAGGTCCCTCCGTCCGGCGCAGGGCCAGCTCCCAGCATTCCGCGGTTTCCATCGCATCGGCAGGGCGGAAGACGGCGAGGTTAGGGATGGCGCGCAGCGAGGCCAGGGTCTCGACCGGCTGGTGCGTCGGGCCATCCTCGCCGAGGCCGATGCTGTCATGCGTCAGCACGTGGATGACGCGCTGGTGCATGAGGGCCGCAAGGCGCAGCGCGGGGCGCAGATAGTCGGCGAAGATCAGGAAGGTGCCGGCATAGGGGATGATGCCGCCATGCAGCGCCATGCCGTTCATCGCGGCGGCCATGCCGTGCTCGCGCACGCCGTAATGCACGTAGCGGCCGGCGTAGTTGCCCGGAGTGATGGAGGCAATGCCCTTCACATCGGTGTTGTTGGAGCCGGTGAGATCGGCGCTGCCGCCAACCATCTCGGGCACCGCCGGCACCAGGGCGCCGAGCGCGCGCTGGCTGGCTATGCGCGTGCCGATCTTGGGCATTTCGGTGGCGAAAGTGGCGCGAAGCGCGTTCAGCGGCTCGGCCCAGTTCTCCGGCAGCTTGCCGGCCATGGCGCGCTCGAACTCGACACGCATCGGGTGCTTGGCCAGCCGCTTCAGCCAGGAGCGGCGCGTGCCGGCGGAGCGGCGGCCGGCCTCTTCCCAGCGCGCCTTGAGGCCGTCGGGAACTGTAAAGGGCTCGGCATTCCAACCCAGGGCGGACTTGGCGGAGGCGATTTCGTCGGCGCCGAGCGGGGAACCATGGCTGCCGGCGGTACCGGCCTTCTTCGGCGCGGAGAAGCCGATGATGGTGCGGCAGGCGATCAGCGTCGGCTTCTTACTCCGCTGCGCAACGGCCAGGGCGGCGCCAAGCTGCCCGGCGTCATGCCCGTCAACACGCTTCACCGCCCAGCCATAGGCCTGGAAACGCTTCAGCACGTCCTCGGAGAAGGAGAGCTCGGTGTCGCCGTCGATGGAGATGTGGTTGTCGTCCCACAGCACCGTCAGCTTCTCGAGGCGCAGGTGGCCGGCCAGCGAGGCGGCCTCGTGGCTGATGCCCTCCTGCAGGTCGCCGTCCGAGCAGATGACCCAGGTGCGGTGGTCCACCAGCGACTTGCCGAAGCGGGCGGCCAGGTGGCGCTCGGCCAGCGCCATGCCGACGGCGCTGGAGATGCCCTGGCCGAGCGGGCCGGTGGTCATCTCGATGGCCGGATGCTCGCCGTATTCGGGATGGCCGGCGGCGGGGGAGTGGAGCTGGCGGAACTGCTGCAGCTCCTCCATGCCCATGCCCGCATTGCCGGTCAGGTACAGCAGCGCGTAGAGCAGCATCGAGCCGTGGCCGGCGGATAGGACGAAGCGGTCCCGGTCCGGCCAGCGCGGGTCGGCCGCATCGTATTTGAGGGCCTTGGTGAAGAGCGAAGTGGCGGCGTCGGCCATGCCCATCGGCATGCCGGGATGGCCTGAGTTCGCCTTCTGTACGGCATCCATGGCGAGCGCGCGGATGGCATCCGCCATGCGGCGCTCCTCGGTCACTGGCAGCGCGAGAATCGCGGCCTGGACCGCAAGGGCCATGTTCGGGATGTTCGACGGGGAGTCGGTGCTGGCCAAGGTGTGCGGGGCTCTCAACTTTGGGCCGGGCTATAAAGCGCGGGGGCGGTGGGGGCAAGGTTCGGGCCGGAATGGCTGCCTTGCATCGGTCATAGAAACCCGACGGGATCGACGTCTACCTGCACGCGAACCTCGCGCGGCACGGGGACCCGTGCCAGCCAGTCCTGGAGCACGGCCTGCACCCGCACCCCGCGCTCCGCCTTGAGCAGCAACCGATGCCGATGCCGGCCGCGCAGCATCGCGAGCGGGGCGGGCGCGGGGCCCAGCACCTGCAAGCCATGGCCGATGGGGGCACCCAGGCCAAGGTCGCGGGCGGCGCGCTCGGCGGCGCGGGCGTCCTCGCTGCTGACGATGAGCGCGGCGAGGCGGCCGAAGGGCGGCCAGTGGCCCGGTATGCGCTGGGCGGCCTCCGCCTTGAGGAAGCCCGGCATGTCGTCGGCGATCAGCGCCTTCATCACGGGATGCTCCGGCGAGAAGCTTTGCAGCAGCACTTGGCCGGGCTTGGCATCGCCCGACTGCTCGCGCCCGGCCCGGCCGGCCACCTGGTGCAGCAGCTGCATGGTTCGCTCGCCGGCCCGCAGGTCGCCGCCGGCGAGGCCGAGATCGGCATCCACCACGCCCACCAGGGTCAGATGCGGGAAGTGCCAGCCCTTGGCGACGATCTGGGTGCCGATGATAAGATCGACCTCCCGGTCCTCGATCTTGCGCGCGGCCTCGGCTGCGGCGGCGGGGCCGGGGATAGTGTCGCTGGCCATGACCAACCGCCGGGCCTCGGGGAACAGCTCCGCCACCTCCTCCTGGATCCGCTCCACGCCGGGCCCGATCGGGACCAGCGAATGCTCGGTTCCACATTCGGAGCAGGCCAGCGGCGTTGGCTCCGTATGGCCGCAATGGTGGCAGAGCAGGCGGCGCTGGGCGCGGTGCTCCACCAGCCAGGCCGTGCAGTTGGGGCACTGCATCCGGTGCCCGCAGGTGCGGCAGAGCGTCAGCGGGGCATAGCCGCGGCGGTTAAGGAAAAGCATCGCCTGTTCGCCGCGCGCCAGCGTCTCGGTGATGGCGGCGACCAGGGGCGGGGAGATGAAGCGCCCCCGTTCCGGCGGATGCTGGCGCAGGTCGATGGCGCGGATGTCGGGCAGCGAGGCGCCATGGTGCCGGACGGGCAGCAGCAGGCGGGAATACCGCCCGGCCTCGGCATTGGTGACGCTTTCCAGGCTCGGCGTGGCGCTGACCAGGACGCAGGTGGCGGATTCCAGCCGGGCGCGGACCACGGCCATGTCGCGCGCATGGTAGATCACGCCCTCCTCCTGCTTGAAGGCGGTCTCGTGCTCCTCGTCGACCACGATCAGGCCGAGGTTGGGGAAGGGCAGGAACAGTGCCGAGCGTGCGCCGACCAGGACGGGCGCGTCGCCCTCGGCCACCGCACGCCAGGTGACGCGGCGGGTGCGGGAGGAAAGCTCCGAATGCCAAAGTGCGGGCGGCGCGCCGAAGCGGCGCTCGAAGCGCGCAAGCCATTGGGTGGAGAGCGCGATTTCCGGCAGCAGGACCAGCGCCTGCCGTCCTTCGCGCAGGCATTGGGCCACGGCGTCGAGATAGACTTCCGTCTTGCCAGAGCCGGTGACGCCTTCAAGCAGGGTCACTCCATATTGCCGGCTGACCACGGCGGCGCTGAGGCTGGCGGCGGCCTCGGCCTGCTCCGGGCGGAGGTGCGGCGGCGCGAAATCTGGCTGTGGCCGCGGGAAGGCGCTGGCGCGCGGCATCAGTGCGGGCTCGATCAGGCCGACCGAGGCCAGCCCGCGCACCACGCCCATCGAGACCCCCGCCAGCCGGGCGATCTCCTGGCCGGGCAGGGTGAGATCGCCCAACGCTTCCAGCGCCTTGGCACGGTCGGGCGTGATCCGCGCCTCGCCTGCCACGCGCCGCCAGCCGGCGGCCGCGGTGGGTTCCTCCAGAGCCGACGGCGCGCTCATCGCCATGCGCAGCACCGCGCCAGGCGGCGAGAGGGTATAGGCCGCGATCCAGTCGATCAGGCGGCGCAGCGGCTCGGTCATCGCTGGCGCGGGCTTTACGGCGATCACCTCGCGCAGGCGCGACTCGGCAACCGGGGTGCTATCCGCTATATCGTCCCAGACCACGCCGAGGCTGACGCGCCCGCCCAGCGGCACTTCCACAAAACTTCCGGGGACCGCCACCAACTCGAGGGGCAGCCAATAATCATAGGCGCCTTCGAGCGGGAGCGGCAGAAGCACGCGCAGGCGCCGACCGGCCTTTCGGGATGGTGTCGCCATGGGGTATTCACTTCGCGAGGGGCCGCACGATGGTCAATCCCCGCTTCGCATGTTTTCGCCTCTTCCAGTCTCGTCCTCTTATGCTTCGCCCTAGGATATTGCCCTGATGAAATTCTTTGCGGATACCGCCGATGTTGCCGAGCTCCGTTCCCTCGTGGGGACCGGGTTCATGGATGGCGTCACCACCAATCCCAGCCTGATTGCCAAGTCCGGCCGGAAGATGAGCGAGGTGATCGCCGAGATCTGCTCCATCACCGACGGCCCCGTCTCGGCCGAAGTCACCGCGACCGACTTCGAGACCATGCTGAAGGAAGGCCGCTACCTGCGCGCCATCGCGAAGAACGTCGCCGTGAAGGTGCCGCTGACCGAGGCGGGGCTGCGCACCTGCAAGGTGCTGAGCGACGAAGGCACGCCGGTCAATGTGACGCTGTGCTTTTCGGCAACCCAGGCGCTGCTGGCGGCGAAGGCCGGCGCGGCCTTCATCTCGCCCTTCGTCGGCCGGCTGGACGACATCGGGCAGGACGGGATGCTGCTGATCGCCGATGTCGTGCAGATTTACCGCAACTACGGATTCAAGACGGAGGTGCTGGTCGCCTCGATCCGGCACCCGGTGCATGTGCTGCAATCGGCCAAGCTGGGCGCCCATGCCGGCACCATGCCGCCGTCGGTGATCCGCGGCTTGCTCAAGCATCCGCTGACGGATAAGGGCCTCGACGCCTTCCTGGGGGATTGGGCGAAAACGGGTCAGAGCATATTGTGAGGCCCTCAGGCGCCGGGCGCCGGCTCCGCCGGCTTGGCTTCGCCGCGCTGCTGGAACGCCTAGCCGGTGGCGTGAGTGGGCGGCGCCGGCCGCAAATGCGTCCGGATGTTTTCGTCGTGTTTTCTCGATGACGGTTATATCGGTTCCACAGGATGAGCCGGCGAAGGCTGAGGCCTCGGCCGTCGAGGCCTTTCTCCAGGCGAACCCCGGCTTCCTCGCCGCGCGGCCGCAGCTGTACGCCGTGCTGACGCCGCCGCGCCGCATCCATGGCGAGGTCGTGGCGGACCACATGGCCGCGATGATTCAGGCCGGGCGGAACGAATGGCGCGGCCTGCTCGAAGCTGGGCGCACCCGCGGCGCCTTCACGGCCAAGGTAGCCGAGGCGGTGCTGGCGCTGATCGCCGCACCCGATGCGCTGGATTGCGTGCGGAACGAGTGGCCCGCGCGGCTCGGGGTCGAGTCCTGCCGGCTCATCCCCGCGGTACCGGGCCCCTCGCCGATCGTACGCGACGTGACCGTGGCCAAGGCCGAGTTGCATGGCGAGGCTGCGCCGCTGATCCTGCGGGAGGCGCTACTGCGCGTGGCGGACCAGACCCTGGTGCTGGGCGCGCGCGAGGCGGTGGATCTGCCGAACGAGCCGGAATCCCTGGCCTTTCTGGCGCGCGCGCTGGCCGCCACGCTGGCGCGATGAACGCGGTCGAGGCACGCGCGGAATTCCTGCAATGGCTCGGCGCCGAGCGCCGGGCGAGCCCGCACACCATCGAGGCCTATGGGCGCGACGTGTCGGATCTGCTGGGCTTTCTGACCGGGCATCTGGGCGGTGAGCCGGATCTGGCGGCGCTCGAAGCGCTGCGGCCGGTCGATCTGCGCGGCTTCCTCGCAGCCCGGGCGAAATCCGGCGCGGGCAATGCGACGCGGGCGCGGCAGCTCGCGGCCATCCGCAGTTTCCTGCGCTTCCTCGCGCGGCGGCACGGCATCGCGCCATTGGCCATCGCGGGCATGCGCGGTCCGAAGCGCGTGCAGCCCGTGCCGCGCGCGCTGAACAAGATCGACGCGCGCGCCATCGGCGTGGAGATCGGCATGGTGCGCCACACCGAACGCGCGGAGCAGCCGGAGTTCCAGTCCGCGCGCGACGTGGCGTTGTTTACGCTGCTCTACGGCTGCGGGCTGCGCATCAGCGAAGCGCTGGGGCTCTCGATCGGCGAGGCGCCGCTACCCGGCAGCGACGCCGCGCTGCGCATCACCGGCAAGGGCGGCAAGGAGCGCGTGGTGCCCGTGCTGCCCGTCGTGCGCGAGGCGATCGCGGCCTGGCTCACCCATCGCAAAGGCGCCGAGCCGGATGCGCCGCTGTTCCTCGGCGCGCGCGGCAAGCGGCTGGACCCCGCTGTGGCGCAGAAGACACTGCGCGACTACCGGCGGCTGGCGGGCCTGCCGGAACATGCGACGCCGCATGCCCTGCGGCACTCCTTCGCCACCCACTTGTTGGCCGGCGGCGCCGACCTGCGCGCGATCCAGGAGTTGCTGGGCCATGCCAGCCTCTCCACGACGCAGCGCTACACGGCAGTGGATGCGGAAGGCCTGCTGGCGACGTGGCGCATGGCGCATCCCAGGGCGGATTGAGGGCGACCCTTTTCAGCCGATCACGCTGAAGAGCCGCATGCGGACTAATCTCACTTGCGGCGATCATGCCGGGGCCCGGTCCGCTGAAGGGGAATCACCCTCTCGCAGCCTATGCGCCGCTCCGGCTGACGTGCACGTTGGCCAGCCCAACGGGAGGATGAACATGAAACGATTGGTCCTGGTGGCGGCGCTGCTGAGCGGAGGAGCACAGGCGCAAAATCCGGCGATGGACGAAGGGCAGACGGCAGGCCGCCTAATCGCGTGCGCTGCCAATCCGGACCAGGTTTTCCGCTTCTGGCGCTGGGCCGAACCCACCGACCCCGGGATGGTATCGACCTTCAGCATGGATTTCCTCGCGGGGCTGATGGTAGGGCAAAAGGAACGTGTCCCTGCGCGTGTGTGCATGCAAATGCTTGCCGCACTGCGTGATCTCGTGGAGCGATGACCTCGCCTCAAGCGTTCTCAAAGACCGCTCGGGCGAGCTGGCTACGGCACACACAGGCCTCGGCGGGGGTGAGCCTCTCTAGACGCCCGACAACTCGCCGATCATCCGCCCCAGCGCGACCAGATCGTCCTGGCCTGAGCCCTGGTTGCAGACCAGCTCCAGCAGCGGCGCGGACATCGCCGTGGCGGGGGCGAAGACGCCGTGGTCGCGGACGGCTTCGGCTGCCAGGCGGATGTCCTTGCGCATCAGCTCCGCGCGAAAGCCGGGGGTGAACTTGCCTTCCAGCAGGCGCTTCGCGTGGTTGCGCATGATGAAGCTGTCGGCCGAGCCGCCGCTCAGCGCGCCGCGCATCGCCTCGGGGTCGAGCCCGGCCTTGCGGCCCATGGCCAGCGCCTCGCTCACTGCCACCAGGGTCGCGCAGATGATGAGCTGGTTCGCGGATTTGCAGACCTGCCCGGAACCGGCTGGCCCGAGATGCGTCACGGTCTTCCCGACCGCGGCAAAATAATTGCCGGTCACAGCGAAGCCGGTGGGGTCGCCGCCGACCATGCAGGTCAGCGTTCCGTTGATCGCGCCCGCGGGACCGCCGGAGACCGGGCTGTCCAGCAAAATCGCGGCGCGCTCCGCCAGCAGACGCTCGGCGAAGCCGGCGGTCGCCTTGGCCGAGATGGTGGAGAAGTCGATCACGACCGAACCCTGGCCGACCCCTTCGGCGATGCCGCCCGGGCCGAAGATCGCGGCCTCCACATCGGGCGTGTCGGGCACGCAGAGGCCGACGATCGCGGCGCCCTTGGCCGCCTCGGCGCCCGACTCGCACCAGACGGCGCCCGCCGCCTCCAGCGCCGCCGCCTTGCTCCGGCTGCGGTTGTAGATCGCGAGGTCGAAGCCGGCGCGGCGCAGGTTGGCGGCCATTGCCGCCCCCATGACGCCGAGGCCGACGAAAGCCACGCGGGCGGGGGGTGAGATGAGGGTCATGGGAGTCTCCGGTTCGTTCCTGGGCTCAGCATAACCGCAGCCATGCGGCTGATCTAATTCGGGCCTTCGGGATCCGGCGGCGCGTGCCGGGCGATGCGCAGGGAGATCGGCCGCAGCACGAAGTTCGACAGCACCAATGCCATGAACAGTGCGGCTGCCACGCCGAACTGCCGCGCGCCGCAAGCCGCGCCGAGGGCGGCGACGGCCCAGAAGGTGGCGGCGGTGGAGAGCCCGTGCACCACCGAGTTCAGGTTGAGGATCACGCCGGCGCCCAGGAAGCCGACGCCCGTCGCCAACGCGCCGAGCCCGGCCGAAAGGTTGTTGCCGCCCACTTCGAGCATCAGCCGCATGAAGCTGCTGGAGGCCGCGGCGACGATGGCGCAGGAGCGCAGGCCGCCGGGATGCCGCCGCCACTCGCGCTCGGCGCCGACCAGGGAGCCCAGCACGAAGGCGAGGAGGATATCCAGGGCCTGGTAGGCGAAGACCATCATGTGCGGAGGTTCCGGGTATGCGCGTCAGCTTGGCAGAGGTTGCGTGATGTCGCCATGCGGCTCCTTTTCCGGCGGCGGGATCAACGGACGGTTAACCATTTCGGCGAATGCTGGGGCTAGGAAGAGAACCCCCATGCCGCATCATTCGCGTCCCAGCCTGCCGATCATCCTCCTGGCCGCGACCCTCGCCGGTAGCGCGGTCCTTCTGGCGCATGCCCTGGGGAGGCCGCTCTGGCTCGGGATTCTCGCGCTGCCGCCGCTCGGCCTGGCCTGGTGGCAAATGCGGCTGTGGTCGGAGTTGCGGCTGCGGCGGGCAGTCATGGAGGCGACGCCCTATCGCGCCGCCATATATGCGCCGGACCAGCGGCTGATCTGGCACAACGCCCGGCCCGGGCAGGTCTGGGCCGACACCCTGGCCCGGCTGCCGCCGCGGCCGATGCTGGAACAGGTGCTGAAGGCGGCCCTGTGGCACCTTCCGGCACGGGAGCGGGAGGCCGAGATTTGCCGCAGGATGAGCCTGCACGAATCCGCCGATGGCGAGCCGGCCGAACTTTGCGACGCCGAAGGGAATTGGGTCCGGCAATGCGAGCGTCGGCTGCCCAGCGGCGAGGTCGCGAGCTTCGTCACCGATATCTCGCATGTCAGGCGGAGCGAGCTCGCGGTTGCCGAATCCGAAGCGCGGCTGCGCTTGCTGCTGGAGATGGCGCCGGTCGGCATCTGGCAGCTCGATGCGCAGGGCCGCACGGTCTTCGCCAATCGCCACCTGATCCGCCTGTTCGGCGGCGAGATGCCCAAGGCGCTGGCGAATTCCGGCTTGGCCCTGATGAGTGCCGAGTCGGAGGGGCCGTTCGGCTTCTCGGCCTGCACCGAAAGCGAGGCCGTGCTGGACCTGCCCTCGCGGGCGCAGCTCCGGCTGCTGGTCGCAGCCTCGCCATGGACTCCATCCGAGGACGGCAAGCCCGGCTGCGTTCTCTCGCTGCTGGACATGACGCCGCTCAAGGCCGCGCAGGAGCGCATCGAGCATCTCGCGGAGCACGATCCGCTCACCGGGCTCTCCAACCGCGCCAGCTTCCATGCCGGGCTGAACGCCTTGGTCGCGGACCCGCGGGGCGGGCTGCTGCTGCTGATCGACCTCGACCACTTCAAATCCGCCAACGACCGCTACGGCCATGGCGTCGGCGATGCCCTGCTGGTCGAGGCGGCGCATCGCCTGCGCGGGGTGGTGCGGCCTTCGGATATCGTCAGCCGGCTGGGTGGGGACGAATTCGCCATCCTCGCCTTCGGGGCCGACCCTCAGACGGCGCTGGTCCTCGCCGGGCGGGTGCGGGACTGCCTTCGTCCGAGGCTGATCATCGAGGGCGCGGACCTCTCCGTCACCGCCAGCATCGGCATCGCCTGCGCGCCGGAACATGGGGACGACGGCGAGGCGCTGCTGCGGGCGGCGGATCTCGCCCTCTACGAGGCCAAGGCGCAAGGCCGCAACACGGTGATCCCCTTCCGGCCCAGCCTGCGCGAGCGGAGCGAGCAGCGTGCCGAATTGCGCGAGGCCTTCGCCGAGGCGCTGGAAGCTGGCGAGCTGGAGCTGCACCTGCAGCCGCAGCAGGATACCGAGCGCCAGGTAATGATCGGCGCCGAAGCGCTGATCCGCTGGAACAGCCGCCGCCTGGGCCGTTGGATCAGCCCGGCCGAGCTGATCCCCGCCGCCAGCGAGGCCGGGCTGCTGCAGGAGCTGGACCGCTTCGTGCTCCGCCGCGCGGTGGAGATCATCGCCGGCTGGGGGGAGCGGCCGGATGCGCCGCGGGTGCTGGGCATCAATATCTCCATCACCACCCTGCACGAACTGGCCTTCGCGCAGGAGGTGGCCGAGGTGCTCGCGGCGGCCGGCGTGGCGCCGCACCGGCTGGAGATCGAGATTCCGGAGGACCTTGCCATCCGCGACCTGCCGGGCGTGGCCCGTACCCTCGCGGCGCTGCGGGAGGTGGGCGTGCCGCTCTCGCTGGATGATTTCGGCGGCGGGCATTCGGGGCTACCGCATGTGGTGCGGCTGCCGGTGCAGCGGCTGAAGCTGGACCGCTCGATCGTGGCGGGGCTGCCGGACGATCCGAAATCCTATGCGGTGCTGCGGGCGACCATGGCGCTGGCGCGAGGCATGGGGATCGAGGTGATCGGCGAGGGGGTGGAGACGCAGAGCCAGGCCTTCGCCCTGCGCCGGGCGGGTTGCAACATCATCCAGGGCTATTTGATCGCCAAGCCGATGCCGGCCGACGAGCTGGTACCGCCGCTCGTGGAATTCCAGGCGGAGCCATTGCGCGCGAGTGCCTGATCAGTCTCGGGGCTTGGGTTCTTCGTCGAGCTTGGCTGCGTCGAGTGCGCCCTCCCGGTGCGCCTGCTCGATCTTTTCGCGCTGCGTCTCGGCCTTGGTGCGGCCGAAGGCGGTGCGGTTCGCCGCCGCCTGCGTCTCCGCCTCGGCCTTCTGCTTCGCCCGCCGCCACTTCCGAAGGTTTACGAGATCACCCATGTTGCCCAGTGAAACAGTTTTGGGAGGATTTCGCCAATGGAGATCACGCTCACCGCCGCCGATGGTCATCGCTTCGGCGCCTACCAGGCCGGGCCGCGCGATGCCACGCGCTCGCTCGTCGTCGTGCAGGAAATCTTCGGCGTGAACCGCCACATGCGCCGGGTCGCCGACAGCTTCGCGGCCGAGGGCTATGCCGTGATCTGCCCCGCACTCTTCGACCGGGCGGAACGTGGCGTCCAGCTCGGCTACGAAGCCGCCGACGTGGCCCGCGGCCGCGACCTGCGCGGCGGCATCGACGAGCATGCGACGCTGCTGGACATCCTGGCCGCCGCCGGCGCCCTGCCGGCCGGCGCCTCGCGCGGAATCGTCGGCTATTGCTGGGGCGGTACCGTCGCTTGGCATGGCGCGACACGCAGCAGCGCCTTCAAGGCCGCGATCGGCTGGTATGGCGGCGGCATCGTGGCGGCGAAATCCGAAGTGCCGCGCTGCCCGGTGCAGCTGCATTTCGGCGAGAAGGACGGCTCCATCCCAATGCTGGACGTGGAGGCTATCCGCGCGGCTCGGCCGGAGGTGGAGGTCCATGTCTATGCCGGCGCCGGGCATGGCTTCGGCTGCGAGGAGCGCGGCAGCTACGTTCCGGCCGATGCGGCCCTCGCGCAGCAGCGCACCTTGGAGTTCTTCGCCAAGCATTTGTGACCGTTTAGAATTCCAGCAAGTTGTCCCGGAACTGCTCATGGGCGTAGGCCTTGCGTACCAGGCCGCGGGCCTGCAGCGCGGGGACCAGCCCATCCGCCACCTCGGCCACGCTGCGCCGGCTGACATCGCCGATGGACAGAAGAAAGCCGTCGCCTCCGGCCTCCGCCATCACATCCGCCATCTGCGAGGCCACGGCATCCGGCGTCCCGCAGAGTTCCACCGAGCCCGGGCTGCCCCGGTAGGACAGCATCGCTTCGCGCAGGCTGCGCTTTCCGGCGAATTTCTTGAACTCGTCGAGCGTCTGCTGGTGCCCGTTGGTGTGCAGCTCCATCGTATTCACCGGCGTATCCAGGTCGATTTTGCCGAAGTCGATATTCGTGATCTTGCCGAAATGCGCCAGCATCAGCGGCACCTGCGCCTCGGCCCGGACCTGCCGCTGGCGGCGGCGCAGCGCGGCTTCTTCCATGGTCTCCCCCAGCACGGGGCTGACCAGGAACAGGACCTTCACGGTGTCGGGATCCCGCCCCTGGGCCACGGCATTGGCGCGGACGTCGTCGCGATAGGCCCGCATGCCCGCGGGGCCCTTGACGTTCGCCACCACGGTATCGGCATGCAGCGCGGCGAACTTGCGCCCGCGCGGGCTCCCGCCGGCTTGCGCGATGACGGGCCGGCCCTGCACGCAAGGCCCCGAGTTCAGCGGACCGCGCGTGCGGTACCATTGCCCTTCGAAATCGGCCGTATGAACCTTAGTGTGGTCGATGAGCACGCCGGTTGCCGTATCAGCGAGGATCGCGCCGGGCTCCCAGCTGCCCCATAGCGCGTTGACCGCGGCCATGTACTCGTCCGCCATGTCGTAGCGAAGATCGTGCTCGGGCAGGCCGGGCATACCGTAGTTCATGGCGGCATAGTCGCTGCTGCCGGTCACCATGTTCCAGCCGATCCGCCCCGATGAGACCTGGTCCAGCGTGGCGACGAGGCGCGCCAGCAGATAGGGCGGATAAGCGAAGGTCGAGAGCGTCGGGACGATGCCGATGCGCCGGGTCGCCGCGGCCATCAGCGTCGCGATCACGCTCGGATCCTGCCGCGGTACGGCGATGCCGTTCTGGAGGTAGATTTCCCGCGAGTCGCCATAGCTCTGCCCGATATAGGAGCTGTCCTCGATCAGCACGTAGTCGAAGCAGGCACGCTCCAGCGCCCGGCCGAGGTCGCAGAACAGGTCCGGCACCATCCAGTCGCGGCCGATGGCGCCGGTCCAGGGCTCTCCCCAGGCCTGGACGGACGACCCCTGAAGGAACCAGCCGAGATGGAACGGACGTGTCATGCAGTCAGACCTTTCGAACGGGATGCCGCCGATCCGCGCGCCGCACGCGGACGGGCGTCGATGCCCGGCTGCCGGGGAGGCATCGGGATCAATGGCGGAAGCTTCCATGGGAGGCAGGCGCGCAACGGCAGATCAAGCGACCTCCGAGGGGCGCAGGGGATTGACCGTGATGTTCTGACTGGCGCGTTGCCCGGACTATGCTGGACACCCGCGCGCCGTGCAACCGAGGCCCGGTCCGGCACGACGTCGCGCTTGGTTGTTGCAGCGCGACGCGGCCCGTGGGTAGTTTGCGCCGGGAGACTGATGCTGGCGCTGCGGCAACCACAAAGGGTTGCGTCTGATTTGGGCTACGGCGCGCGGCATAGGTCGGGCCCGGGCCGTCAGAAGCATGTGCAGGAGAATACGGATGCAGAGCTTCCAGCAGGATTGCGTCGAGTTGGCGCTGCGGCAATGGCGCGCGGGTAAGGTGGATCGCCGCACCCTGCTCTCGGGCCTCGCGGCCCTGGGGGCCGCTTCGCTCGCCCCGGATGAGGCGCTGGCGCAGGCCCAGCGTCAGCTCGTGATGGTGAACTGGGGCGGCCTCGCCAACCAGGGCTTCGGCAACAACTACGGCGCCCCCTTCATCGCCGCCAATCCCGGCTGGCGCGTGACGCAGGACAGCACCGGACCCTCGGCCGGGCGCATCCGTTCCATGGTGGAAAGCGGCCGCGTGACCTGGGACCTTTGCGACAGCTCCGCGACTTCAGCCATCATGCTCGGCGGCATGAACATGCTGAACCGGATGGATTACAGCGTGCTGAAGCGCGACGACGTGATCGGCCCGACCTTCGCGATGGAGCATGGCGCCGCGCCCTATTCGTTCAGCAGCGTGCTGGTCTACGACAGCACGAAATTCGCCCAGGCCCCGACCGGATGGGCGGATTTCTGGGACCTGCAGAAGTTCCCCGGCACCCGCCTGCTGCGCCGCGATGCCTCCGGTCCGCTGGAAGCTGCGCAGATGTCGCTCGGCAAGGATATGGCGAACCTCTACCCGCTTGATGTGCGGGCCTGCCTGGCCCGCGTGCGGGAGATCCGGCGCAACCTGGTCTTCTGGACCGGCGGCGCGGAATCGGAGCAGTTCATCCGCACGGGTGAGGCGGTGATGGGCCAGATCTGGCACACCCGCGCCAAGGTGCTGGAGCAGGAGAGCAACGGCCGGTTCAAGTTCATCTGGAACCAGGGCGTGCTGCAGCCCGGCATCTTCGTCAGCCCGCGCGGCAATCCCGGCGGCGAGATGGCGCAGAAGCTCCTGGCCTCGATGCTGGCCAATGCCGACCAGCAGGTGGAGCTCCTGAAATTCCTGGGCAACGGCCCGACCAACCCGCGCGCCGCCGCGGCGGTCCCGGAAGAATTCCGCCGCTTCAACCCGACCGATCCGGCCAATGCGCGCCTGCAGGTGCCACAGGACGGGATCTGGCTGGGGGCGAACTACCAGCGCGTCAACGCCGACTACGTCGACATGGTGACGGGCTGAGCCCCGCCTTGTTGGCGGTGCAGTCGGGTGGATTGGAGTCCCTGCCGGAATGGCAAGCCTGCTTCGCCGAATACGCCCCCGGGCTCGAGGTCCGGTGGTGGGACGATCCGGAGCTGATCCGCGAGAGGGTGGAGTTCGCCCTGGTCTGGAACCCCAAGCCGGGCTGGCTCGCTTCGCTGCCGCGGCTCCAGGCGATCTTCGGCGCCGGCGCCGGGGTGGACAGCATCACGGCCGACCCGCACCTGCCGCGCATGGTCCCGCTGGTGCGTTGCGTGCCGCCGGAGGGGACGCAGCGCATGGGCGAGTTCATCTGCTGGGCGGTGTTGTCGCTCGCGCGGCAGGCGCGGCGGATGACGCTCGCCCAGACTGATCGGCGCTGGGACTGGTTCGAGCCGCCTTTCACCGCAAACGAGCGCCGCGTTGGGATCATGGGGCTGGGCGCGATGGGCCAGCGGGCCGCCGAGATGCTGGTAGGGCTGGGCATCCCGGTGATGGGCTGGTCGCGCACGCGCAAGAGCATCCCGGGTGTAGAGAGCTACGCCGGCGACGCGGAGCGGGACGCCTTCCTCGCGCGCTGCGACGTGCTGGTCTGCCTGCTGCCTGCCACCGAGGAAACCCGGGGCGTCCTCGCCGCACCGCTCTTCGCGCGGCTGCCGCGCGGGGCAGGGCTGGTGCAGGTCGGGCGGGGGCAGCAGCAGGTGTTGCCGGACATCCTGGCGGCGCTGGATAGCGGCCAGCTTTCGGGCGCGGTCATCGATGTCTTCGATGCCGAACCGCTGCCCGCCGAAGACCCGGTCTGGGTGCATCCCGGCGTCATCGTCACGCCGCATGTCGCGAGCCTGCCGAGCCGTCGGGAGCGCGCCCGCTATGTCGCCGCCGCCATCGAAGCCTTCGGTCGCGGCGAAGCCCTGCCAAACCTTTACGATCACGCGAGAGGCTATTGATGTCCCTGCTCCAGATGTTGCCGCCACCGGTGAAGCCGGACCCCAACCACATCCCGACCGAGCGCGAGGTGCGCGAGGACCTCGCCGCCGCCTACCGGCTGATCGCGCTCTTTGGGATGACGGACCTGGTCTTCACCCATCTTTCCGCGCGGCTGCCGGGGGCGGGCCATCGCTTCCTGGTGAACCCCTATGGGCTGCTGTTCGAGGAGATCACGGCCTCCAGCCTGGTCACGGTGGATGCCGAGGGCGAGCCGGTGCAGGCGACCTCCTGGCCGGTGAATCCGGCCGGCTTCGTCATCCATTCCGCCGTGCATCGCGGCCGCGAGGATGCGATGTGCGTCATGCACACGCATACGACCGCCGGCATGGCGGTGGCGGCGCAGAAGGGCACGCTGTTGCCGCTCAACCAGATGAGCATGGAGTTCCAGGGCCGCCTCGCCGTGCACGGCTACGAAGGTGTCGCGGCCGACGACAATCTCTCGGAGCGCGAGCGGCTGGTGCGGGATCTCGGCGACAAGCCCAGCATGATCCTGCGCAACCATGGGCTGCTGACCGTCGGGCCTACCGTCGCGGCGGCATTCTATTGGATGTATTACCTGGAGCAGTGCTGCCGCATCCAGCTCACGGCGCAATCCTCCGGCGCGCCGCTGGACATTCCGCCCGAGGATGTGGTCTTGCGCGCCCGCAACCAGTTCGGCACCGGTCCGACCAAGGGCTGGCTGCCCTGGCAGGCGCTGCGCCGCAAGCTCGACCGCGAGCAGCCGGGCTATGTGAATTGAGCGCGCTGGCCGGCCACGCGCTGGCACTGCGCGGGCTGACCAAACGCTACGGCGCCTTCACGGCGGTGGACGATGTTTCGCTGGAGGTGGCTCAGGGCCAGTTCCTGACGCTGCTCGGCCCCAGCGGCTCGGGCAAGACCACCATCTTGATGGCGGTGGCGGGCTTCGTCGCGCCCAGCGCCGGCACCGTGCTGCTGGACGGGGGCGACATCACGCCGCTGCCGCCGGAGAAACGGGACTTCGGCATGGTCTTCCAGGGCTATGCGCTGTTCCCGCATATGAGCGTGGCGGACAACGTGGCCTTTCCGCTGCGCGTGCGCGGGATGTCACGCGCCGACCGCGATGCGAAGGTGCGTGCCGCGCTGGACCTGGTGCAGCTTCAGAAATTCACCGACCGCCTGCCGCGTCAGCTTTCGGGCGGGCAGCAGCAGCGGGTGGCGCTGGCGCGTGCACTGGTCTTCGACCCCAAGCTGCTGCTGCTGGACGAGCCGCTTTCGGCGCTGGACAAGAAGCTGCGGGCGGAATTGCAGGAGGAGTTGAAGGCGCTGCACCGCCGCATCGGCCGCACCTTCGTCAATGTCACGCATGACCAGGAGGAGGCGCTGTCCCTCTCCGACACCATCGCCATCCTCAACCACGGGAAGCTGGTGCAGATCGGCGATCCGAACGGGCTCTATGAGCGCCCGCGCACGCGCTTCGTGGCGGATTTCCTCGGCAAGTCGAACTTTCTTGAGGGCACCGTCCGCACGAGGATGGCGGAGGGCTTCTTGCTGGAGGCCGGCCCCGTGCAGCTGCGCGTCCACGGCGCCGGACCCGCCGAGGGCACGCGCGCCCTGCTCTCGCTGCGCCCGGAAAAACTGGCCCTGCTGGCCGAGGGCGAGACGGCCGATAACGTCGTCGAGGGCACCATCCGCGCCTGGTCCTACCTCGGCGCCGGTTCCTCCCTGGTGGTCGCGACCGAGCATCTTGGCGAGATCCGCGCCGTGCTCCCCGCCTGGAAATCCTCCATCGATCCGGCCGAAGGCTTGCGCGTGCGGCTCGGCTGGGCGGCAGATGCCGCGGTGCCGGTCGAGGAGGATGCGGCATGAGCGCGGCCGGCCGCACAAGCGCCGGCTGGTGGCTGCTGATCCTGCCGGCGCTGCTGCTGGTGCTGGTCTTCTACATCGCGCCGATCCTGCAGGTGCTGGCTATCAGCGTTTCCGAGCCGGAGCCCGGCTTCGCCAATTACGAACGGCTCTGGACCTCGGAGGGCGTGCAGCGGGTGATCCTCACCACCCTGCGCATCTGCACCATCACCACGGCCCTGGCGCTGCTGCTCGGCTATGCCATCGCCTATGCCATCACGCTGGCCAGCCCGCGCGCGCGCGGCTGGTGGATGCTGGCCGTGCTGGTGCCGCTGTGGATCTCCGTCCTCGTGCGCGCCTTCGCCTGGGTCACGCTGCTGCGCCGGCAAGGACTCGTGAACAACATGCTGATGCAGTGGGGGCTGATCTCGGAGCCACTGGCGCTGGTATGGAACGAGTTCGGCATCCTCGTCGGCATGGTGCACTACATGGTGCCCTTCGCCGTGCTGCCCATGCTGTCCACCATGCGCGAGATCGACCCGCGACTGCTGGCGGCCGCGCGCGGGCTCGGCGCCAGCAGGGGGCAGGTGTTCCGGAGCATTTTCCTGCCGCTGTCGACGCCCGGTGTGATCGCGGCGGGCGTGCTGGTCTTCATCTTCTCGCTGGGCTTCTACATCACGCCGGCCATTCTCGGCGGCGGTAAGACGCTGATGGCGGCGGAGTGGATCAGTCTGCAGATCCTCGACCTCATCCGCTGGGGGCTCGGCACCATGCTGGCGACGGTGCTGGTGCTGGCGATCCTGGTGACGCTGATCGTCTTCTCCCGCGTCGTGGATCTGCGGCGCATGTTCGGCACGGGGGGCTAGGCCATGCACGGGACCTATGGGGCCGGCCCCTTCGGGCGCGGCCTGGCCTGGGCGACGGCCCTCTACCTGCTGCTGCCCATCCTGATCGTGGTGCCGGTGGC
Source organism: Rubritepida sp. (assembly GCA_028291455.1). Taxonomy (GTDB): domain Bacteria; phylum Pseudomonadota; class Alphaproteobacteria; order Acetobacterales; family Acetobacteraceae; genus Roseococcus. The sequence continues at coordinate 3,800 of JAQGHY010000026.1, read as the reverse complement.
GCTGACCGACCAGCGCTACCTTTCGCTGCCGAAGGATGGGATCAGCCTGCGGCATTTCGAGACGGTGCTGACCTCGCCGGAATGGCTGGGCTCCATCTGGCAATCCTTCACCATCGCCATCGCCGCCAGCGCGTTGTCGGTCGTGGCGGGAACGCTTTGCGCCATCGGCTGCTGGCGCGTGTCACGCCGGTCGACGGATATCGTGCGGGTGCTGATGCTGCTGCCGCTGATTATCCCCTCGATCGTCTATGCGATCGGGCTCTATCGCTACTTCGGGCCGCTGGGACTGCTGGACCGCTTCCTCGGCGTGGTGATCGCCCATGGCGTCACCGGCATCCCCTATGTGGTGATCACGGTCTCGACCGCGCTGGCCACCTTCGACCCGCGGTTGGAACAGGCTGCGCGGGGCATGGGTGCGTCGCTGTTTCAGACGTTGCGCTGGGTGATCCTGCCGCGGATCATGCCGGGCATTTTCTCGGGCGCCATCTTCGCCTTCATTCACTCCTGGGACGAGCTCGTGATGGTGCTGTTCATCGCCAGCCGCGACGTCTTCACCTTGCCGCGGCGGATCTGGGACGGCATCAACGAGAACCTCGACCCGGCGATGGCCGCGGTGGCGGTGCTGCTGATTGTGTTCACCCTGTCGCTCCTGCTCGCGGACCGGGCCCTGCGGCGCCGGTCCGAGGCGGGTTGAACCGGGCGCGCGGCCTCAGTTGTCGGCCGTCTCTTCCTTCACGCGGGCGAGCTTGGCTTCCACGACGGCGGCCAGCACGCCAGCCCCGTAGGGGATCGCGAGGTCGTTGAAGTCGAAGCTGGGGTTGTGCACCTCGGCCGTGTCGCCGTTGCCAGTGACGAGATAGGCGCCGGGGCATTTCTCCAGCATATAGGCAAAGTCCTCCCCGCCCATGACGGCGGCGAATTCGCGCTTCACCGCGCTTTCGCCGACCAGCCCGGCCGCGGCATCGCCGAGAGCGATGCTCTCCATGGCGTCGTTCACCAGAGGCGTGGTGATGACCCGGAAGTCCAGCACGGCGGTGCCGCCGAGGCCGATCGCCACATTCTCGCTGATGGCGCGCATGCGGTCCTCCACCAGCTTCATGATCTCGTTGCTGAAGGCGCGGACGGTGCCGCCGAGGCGTACCTCGTTCGGGATCACGTTATAGGCATTGCCGGCGTCGAAGCGGGTGATGCTGAGCACCGCGCGCTCGGCGGCGGGTACGTTGCGCGCCACCACCGATTGCAGCGCCTGCACAATGGCGGCACCCATGATCACCGGGTCGAAGGTGGCTTCCGGCCGCGCGCCATGGCCGCCCTTGCCGGTGATGAAGATGTCGTAGAAGGCCACGCCCGCCATCATCGGCCCCGGGCGCAGGCCGTACTCGCCGACGGGAAGGCCAGGCCGGTTGTGCAGGCCGAAGACGGCATCGCAAGGGAAGCGCTCGAACAGCCCGTCGTCGAGCATGGCGAGCGCGCCGCCGGCGCCCTCCTCGCCAGGCTGGAAGATCAGATGGACGGTGCCGTCGAAGTTCTTCGTCTCGGAGAGGTACTTGGCGGCGGCGAGCAGCATGGTCGTGTGCCCGTCATGGCCGCAGGCGTGCATCTTGCCGGGGGTGGTGCTGGCATAGGCGAAGCCGTTGGCCTCGGTCATCGGCAGCGCGTCCATATCGGCGCGCAGGCCGATGCGGCCCTGGCCGTTGCCGTTGCGGATCACGCCAACGACGCCCGTCTTGCCGACGCCGCGATGCACCTCGATGCCCATCTCGGCTAGCTTGGCCGCCACGATGTCGGAGGTGCGGTGCTCCTCCAGCCCCAGCTCGGGATGAGCATGGATGTCACGGCGGATGGCGGTGAACTCGTCCTGCCACTGGCCGATGTGTTCGACGGGATTGGTCACTTTTGGAGCCTCGATTTACGATGATTGCGCAGTCTCGCCCCAGGGGGCGCGGCGCGCAATCTCGGATCAGGCCAGCCGGAACCGCGCTGCCGCAAGCGCATCCTCGCGAAGGGCCTGGCTGACATCCTCGCCGACCGAACCCTCGGCCAGAACCAGCACCCGGTCGAACCAGGGCGTGGTGCCGCGCACCCGCGCCTGAAAGAGCCGGTCCAGCGCCTGGGCAGCCTCGCCGCGGCCTTGGCAGCAGGCGCAGGCGACGGGATGAGACGTGGCGTCCGTGGCGAAGTTCTCGGCGGCCACCCCGCCCGGCCCGCCGACTACGGCCGCAGGCTTGCCCGAGGCCAGGGCAGCCGTCAGCGCGGCCCTGTCGGGCAGGAGGAAAACGGGGATTCTGGCGTCCAGGGACCAACTCACGGACTGGACATAAGGATATCTTTATGCCACTACAAGCCATGGATGCCCTTCTCTCCCAACTCCGCGCGGCGGCCGAGCCTACCCGGCTCCGGCTGCTCGCGCTCTGCGCTCGCGGGGCCTTCTGCGTGACGGAGCTTTGCGCGGTACTGGGGCAGTCGCAACCACGCCTTTCGCGCCATCTGAAGCTCCTGACCGAGGCCGGCCTGCTGGAGCGTATTCCGGAAGGGCCGAACGCCTATTTCCAGGTGCCCGCCACCGCCGGCATCGTGCGCATCATCCTCGCCCGGCTGCCGGAAGAGGAGCCGGTCCTGCAATCGGATCGCCGTCTGGCCGTGCGCATCGCCGCCGAGCGCGCCCGTGCCGCCTCCGACGCCTTTCAGCGCGACGGGATGGATTGGGACGAGCTTCGCGCGCTGGACCTCGACGCCAGCGCGATCGAGCCGGCGCTGCTCGATGCGCAGCCCGCGCAGATCGGCGCGCTGCTCGATATCGGCACCGGCACCGGCCGGCTGCTGGAATTGCTTGCGGAGCGGACGCAGCGTGCGCTGGGCGTGGATGCCAGCCGCGAGATGCTGGCCCTGGCCCGCGCCCGCCTTTCCGAACGCGGTCTGGCCGACCGCTGCACCGTCCGCCAGGCCGACATGTACCGCCTGCCGCTGGCCAATGGCAGCTTCGACGCGGTGACGCTCCAGATGGTGCTGCACTACGCCGAGGAACCTGCCGCCGCCCTGGCCGAGGCCGCGCGCGTGCTGCGTCCCGGCGGCACGCTGCTGGTGGCCGACCTCGCGCCCCATCTGCAGGGCGAGGTGCTGAACCGCTTCGCCCATCGCTGGCCCGGCTTCGACGATGCCGCGCTCGCCGGCTGGTTGGGCGAGGCGGGTTGCGCCATCGCTACGACGCACGAGATCGGCGGGCCCCTGCGGGTCCGCATCTGGCGGGCCGAGAAGCTTCCCGTGCACGCCCTAACCAACGCCTGAACGAAGAAGAATCACGCCATGTCCTCTCGTCCGCATCTTCTCGACGCCCTGCATGACCGCGTGCTGCTTTGCGACGGCGGCATGGGCAGCCGAGTGCAGGCGCTGACGCTCGATATCATCGAGGACTTCTGGGACAAGGAAAACTGCACCGAGGTGCTGAGCCTCTCGCGGCCGGAGCTGATCCGCGAGATCCATCGCGGCTACTACGAGGCCGGCGCCGATATGGTGCTGACCAACACCTTCGGCGGCAGCCCGATCACGCTGGAGGAATTCCAGCTTGGCTCCCGCGCCTTCGAGATTAATAAGCTCGGCGTCGAGCTGGCGCGCGAGGCGGCGGAGAGCTTCGCCGATGGCCGCCACCGCTGGGTCGTTGGCGACATTGGGCCAGGCACCAAGCTGCCCAGCCTCGGCCACATCACCTATGACGCGCTTGAAGCCGGCCTCGTCGAGCAATGCATGGGCCTGATCGCCGGCGGCGCCGACGCGATCCTGACCGAGACCAACCAGGACACGCT
>JAQGHY010000297.1 GCA_028291455.1 Rubritepida sp. | reverse complement strand
ACCGAAGACGCAGCGGCATTAGCTCGCCCCGGCCGCCACGCATGTAGACGATGGCTACAAGGCAAGACAGCGGCGTCGTGCCGCGGGGCGTTCGGAACAGGGAGCGGATGTCTGTCGAGGCCATCTCGATAACCTCGCGCGAAATGGTTCCCCCCGTCATTGTGACCACCGCCGCAACCGTGGCGCTGGCAGTGGCTGCGTTGAGAGTGCGGCCCTCGCCGCTCGCCACCGCGCGGCCTTCGATCAGCCCCGAGAGCGGGAGATCCCGAATACCCAGGGCCTGGCGCAGCGTTGTGAGATTGCCTTCGAGCACGGTCAGCTCGGCGCCGACGCGGGTGCCGCGCCCGACCGCCTCCAACCGCCCCGTCGCGCTGATCCGGGCACCGAACGCCCGCATGGCCAGCGTTTCCACGTTGATCCGGCCGGGACCAACGGCGGCGTTCAGCCGGGCCTCGCTGGCACGCAGCCGCCCGTAGGATAAATGCTCGGCCGTAAGCCGTGCCTCGATGCGCGGATCCGGTGCAGCCTCGACCGCCAGCGGCATGTCGGAATCATCGCCACCCGAGGAGCTTAGCAACCGGTTCAGGTTGAGCCGGCTAAAGTCGAGCTCGGCCGCCACCGCATCCGGCTCGCCGGGCTTACCCTCTGTCAGCTGCAGCAGAGCACCGGTAAAGCCGGCGCTGTCGAGCGTGCCTTCGATTCCGGTCAGACGCCAGAGATCGCCCCGGCGGTCTAGCGTACCCGCGATGTTAAGCGGCACCGCGGGGGCGCCGTCAGCTTCAGCGATAGCCATGAGCTTATCCGGCGTGGGGGCGACCAGCGTGAGCCGGCCGTTCACCCCCTCGAAGTTCAACGGATCGCTCGCGGTGCTGGTCAGGGTCAGCACGGTATCATCAGCGGTCGCGCGCAGATCGAGCGGAAAGGGCGCTGCGGCATCGTGCAACTGATCGAAGCTGCCGAGCGTGCCCGCCAGGGTAAGCGGTACCCCGTTGTAGCTGCCGCCGATTTCCAGGATCACGGGCCGGTCCGGCGCCGGAGTGGTGAGGGTGGCGCTCTCCATCCCGGCGCGCAGGGCCTTGCCGCCGCTGGTCCGGACGACGATCTCGCTGCCGGTGAGGCGCAGATCGTAGATCACCGGCAGGTCGCGCTGCGGTTCCGAGGGCGCTGCCGGCGCGGCAGGATCGCGAAACCGCCAGTTCCGGCGCCCGCCGGAGGCGTGCTCCAGCAGCAGCGACATCCCGTGCACTTCGACCTGCCGAACGACGACCACGCCGCGCAGCAGCGGCCAGAGTTCGATCTCGGCGGCCAAGGTTTCAAGCTGGAGCATGGCCCGCCGGGTGCCGCCCTCGATATTGTCCAGCCTCGCGCCGCGCAGAGCGACGCTTACGCGGCGCCCCGGCGTCACGCGCAGGCTGTCGATCGCCACCACGCGGCCCAACCTCGCGCTGGCGCGGGTCGCGACGAAAGGGCCGAGCTCCACCCTCGGCAACAGGAACCACCCCGCAACCGCCGCCAGGGGAAGCGCCGCAAGGAGCACCCCCAGAAGAATCGTTCTTATACGGCGTCCCACGCTCAGGCCTTGCCAGCGGGAACGATGCATTCCGCGCCCGTGCAGAAACTAGGGCAGTGTCCAGCGGTTGCGGAAGCGGGATCGCGTCCAGACGATATGTAGGGATCGGCGGATTCGTCCGGACACCTCTCGCAGCCTGATCCCTGCTGTGGCATCGTGAAAAAAATCACGGGGAATGTGTCCATGCCCGATCCAAGTCTCATCATCCGCGGCGGTACCATTGTCGATGGCACCGGAGGCGCGCCCTACGAGGCCGATATTGCGCTGGATGGTGCGCGCATCGCCGCCATCGGTCGCAATCTTTCAGCACCGCGCGGCACCGAAGAGATCGACGCGCGCGGCCATCTCGTCACGCCGGGCTTCGTCGATATCCACACCCATTACGATGCCCAGGCGACCTGGACCTCGCGCATCCTCTCCTCCTCGCTCCATGGGGTGACGACGGCGCTGCTGGGCAATTGCGGCGTCGGCTTTGCGCCCTGCCGGCCCGAAAGCCGCGACATGCTGATGAAGCTCATGGAAGGTGTTGAAGACCTTCCCGAAGTCGTTCTTTCTGAAGGTCTTCCCTGGAATTGGGAAAGCTTCCCCGAGTATCTGAACGCCCTGGAAGCCCGCCCCTACGATATGGATATCGCGACCCAGGTGCCGCATGCGGCGCTGCGTGTGCATGTCATGGGCCGCCGTGGTTTCGAGCGCGAGCAGGCCACCGCCGAGGACCGCGCCGAGATGGCCCGCCTGGCGCGGGAGGGGATCGCCGCCGGCGCGCTGGGTTTCTCCACCTCCCGCGCCATTGCCCACAAGACCCTTGCCGGCGAGCCGACCCCGACCCTGGGCGCCGCAGAGATCGAGCTGGCCGAAATAGCCCACGGGCTGGGCGGCGGCTGGATGCAGCTCATCTCCGACTTCGACGACCCCGCCGAGGAGGAGTGGGAGCGCCTGATGCGCATCGCCCGCCTCGCGCAGCGGCCGATGACCTTCTCCCTGCTCCAGCGCGAATCCCGGCCCGACTTCTGGCGCTGGCTGCTGGACCGCGTGAGCGACGCCAATGCCGGAGGCATCCCTATCACCGCCCAGGTCATGGGGCGGCCAGTCGGGCTGATGTTCGGCTGGGAGCTCTCGCAGCACCCCTTCCTGACCCGCGCGGGCTTCCGCGAAGTGGCGCATCTGCCGATCGACCAACGCGCCGAGGCCCTGCGCGACCCGGGCCGCCGCGCCCGCATTCTGGCCGAGCCCACCACCGATCCCGCCCTGCTCGCCCGACTCAACAACTACGCACGCATCTACAAGCTGACGCCGGATTACGAGCCGCCGCCGGAGGCCAGCGTGCTGGAACAGGCGCGCCTGCTGGGCCGCGAGCCAGAGGACCTCTGCTACGACTGGATGCTGGAGGAAGGCGGCC
>JAQGHY010000289.1 GCA_028291455.1 Rubritepida sp. | reverse complement strand
AGGCATTGTTCGTCCTAGGGGGCATCACCCCGATGCTCGTCGCGATCGCGATGATCGCCTTCCTGCCCGAATCCCCGAGTTTCCTTGCCGCACGTCCAAGGCTTCACCCGAAACTCAGGACCATCCTGGCCCGTTTTGACGACACACTCGACTTCGGCCGGGGCTTTCGGGCGCCCGAGGGCACGGTCGCCGGGCAGAAGACCTCAATTTTCGCTCGGCGCCTGCGGATCGACACATTCTATTTCTGGGCGGCCAACTTCTTCTGCTTGCTCGCAGTCTTTACGATGTTCAGCTGGGCGCCAACGATGCTGTCTCAGGCCGGGCTGAGTCTGACGCTGGCGAGCGCCGGACTCGCCGCGTTCAACTTCGGGGGCATCTTCGGCGCGCTGGCGGGTGCCGCCTTGATGGATCGCTGGGGATCACGGCGGCCGCTCGGGGTCATGGCGGCGGGCGGCGCGGCGGCGTCGTTGCTCGCCTGGCTGGCGATTCTGACCGGCTCGAGCGGCGAACTGATCGTGGGAACATTGGCGGTGCAAGGGGTATTCATCGTTGGGCTACAGGTCACGCTGTTCGCTCTTGGCGCAAACATCTACCCCGAGACAGCACGCGCGACCGGCATTGGCGCCGCGCTTGCGGTTGGTCGTCTCGGCGCGATCGCTAGTTCGCTGGTTGGCGCAAAGCTGTTGTCGTTTGGCGCCGCACCCCTGATGCTGTTCGTGGCCGCCTCCAGCGCTATCACCGGCGCCGCGCTGCTAGCAGTCCGCGGTCACATCGCTGGCCGGCGCCAAAATCGCGCCTGATCATTCTCGCTGGCGCTCATCACCTCGCCTCTATAGTGGCCATCGAGAAACCGCGATAGGAACAAAGGTTATTGAATGGCGAGAACACAAGCCGCAGACTACGAACAGCGTAGGGGCGCCATTCTCGAGGAGGCCGCCAAGCTGTTTGCCACGCACGGCTTCCTCGGCGCCTCGGTGGTGGAGCTCGCCAAGGCCTGCAAGGTCTCCAAATCGCTGCTCTACCATTACTATCCATCCAAGGAGAGCATCCTTTTCGACGTCATGGATTCACACATCCATGCCCTCACAGGTGTGGCAGAGGCGACGCTGGCCGGGGAGGCCCCTCCTACGGAGCGGCTTCGCGCGCTGACCCGAGCTTTCATGCAATTATATTCCGGTGCTTCGGGCCATCACAAAGTCCTGCTCAACGAATTAGACAACCTCTCCCGCGAGCAACGGGATCTGGTCGTCGATCATCAGCGCCGTCTCTTGCGACTCGTCGAACATGTTTTGCTTGAAATTGAACCTTCCCTGGAACGGGACCGAACGCGATTGAGGCCAGTGGTAATGTTGTTCTTCGGCATGATCAACTGGACGCATAACTGGTTCAATCCTTCCGGTGCGCTATCCCAGACACAGGTTGCAGACATGGCCGTCGACATTCTAATCGGCGGCTTGCACTCTATCAAATAGTCTCGACAGAGTTAATCAGAAGCGACAATAGACGCCTCCCAAGGCCGCAGCATGTAATTGATGACTTTGGCGAGGTCGTGGTTGCGCGAGAGCTTCTTGAGCTGCTTCGTCAACCAGGCATGGAGCTCGCTCATCAGCGGCGTGCTGCGCTCGCGGCGGATGGCAAGCCCCTCCGGGGGTGCGGCCGAGGATCCGGCGCTGAATGTCCAACAGCACTTCGAGACGCCGCACGGCCTCAAGCGCGATCGGATAGATCGGCTGCGGAGTCTGGCGCCACGCTTTCCTGCGCGCGGCGCCCTCGATGTCCGCAAGCGAAGAATTTGCGCGGGGCGTGGGCGAAGCAGCCGGCTTCGAGCGCCGGCCCAGAGGCCCAGGCTGCCCCCCGAGTGCATAGAAATCGCCATAGCCTCCATAGCCGTCGGCCTGGAGGATGCCGTGCCAGGAAGCGAGGTGGGCTCTTGGATGCTCGCCGCGCCGTCGCGCGAGTAGTGGAACAGGGCCGCCGGCGGCTCCCGCCCGGCAATGGGCCGGTCGTCGCGGACGGGGCGCCACCGACGCGGCGCTCGGGACCCGTCAGCACGGTGATCTGGCTCATGGCACGCTCTCAAGTACGATCTTACGGTCGGTCTTAAGAGCGCGCCATCACGCGACCGCCAAGGTGGCCTCCGCCGGGGATACGATCAGCGTAACCTCTCCCCGGCCTCAAGATGCTATAGGGACTGCGCGCCCGAGTTCATTGGAAGACCTTGAACGGTGAAGCCGCCGTCGACTGCAAGCACTTGACCCGTAACATAAGTCGATTCGCCGGACAGCAGGAACAATGCAGCATCGGCGACCTCGGTCGGGGTACCATAACGTCGCATCGGGATGCGGCGATTATAGTCGTCTTTTGTCTCCGATGAGTGCGCCGCAGATGCCAGCGGCGTTGTGATTGGACCTGGTGAAATAACGTTGACACGGATGCCCAAAGCGGCGAGCTCCACCGCCATGACTTTGCTAAGGGTGATAACGCCTCCCTTCGATGCGCCATAAGCGCTGCGTCCTGCGCTGCCGACCATTCC
>JAQGHY010000035.1 GCA_028291455.1 Rubritepida sp. | reverse complement strand
ACACGCGCCGCCACATCCAGGTCGGGCTGCGTTATTCCTCCGGGATGGAGGGCATCCCGGGCGGCGACATGTTCGCCGCCGCCGTCAGTAAGTCGGCCTGGCACGCGGTGGGCAAGCAGGTCGCCTCGTTCCTGCTCTGGGTGAACAAGACATATTCCGAGACGGGCCAGGTGTACCTCGCCTCCAAGGACTGGCGCACCGAGCCGACGGTGGAGTTCAACCTCCTCTCCGACCGCCGCGACCTCGACCGCCTCATGACCGGCTTTCGCATGATGGCGGCCATCCAGATGAGCGGTGAGCTCGGCCAGATCACCTCGAACCACTTCCCGGCAAGCTACAGCGACCGCGTGCGAAAGCTCGGCGTGGTGAACAACAAGAACCGCTTCCTGACCTCGTTGATCGGCTTGGTCATGGACGGGCCGGAATTCATCCGCAGCCGCTTCATCAACCGCTACGTGATCGAGGGCTTCACCTTCGAGCAGGTGATGACCGACGACGCCGCGCTGGAGGCCTTCATCCGCAAGGCCACCATCGGCATCTGGCATGCCTCCTGCTCCTGCAGGATGGGTGCGGACGACGATCCGCGCGCGGTGGTGGACACGCAGGGACGGGTGCGCGGCATCGAGGGGCTGCGCGTGGTGGATGCATCGATCTTCCCGGTGGTGCCCTGCGCGAACACCAACTTCCCGACGCTGATGGTGGCGGAGAAGATTGCGGACGCGATCCTGTCCTAGCGCGCGCCGCAGGCCTGCTGCCGCAGGCGGCAGGTCAGCCGCCCGCCCTCGCGCTCCCCGCAGTCCCGCATCGCCACCTCCTGCGCATCGGCGGGATTGGATGCCACGCCATGCGTGATGGCCTGGACGCGATAGGTGTTGGGGTCGCTGGTGATGAACAGGCCGACGCGGCGGATGCCTTCGACGACGGCGGCGCAGGTCTCGGTGAATTCCGCCATTGGCATGCAGGATCCCGTCAGGGTGCGGCAGGCAGCTTCCGCCTGTTCTTCCGCCGCCTGAGGGCTGCGCTGACCGACGGACAGGCCGTATCGCAGGCTAGGTGGGCGCGCGAGATGGAAGGCGCCGTATTGCACGGGCGGCCGTGGCGGGTCCTGAATAGGCCGGCTGGTCGCCACGACCGTCGGCGGCGCAGCCTGGGCGGCCAGATGTGCAGTGTCGCGAGGCGGGGCGGCGGCGGGAACCGTGGGCCGTAACGCTGGAACCGGCGCAGTTTCGCGACGCGCCGAGGCGGGCGCGGCTGGCCTGGGAACGGGTGGCAACGCAGCCGGCCGGGCGACCGCCACGACCGGAGCCGGCGCCGGCATCGAAGGTATCTGTTGCTGCTGCGAGAACGCCTCGCCCGCGGCGCAACGGGAAAAGCACTGGGCCTGCACCGCTGGCGTCAGGCCCCGGTATCCAGGCATCGAGGCGCAATATGCGCGGCAGGCCTCGCTCGGCTGGGCGCGTGCCATTGGCGCCGCGAGCAGAAGCGCCAGAAGAACAGGAAACCAGTGCTTCATCCGGCCCCCGCCAACTCCGCGCCATGCGGCAACACCCGTGTTGCGGCCTCAATCAACGGCTGTCGAGGGGCCCTTCGGGCGTGCGACGGCATTCCACGCGGTCCGGATCGTCTCCGCGACCAGCACCGGCTGCGGCACGCCCTTCAGCACATGCAGTTCCTCAGTGCGGCCTTCCATGCTCTTCAGCACAATATCCCCGATGCCGACGATGCGCTGGTAGAGGTTCTGCTTCACCACCACGTCGCGCATGCGGAAGACCTCGATGTCGTCGCGCGTCTTGGTCCAGAAGCCCTGCTCGATGATGATCCGCTCGTTGGTGATGTGGATGCGCTGCCGCCCGAGGAAGGGCAGGCCCAGCAGGAGGAAGCAGGCCGCACCCCAGAACACGCCGTAGCTGCGCTTGCTTTCCCGGGTGGTGAGGAGCGCGGATTCGGAGGGTGTCGTCGGGGGTAAGGTCATGGCCGCACCATGTAAGCGGCCGCCCCCGCGCGCAACGCCTGCTTCGCGCCGCCCAGGTGAAGCGGCCCGAAAAATCTCGTAGAGTTGCCGCATGATGCGCTTTGCCGCCCTTCCCCTCGCGCTGCTGCTGGCCACGCCGGCTCTCGCTCAGGCGCCGCCCATTTTGGCGGGACCGAGTGCCGCGGGCCGGGCCGGCGCCGCGCGAAGTGTCAGCGCCGGCCGGCAGGAGATCCGAGGCGCTCTGCGCCGGCCGAGTTCCGCCGCGATGGAGGCCGCGCGCCGCTATCTCTGCCCGAACGGCGGCACGCCGCAGGGGCGCGGCCGCTGTTCCGCCGGCAGCGGAGTTGGGATGATGGGCGACGATTCGGAGGTCCGCGGCTGGGATCGCGGGATCACGCCGCCCAATCGCTCGCAGGCTCCCTGCCCGCCCGGAACCGTCGCCGGCACCGCCCGAGACCAGCCGGGGGTGACGCGCTGCGTGGCGGGCTAGCCGGCCGCGCTCAGGCGGCGAGCCAATCGCGCAGTGCCAGTCCGGCGGCATCAGGCACTTCCATCGTCGGCAGATGGCCGGAGGCGGCGAAGGTGATCCGCTGCGCGCCCGGGATCAGCGCGGCCATCTCCTCATGCAGCGCGGGCGGCGTCAGCACATCCTCCGCGCCGCAGGCGATGAGGGTGGGAATGCAGATATCCGGCAGGTTCGGCCGGGAATCCGGGCGGGTCATGATGGCCTGCTGCTGCCGCATGAATCCGTCATGTCCGACGCGCGCCGCCATCTCCGTCACTTCCTCGGCCAGCGGCGTGCCTAGCCGCGACGGATGGATGAGGCTCGGCAGCAGGCGCGGGGTGACCCCGTGGAAGGTCCCGGTGCGCGAGAGTTCCATCAGCGCCAGCCGGCGCCTCGTCTGCTCCTCCGTGTCCGGGCGCGCGGAGGTGTCCAGCAGCGCGAGGTGCGAGATGCGAATTCCCGCCTGGCGCCAGACCTCCAACGCGACGTAGCCGCCCATCGAGAGCCCCGCCACGGCGAAGCTCACCTCGCCCTCCACCAGTTCCAGCGCGCGCTGCGCCATGGCGGCGACGCTGTCGTCCCTTGTCAGGTCGGCGATGCGCGGGTCGGCGAGGCCCTCCAGCGACGGCAGGCAGTCACGCCAGAGACGCTCGTCGCAGAGCAGGCCAGGGAGCAACAGGAGGGGGATCGGCATGGGCCAGGGGATAAATTGCCCTGAGGGCACGCGCAATCCACGGGTTTCCGGTTGCGCTTAGATAGCATCGGGCGCATATGCGGCTCGTTGTAGAAGAGGGCGGCAAGTCCGCCCGAGTGGCCGTGCGCATCATGCGCCGGCCCCCATGGCCAGGATGCCCAATTTTGACAGAGACCACCCCGCACGCCGCGCTTGCCGAAAACACGCCGGCAGCAGCCGAGACGGACTCCAACCAGACGAACACCACCGCCGCCGCGGAGCTTCCGGCCGAGCCGGTCGCGGCAACGCCCGCGCCTGTCGTAAAGGCACCCAGGGCGAGCCGGGCGAAGGCCGCTGCCAAGCCGGTCGCGGCAGGGCCTGAGCCCGTCGCGGAGCCGACTGCGCCTGTTGCGGAAGCCGCCGAGCCTGTCACGGAAGTGGCCAAGCCGGTCGTCGATACGGTCGAGCCCGTCATGGAAGCTGCCGCGCCTGTCGCCGAAACGGTAGAGCCGATCGCCGAGACGACCGAGTCCGTTGCCGAAACCGCCGAGCCCGCCTTGGAGACTGCGCCCGTCGCGGAAGCCGCTGAGCCCGAGGCCGCCGAGGAAGCCGGTGACGAGGAGGAAGAGGAGGCCGAGCCCCAGCCGCCCCGCACCACCTTCGCCGATCTCGGCCTGTCCGACGAGCTGCTCCAGGCCGTCACGGAAAGCGGCTACATTCACCCCACGCCGATCCAGGAGCAGGCGATCCCCATCGTCCTCATGGGCCGAGACGTGCTGGGTTGCGCGCAGACCGGCACCGGAAAGACCGCAAGCTTCACCCTGCCGATGATGGACATCCTCGCCGGCAGCCGCGCCAAGGCGCGCATGCCGCGCAGCCTCATCCTGGAGCCGACGCGCGAGCTCGCGCTGCAGGTCGCCGAGCAGTTCGTGAAGTACGGCAAGTACCTCAGCCTCAACCATGCGCTGCTCATCGGCGGCGAGAGCATGAACGACCAGCGCGACGTGCTCGAGAAGGGCGTGGACGTGCTGATCGCAACGCCGGGCCGCCTGCTCGACCTGTTCGATCGCGGCCGCATCCTGATGGCCGATTGCAAGCTGCTGGTCATCGACGAAGCCGACCGCATGCTGGACATGGGCTTCATCCCCGATGTCGAGCGTATCGTCGGCATGCTGCCGCCGCTGCGGCAGACGCTGTTCTTCTCGGCCACCATGGCGCCGGAAATCCGCCGCCTCGCCGACGCCTTCCTTCGCAACCCGAAGGAAATCACCGTCAGCCGCCCGGCCTCGGTGGCGGCCACCATCACCGCCGGCGTCCTCTACGTGCAGGATCGCGACAAGCGCGATGCGCTGCGCCGCCTCATCCAGCGGGAGCAGGTGCAGAACGCGCTGATCTTCTGCAACCGCAAAGTGGATGTGGACATTCTCTACAAGTCGCTGAAGCGGCACGGCTTCTCGGTCGGCGCGCTGCACGGTGACATGGACCAGTCGGCCCGCTTCGCCACGCTGAATGCCTTTAAGGCGAACGAGATCCGGCTGCTGGTCTGCTCCGACGTGGCCGCGCGCGGCCTGGACATCGGCGGCCTCAGCCACGTCTTCAACTTCGACATCCCCTTCCACTCCGAGGACTACGTCCATCGCATCGGCCGCACCGGCCGGGCGGGGAAGATGGGCCATGCCTATTCGATCGCGACGGCCGACGACGGCAAGCTGATCCAGGCCATCGAGAAGCTGACCGGCGCGCCGATCCCGCCGATGTCGGTCGAGGGCCTGGACGTCGTGACGCCCGAGGAGATCGCCGAGGCGGCAACCCGCCGGCGTGGTCGCGGTGGCGCCCGTCCGGGTGCCGGCCGTCCCGAGCCGGGCCGTGGCGGACGTGAGCGTGGTGGACGCGAGCGCGGCGGCGAAGGCCGCGGCCCGCGCCGTGAAGGCGGCGACCGCCCAGCCGC
>JAQGHY010000021.1 GCA_028291455.1 Rubritepida sp. | reverse complement strand
GCGCCGTCCGGCCTGCCGCTGGTGCCCTATCAGCTTGCCGGCGTCACCGCGCAGCTTCGCTATGACAGCACGGACAATCTGCTCGACCCGCGCCGCGGCATTCGCGCGATGGGCAGCGTCACGCCCTCCTTCGCTTTCGCGGAGAGCACTGCCTTCCTGCCGCTGCGGCTCACGGCGTCGACCTATATCGACTTCTCCGGGAGCGGGCGGACCATCCTTGCCCTGCGTGGCGCCCTAGGCAGCCTGTTGAACGCGCAGGCGGAGACGGTGCCACCGAGCCAGCGGTTCTATGCCGGCGGCGGCGGTTCGGTTCGCGGCTACGACTATCAGTCCATCGGCCCCCGGGATGCGCGCGGAAAGCCCTCCGGCGGCGCAAGCCTGCTGGAAGGCTCGGTGGAGCTGCGGCAGCGCTTCGGCTCCTCCTATGGTGCGGTGGTCTTCATGGACGCGGGCGCGGTGGGCACCAGCGCCGGCGCGCCGACCGACGAGGTCCGAGTCGGTGCCGGCGTCGGCGCGCGGTACTACACGCCGATCGGGCCGATCCGCGCGGATGTCGCGGTGCCGCTGGTGCGCCAGCCGGGCAGCGGTTCCTTCGGCTTCTACATCGGCATCGGGCACGCTTTCTGATGCGCTGGCTGGCATATCTTCTCGGGCTGTTGATCCTCGTGCCGGTGCTGCTCATCGGCGCGCTGTTCACGCCATGGGGGCTGCGCACCGTGGCCGGGCTGGCGCCTCGCTTCGTGCCGGGGCTGGAGATCGAGGGCGTGACGGGCCCGCTGCCTGGCCGCCTCGCCGTGGCGCGGGTCCGCATGGGGGATCGCGACGGCGTCTGGTTGGAGGTCGAACAGGCCGAGATCGCCCTGCGCTGGCGCGAGCTATGGAACCGCCGCGTGGTCCTGGATGCCGTGCGCGTCGGACGCGTCGCGGTGCTTCGCTTGCCGGCCAGCGATCCCTCGGCGCCTCCCGCGCCATCGACTCCGTTCGCCCTGCCGAGCGTGCCTCAGCTGCCCGTCGCCATCCGGATCGAGGCGTTGGATGCGGCGCGGATCGAGCTGGGCGCGGCGGTGGCCGGGCAGGAGGTGGCGCTGTCGCTTCGGGGCTCTGCGGCGATTGAGAACCGGCTGCTGGAGGCGGCGCTCGCTGCGACGCGGCTGGACCGGCCGGGCAGGGTCACGGTGAACCTCACGCTGCATGAGGCCGGGCTCGCCGGCCGTATCGAGGCCTCCGAACCGCCGGGTGGGCTGGTGGCCGGCCTCGCCGGTCAACCGGATGCGCCCTTCAGAACGACGATTGAACTTTCAGGTCCGCTGGAAGGGGCGGATTGGCTTTTGTCCACCGAACTCGGCGCGACGAACGCGGCCTTGAAGGGGCGGCTCTCCGTGAATCCAGACGGCGCGGCCGCGCTCACGCTGGACGGCACGGTGAACCCCGGTCCCTTTATCCCCGAGGCGCAGCGTTCCCTGGCCGATCGCATTACGCCCAGCCTCGCCCTGCGCCGTGCGGCGGATGGCGGCATCGTGATCGAGCGCCTTACCGTGGCTATGCCGGCCGGGCGCGCGGACGTCAGCGGTTCGCTCTCCGCGGCGCAGGCCATCGCCATGCGCTTCCGGGTCGATCCCGCCCCGCCCGAGACCTTTAGCGCCCTGCTGCCCGTAGGCACCGGCTGGACCAGCCTGGGGCTCGAGGGAGAGGTTGGCGGCACCGTTGCCGTGCCGGAACTCGACCTCCGTATCGCGGCTGGCGGTATCCGGGGCGCGGGCGCGGTCGATGCCATGCTCGGCGATGCGGTGACGCTGGTGGCCCGCGTCAGGGGCGCCGACCGGCAGGTCGATGCCACGCTGCAGGCCGCGCGCATCCGCGCCACCGTGCATGGTCCCGCCGCCGCCCCGTTCGACGTCGCCTTCAACCTGGAGGTGCGCGATCCGCCATCCGCGCAGGGCACCGTTTCCGCCGAAGGGCATCTGCGCGGCACGCCCGAGGCGCCGCAGCTGGAGGCGATGCTGCGGACCGAACGCCTCGTCACCGCCGGGCGGGTGTTGGAAGGGCTCAACGTGACGGCACAGGCCAGCTTGGAGGAGGTCACTGCTACGGCCACCGGGCGGCTTGATGCCAAACCCCTCAATCTCGCGGTCCATGCGCGCAAGCAGGGCGAGACCGTCCGGCTGGAGCGACTGGATGGGAGCTATGCCGGCATTTCCTTCAACGGTCAGGGCGAGGGCGCCTTGCCGAAGGGTCCCTTCGCGGGCGCGCTGCGGCTGGATGCGCCGGATCTGGCGCCGCTGGGCGCGGGCGTTGCCGGGCGGCTGACGGCGGAGCTGGAGGCGCGGATCATCGCCGGGGAGACTGGGCCGGCGGCGCAGGGCCTGCGGCTTCGCCTGAACGGAACCGGCGTCGGCGTGGGCGCCAACCGTGCGGCGGTCCAGGCCGAGATCAATGGGACGCTTGCGGCGCTGGGCTTCCGCATCGGCGTCACGGCGCAGCAGTTCGGGTTGGATCTGGCAGGCAATATCGGCCAGCAGCAGGACACCACCATCACCCTCACGCAGCTGGAGGCCCGCGCGGCTGCGGATGCGCTGCGCCTTGCCGCACCCGCCCGCATTCGCGTCAGCCAGACCGGCGAGCTGGTGCTGGAACCGGCGCGGCTGACCAGCCGGCGCGGCGGGACGTTGGCGGTGCAGGGCAGGCTGGTGGGCGAGAACCTGAGCGCCCGGGTCGACATTGCCTCCATTCCGTTGGCGCCGATCAGCGGCGGACTGGTGGCGGGCACGCTCTCCGGCCAAGTGGTGGCATCGGGCGTCAGCTCGGCGCCGCTGGTGGATGCGACCATTCGAGTCGAGGGGGTGCGCTCCACCGATCCCGCCATGGCCGGGCTTCCGGCGGCGCAGGTGGCGGCGACGGCGCGCGTCCAGGGCCAAACAGCGCGCGTCCAGGCACGGGTCAATGCAGGGCCGGGCGTACAGTTGGACATCCAGGCCGCACAGCCGCGTGGAATGGGCGTGGAAGCTCCCTTGGAGGCATCCGTGCGCGGGCAGCTCGATCTTGGCCTGCTCGCGCGGCCCTTTCTTTCCGGTGGCGCGGACCGCTTCACCGGCCGCGCCACGCTCGACCTGCGCGCCACCGGCACGGCCAGCGCGCCGGAGCTCGCGGGCACCGCGACACTCGCCGACGGCAGCTATTCCAATCCGGTCTACGGCCTCCGGCTGGATGGTCTGGCGGCGCGGCTTTCGGCGCGTGGCCAGCGTCTGGTGGTGGACTCCTTCACGGGCCGCACCCTGGGCGGCGGCACGATCTCCGCCGATGGCTGGGTGGAGCCGATGGGGGAGGGGATTCCGGCCGAGCTCCGCCTCCGCGCCAACAACGCCCGTCCTATTACCGGCGAGACCGGCGATGCCACCATCGACGCGGATCTCCAGCTTCGTGGCCCGCTCACCGCCGGCGGTAGCTTGGGCGGGCGCGTGACGATCCAGCGGGCGGAGCTACGTATTCCCGAATCCCTCGGCGCCAGCGTGTCCAGCCTCGGTCCCGTGCGCGAGATCGGGCCGATGCCCCAGGGCCGCCGCCCGCCGCCACCGCCGCGGCGGCAGCAGCAGGTGAGGGCGGCGCCGCCGGCATTGCCCATGACGCTGAACCTAGTGATCGCCGCGCCGCGCGCCGTCTTCCTGCGCGGACGCGGCGTGGAGGCCGAACTCGGCGGCGAGATCACCATCGGCGGAACGGTCGCGGCGCCGGTGCCTTCCGGCGGCCTGCGCATGCGGCGAGGCACCTTCGATATGGCCGGGCGTCAGCTCCAGTTCACGCGCGGCATCATAGGCTTCGACAGCGGCAGCTTCTCGCCCAGCCTCGACTTCCTGGCGACGTCCCAGGCCCGCGCATACACCATCAACCTCACGGTCAAGGGAACGCCGGCGGCCCCGGAGCTGACGGTCTCCTCCGAACCGGAACTGCCGCAGGACGAAGCGCTGGCCCGCCTGCTCTTCGACCGGGAGACCAGCCGGCTGTCGCCCTTCCAGCTGGCGAGCATTGCCCAGGCGGTGGCCCAACTCGCGGGCTTGTCGGCCCCCGGTTCGGGCGTGCTCGACCGGCTTCGCAGCGCCGCCGGGTTGGACCGGCTCGGGGTGGGCAGCGATGGCGGCAACGGCGCTTCGCTTGAGGCGGGCCGCTACGTCGCGCCCGGCGTCTATGTCGGCGTCCAGCAGGGCACCAGCGGCGCGGCGCCCGGGGTGGGCGTCCAGGTCGAGCTCACGCCACGGCTGCGGCTGGAAGGGCAGACATCCACCGGACCGGCCGGCGATCGGCTCGGCGTGACCTGGGAATACGAATACTAGGCATATTGCACCGCGGTGAATTGCAAACGGCTCGCAATTGCGATTATGTGCGTGCTGGCCGGATAGCTCGCCTCGAAGGATTGAAACATGCCCCGCGGCTTCCTCGTCACCCCCGTTCTGCTCGCCGGGCTCCTGCTTGCCGGCCTCGCTCCTGCAGAAGCGCAGACCGCGCCTTCCCCGCTTCGGATCGAGCTCAACCGTCTCGAAGCGCGCGAGGGCGCTTGCCGCGTCTGGATGGTGCTGAACAATGGCGGCCCCGAGGCGCTGGACCCGCTGCGGCTCGACCTCGTGCTCTTCGGCAAGGATGGCGTGGTATCGCGTCGCTTGGCGGTCGATGCCGGGCCGCTGCCGGCCGGGCGCACCGTGGTGCGGCTCTTCGACCTGACGGGGCAGGGCTGCGACACTGTGGGCAGCCTCCTGCTCAACGACATCATCGCCTGCGGCAACACCGAGGCCGATGCGCGCAACGCCTGCGTCGCCCGGAGCGTGCTGGCCTCCCGGGTCGCCGGCGTGACCTTCGAGAAGTAAGCGCGCCCGATGAATCCCCCCACGCCGCATGACTTCTCCCTGCTCGCGCTGTTCCTGGCCGCCGATCCCATCGTCAAGGCTGTGATCGCCGGCCTCGCGCTCGCCTCCGTCGCCTGCTGGGCGGTGATCATCGAGAAGAGCTTCGCGCTGGGCCGGCTGCGTCGGGAGTCGCGGGCGCTTGCAGCAGCGGCTGCCGCGCCGCCTCTGATGGAGCAGCCTTCGGCGGATCTGGTCGGGTTCGCGCTGCATGCGGGGCTGCCGGAATGGCGCCTCGGCCAGGGCCGGCAGGAAACGGATGGCGAGTTCCGGCAGCGGCTCGACGGCGCCATGCGCAAGGCCGTGCTGAAGGCCGTGCGTCGGGCCGAGCCGGGCCTGCAGATCCTCGCCACGACGGGTTCGGTCGCCCCCTTCGTCGGGCTGTTCGGTACCGTCTGGGGCATCATGAACAGCTTCACCGGCATCGCCGCCAGCAACGATACCAGTCTCGCCGTGGTGGCACCGGGCATTGCCGAAGCGCTCTTCGCCACGGCGGTTGGCCTTGTCGCCGCCATCCCGGCCGTCATGGCCTATAATCGCTTTCTCGGCGGATTGGCCGGCGTCCGGCAGGAGGCGCTGGGCGCCGCCTCGGACCTCGCACTCCGGCTCAGCCGCATGCCGCGCCCCCTGGGCGTGGCGGCTGCGGCCGAGTAGCCGGCGATGGCAATGAGTACCTCCGGCGGCTCGGGAGGCGATGAGGACGACGAGGGCGGTGGCACCGCCATGTCCGACATCAACGTCACGCCCTTCGTGGACGTCATGCTGGTGCTGCTGATCATCTTCATGGTCGCCGCACCGATGATGATGGTCGGCGTGCCCGTGCAGTTGCCGCGCACCTCCGCCGCCCGCGTCGCGCAGACCGCGCCGCCGGTGGTGGTGAGCGTGGCGCGCGACGGCCAGGTCTTCCTGCGCCAAGAAGCCGTTCCCGAGGCGGAGCTCACCCAGCGCATCGTGGCACTCCGCGCCGAGGAGGCGAACGACGCGCCAGTTTATGTGCGCGGGGACCGCTCCGTGCCCTATGGCGACGTGATGCGCGTCATGGGCAAGGTGAGCGCCGCCGGCGTCTCGCGCGTCTCGCTCATTGCCGAGGCCGAGCCCACCGCGCCCGCCATGCAGGCCCGCTGAGGCCATGCCGGACGGTTCCAACTATTCCGTCCGAGCCGAGTTCGCGGGGTCGATGGCGCAGCCACCCAGCTACGTGCGGCGGTTCGCGTTGCCGGTTTTGCTTGCGATGCTCCTGCATGCGGCGGTGGTGTTCGTCCTGATATCCTCGCCCATGCCCGAGATCCCGGCTCCGGCAGTGGCCGAGGTCGAGATTTCCCCGGTGGCCGAAGCAGCTGCCGCGCCGTCAGCCGAACCTCCCGAAGTCACCGAGGCGACCACCGCTGCCCCCGTCGAAACGGCGCCGGCCGCCGAGGCACCGCCCGAGCCTACGACCCCGCCGCCACCGCCGGACCAGCTCCAGCCTCCGCTCGAAGAGCCCTTGCAGACCGCCGCTCCGCCGGAAGCTCAGTCACCTCCGCCCGAGTTGGTGCGGACGGAAGCGCCGCCGCCGGAGCCGCAGCTCCAGGAGCCGCCCCCGCCCGATACCCCGCCGCCCGAACCCATCCTCGCCGAGACGCCCGACGCCGCGGAGGAGCCACCGCCGCCTCCAGAGGAGGTGACGATGGCAACGCCGCCGCCGCCTCAGCAGGCACCGCCTCCGCTGGAGACGGTTCGCGCCGTGGCCCCGCCTCCACCGCCCCGCCCTTCCACGCCTCGTACGGCTGCGCCGATGCAGGTTGCCCCGACCGAAGCGCCTACTGCCCCGGCTGCTGCCGCCGCAGCTCCGCCCGGTCCTGCTTCCGTGTCGCGCTCGCCGCCCGCCAATTACATCGGCCAGCTGATGGCCGCGCTCGAGCGGCATAAGGACTATCCTTCGAGCGCTCGGCTTCGTCGTTCCGAAGGCGTCGTGCTCCTGCGCTTCTCGATGCGGCGCGATGGATCGGTTTCCGCTTGGCGCATCGAGCGTGGATCCGGCGATGGAGAGTTGGACTCTGCGGTAGGGCAAATGATCCGCCGCGCTTCGCCATTACCGGCGCCTCCGGCCGAAATGCCGGGCGACCCGATTGAACTCGTAGTGCCGGTGCGTTTTACACTTCGCTGAACCTGCTCTCCGAAATAATCCCGGCCTCTTGTCACAGAACGCAACCGTGGCCTTGGCCGTGCGTTGTCGCCGCAGCCAAACTCGTCTGGAGTTGGTTTGTGGGTTCTTGCGGGATCCTCACGACCGACTGCGGCACCGAGTAGCCATGCGGTGAATTCTTCATCCGCGTATTACTGCCAACGGAGAACAGTCCATGTCGCTCGGTACAATCCTCATCATCATCCTGATCATCGCCCTGCTCGGCGGCTTCAGCGGCCGTTTCGGCGGTTACGGCTATGGCTTCGGCAATGGCGGCGTGGGTGTCCTCGGTGTAGTCCTGATCGTCATCATCATCCTGATGGTCATGGGCCGAATTTGATCTGAGGTATGGACGGGGTGACGAATGAGCCGGCTTCGGCTGCATCAGGAAAATCACCTCGTCGACCGGATCGGATGGCTACGGGCCGCGGTGCTGGGTGCCAATGACGGCATCCTCTCGACTGCCAGCTTGATTGTCGGCGTGGCGGCTGCGTCCGCCGCGCCCAGTGATATCCTCGTGGCCGGTGCGGCTGGCCTCGTGGCGGGCGCCATGTCCATGGCGGCGGGCGAGTATGTTTCCGTCAGCTCGCAGGCCGATACGGAGAACGCGGACTTGGCGCGCGAGGGTAAAGAGCTGCGCGAGGACCCTGCGTTCGAGCGGGAAGAACTGGCGCAGATCTATGTGCATCGCGGGGTCGATCCGCAGCTCGCCCGGCTCGTCGCCGAACAGCTCATGGCGAAGGACGCGCTGGGCGCCCATGCGCGCGATGAACTCGGCATCTCAGACATTTCGACCGCCCGCCCGGTCCAGGCGGCGCTTACCTCCGCCGCAAGTTTTGCCACTGGCGCAGCGATGCCGCTGCTGATGGTCCTCGTCTCGCCACCGGCGCTTCTGGTTCCCCTCGTCTCCATCGCTTCATTGGTTTTTCTGGCCCTGCTGGGCGCGGTCGGGGCAAAGGCGGGCGGGGCGAATGTTCCGCATGCCACCTTGCGCGTGACCTTTTGGGGCGCGCTGGCCATGGCGCTGACCGCAGGCATCGGCCGCCTCGTCGGCACGGCGGTGTGATTCCGTTTTCGCCGACGCCCAAGGGAATGCGACTGGCCATAAGGCTCACGCCGCGAGCCTCGCGCGACGGCGTGGATGGGGTCGTGCAAGGTCCGGACGGCCGACCCGCGCTGCAACTCCGACTGGCGGCACCGCCCGTGGAGGGCGCAGCGAATGCTGCGCTGGTCGCCTATGTCGCCAAGGCACTCCGGCTGCGGAAGTCGGACGTGACGTTGATCGCGGGCGACCGTGCCAGATTGAAGCTCCTGCACCTCGATGGCGACAGTGCGGCCTTGGCGGCACGGCTTACCGCCTGGATCGGTGACTCGACCTGAGGCCGGAGCCGTGCTTCTGCGTTCCCGGCAAGCACGGGGTACGGGCGTGACGGACATCATCATCGATATCGGCGGCGAAATCTTCCGGGCGGACTTCGAGGAGGCCGCGGCGCCGATCACCTGCGCGCGCTTCCGCAAGCTGCTGCCCTATGACGACCGCATCATCCACGTCCGCTGGAGCGGCGAGGCCTGCTGGATTCCGATGGGCGAGCGCGACCTGTCCATCGGTTTCGAGAACGCCACCAGCTATCCCGCGCCGGGGCAGATCATCGTCTATCCCGGCGGCGTGAGCGAGACGGAGATCCTGGTCGCCTACGGCCCGTGCTGCTTCGCCAGCAAGGCCGGACAGCTGGCGGGAAACCACTTCCTGACCATCCGCGAGGACCTGGATCGGCTAGCCAAGGTTGGCCGGGCGGTGTTGTGGGAAGGCGCCAAAGCGATCGTGTTCCGGTCGGCATAGCGTCGAGGCGGGCGAGCACCGGCACCCGTCTCAGCCGGCTAGCACAGCCTCCGACTCCCTGACCACCTCGGCCAGGGCACCTTCGGCGAAGGGCGACACCAGCCCCGCCGAACGCACCAGATCCTGGAAGGGTGCCGATCCCCCCAGCGCGCAGAGCGCCACATAGGCGTCCAGCGCCGCCTTCGGATCATGCCGCGACTTCACCCAGAACTGCAGCGCGCAGCACAAGGCGAGCGTGTAGTCGATGTAGTAGAACGGGCTGTTGTAGATGTGCTGCTTGGACTGCCAGCGACCGCCCTTCGCGGGATAGGCGAGGTCGCCATAGTCGGTCCAGGGCATGTAGCGCCGCTCCAGTCTCTGCCAGATCGCATGCCGCTCGGCCGGCGTTGCTTCCGGGTTGGCATAGACCTCGTGCTGGAAGTGGTCGACGCAGACGCCATAGGGCAGGAAGGCGAGCGAGCCGATGAGGTGCATGCGCCGGAAGCGGTCCGCCTGATCCTCGCCGACCAGCAGGCCCATCTGCGGATGGGTCAGGAATTCCAGGCCCATCGAGTGGATCTCGGCGGCCTCCATGGTTGGCCAGAGCTGGTCGATGCCGTTCTGGTCGCGGCTTTCCCAGCACTGGAAGGCATGGCCCATCTCATGGGTGAAGACGCCGATATCGTGATGCGTGCCGTTGAAGTTGGCGAAGATGAAGGGCACGCCCTCCGTCGGGAAGGAGGTGCAGAAGCCGCCGCCCGCCTTGCCCGGCCGGTTCTTCAGGTCGAGGAAGCCGCCCGCCCGCATCATCCGGTAGAAGTCGCTCAGGCGCGGGTCCATCCGGTCGAACATCACCTGCGCCTCGGCGACCAGCGTGTCGTGATCGCCATTGGGCTTGGGGTTGCCGGCGGGGTCGATCAGCGCCTCGTCCCAGTAACGCAGCTTGTCCCAACCGTGCTCGGCGCGGCGCGCTTCCAGCAGCTTGGCGACGAGCGGGACGACGTGCTGGGCGACCTGGTCGCGATAGCGCGCGACATCGGCGGCGTCGTAATCAACGCGGCGCATGCGGCGGTAGGCGAGCGGGATGAAATTCGCGTCGCCAAGCTTCAGCGCCATACCATGCCGCAGCTTCACCAGCGCGTCGTAGATGGCGTCCAGCTCCTCGCCGTTCGCCGCGAAGAACTCCCAGCGCAGCTTCTCCGCCCGGTGGCGCATCTCGCGGTCGGCGTGCTCGGCATAGGGCGCCAGGCCAGAGAGGTTCAGCACCTGCCCGTCGATCTCGAAGCTCGCGGAGGCCAGCAGCGCCGTGTAGCGCGCGGAGAGCTTGGACTCCTCCTCCAAATCCGCCGCGATGACGGGGTCGAAGGTGGTGATGTCCGTCTCCCACAGGCGCAGCACATGCGCGCCCACCAGGGCTTCGACGGCGGAGCGATCGGGGTCGTCCAGCAGCCGGCGCTTGATCGCGACCTCGAAGCCGGTGGCCGTGGGGGCGAGCGCGTCGGCGTATTCGCGCGCGGCTTTGGCCTCGGCGTTGGTCGTGTCCTGCGCGAACCGCAGGTGGACCAGGGCGCTCCAGGTGTCGGTGGCGCGGCGCATCGTGTCCCAATCGGCGACCGCCTTGGCGCGCTCGCCGCTGTCGAGCAATGCCAGGATGGTGGCGCTTTCAGCCGCGAGGCTTTCGGCGGTCGGCTTGGGGGCGGTGATCTCGTCGAAGCGAAGGGACATGCTCAGAACTCCGCCATCAGGCGGCCGAAGCCGTCCATCTGGTCTTTGATTCCATTGACGCGCAGCGCGTGCCACCAGGTCGCGGCATTGATGGCGATGACCGGTTTGCCCAGCCAGACTTCCGCCGAGGCCGCGAGGCGCACCATGGAAAGATTGGTGCCGACCTGGATGATGGCATCGATGTCGTCGCCGTCCAACGCACGCAGCTCCTGGACCAGCGTCGAGGGCGGAACCTCGGCGATGGCGGTCCAGCTCCGGCATTGCATCGCGCGGTCCCGGACGACGGTGAAGCCGACATCGGAGAAGTACCGCGCGACCTCGGTGTTCATGCTGGGCCAATAGGGCGAGAGGACCGCGATCCGCCGGATGCCGCCATAGGCGTTGAGCGCCGCCGTGCAGGAATGCGAGCCGATGCTGATCCGAAGCCCGCTCTCCTGCTCCACGCTGCTCACGAAGCGGTCGGCGCCGGCCACGCCGTCGAAGAAGGTGACCGAGCTCATGCCCATCACGAGGTAGTCGGGCGCCGCGGTCATGACGCTGCGCACGGCGTCCAGCGTATTGGCGCCGATGACCTCGACGCCGGCACGGAAGGTCTCGTTGCTCACCGCCTCAGTGTCGGGGGTGAAGATCCGGCTGTAATGCGCGGTGATGCCGGCCGGGCGCATCATGTCGAAATCGGGCTGCACCACCGTGTTGGTGGAGGGGCCCAGGACGCCGAACTTGCCGCGCCAGCCAAGGATATCGGGCATTGCATCGCTCTCCGCAGTCTGCGGAGTTTGTAGCGCCGCACTGCTTCGCGCAGAAGCTTTTGAGCCCCGGCTCTCCTGCATGGCACGGGAGCGTATGGCGGGACGGCTCGCCTTAAGGTGCCTCGGCGCTGCCGCCGGCCGCGGCCAGGGGAACGCCGGCGACCCGCACCAGCCACGCGAGCCGGTGGCGCTGTGCGGCGCGGGCATGGCCGCCGGCGGCCTGCGCGGCCGCCTCGCCGTCCCGCGTCCCCAGAGCCGCAATCAGGGTCCGATGCTCGGCATGGGCCTGTTGGGCCCGGCCGCCCAGCGTCAGCAGCGAGGGGAGGAGGGCCATGGTGGCGGAGAGCTGCTCCAGGCTTCGCAGCAGGTAGCGGTTGTGCGCGGCCAGGTAGAGCAGCCCGTGCAACTGCTGGTTCAGCGCCGCCAGCCGGGGGGCGTCCTCGAAGAAGGCCGGCTCGCTCGTCACCAGTTCGGCCATGGCGCCGATTTCCGTCTCGCTCGCATGCTGGGCGGCGAGGCGGGCGGCGGCGCCCTCCAGGATCTCGCGCATCACGTAGAGCTCGACCATCTGGCTGTGATCGGGCCGGGTGACGGAGAGGCCGCGGCGCGGCTCATGGGTCAGCAGCCCCTCGGCCTCCAGCCTGGCTATGGCCTGGCGGATCGGCGTGCGCGAGACGCCGAAGCGTGCCGCGAGATCGGTTTCCGTCAGCCGGACGCCGGGCGGCAAGGTGCCGTTTCGGATGGCCTCGCGCACCTGCGCATAGGCTTCCTGTCCACGTCCTTGGCTGGCGATCCCGTCCATGCCCAAACTGTAGCGAAGCCGGAGCGGGATCGGAACCGCAATCTGGACATCTTCGTATACAGCCGGATACAATAACCCGAAGAGCTGGAGTGAACGGGACATGGACTTCACCCGCACCTACGACGTGCTGGTGGTGGGTGGCGGCAATGCAGCGCTGTCGGCCGCCATCACCGCGAGCCAGGCGGGTGCCAGCGTCGTCGTCGCCGAGCATGCGCCCAAGCCCATGCGCGGCGGCAACAGCCGCCACACCCGCAACCTGCGCGCGCTGCACCCCAAGCCCACCGACGTCCTCACGGAA
>JAQGHY010000019.1 GCA_028291455.1 Rubritepida sp. | reverse complement strand
GAGGATCGCGGGTTGATCCGCTACCTGATGCGGCACCGCCACTCCACGCCCTTCGAGATGTGCGAGATCAAGTACCACGTGAAGCTGCCCATCTTCGTGGCGCGGCAATGGATCCGGCACCGCACGGCCAATGTGAACGAGTATTCCGCGCGCTACTCCGTGATGGACCGCGAGTTCTACATCCCCGAGCCGGAGCAGCTCGCCGCCCAATCCGCCGCAAACCGCCAGGGCCGCGGCGAGGTGCTGCAGGGCGAGGATGCAGCGCTGGTGCTCGACATGCTGCGCGAGGATGCAACGCGCAACTACGACCACTACGCCTGGATGCTGAACGAGGACGAGGACGGCCAGCCCGTTGAGCGCGGCCGCAGCGGCCTGGCGCGAGAGCTCGCGCGGATGAACCTCACGCTCAACACCTATACGCAGTGGTACTGGAAGACCGACCTTCACAACCTGCTCAACTTTCTGAGCCTACGCGCTGACGCCCATGCCCAGTACGAAATCCGCGTCTACGCCGAAGCCATGATGGAGACGGTCAAGGCCTGGGTGCCCCTGACCTACGAGGCATTCCGCGACTACCGGATGGGTGCCGCCACGCTCTCCGCGCAGATGCTGGCGATCGTTCGGCGCATGCTGGGTGGCGAGGCGGTGACGCAGGAGACCAGCGGCCTCTCCAAGCGCGAATGGCGCGAGCTGATGGAGACGCTCGGACGTGCCGCCTGAGCGCCGAGACGCACTTCTGGCCTTCATCGCGCTAGGCGATCGCCTCAAGCACATCCTGAGGGCCGGCCGTACCGGCGACCGGCGGGAGAATTCGGCGGAGCACGCCTGGCACGTGGCGCTCATCGCCGTGACCCTGGCCGATGAGGTCTCGCCAAAGCCGGACGTGGCGAGCGTCCTGGCCATGATCGCCATTCACGATGTCGTCGAGATCGAGGCCGGCGATACCTTCGCCTTCGACGATGCCGGGCTGGTCACGCAGGCCGAGCGCGAGCGGGCGGCGGCCGACCGGATTTTCGGCATGCTGCCCGACGAGCTCGGGCGGAAGCTGCGCGGCTCCTGGGACGAATTCGAGGCGTTGGAGACGCCAGAGGCGCGATTCGCCATGGGCTGCGACCGGCTCCAGGGTTTCCTCCAACAGATCGAATGCGGCGCGCCGGCCTGGGCTGAGGTGGGACTGACAAAGTCGCGCAGCCTGGTCCGCATGCAGCCGGCCATCGACCTCGGCGGTCCCTTCGCGGCCATGATCGAGGCGCTCTACGAACGCGCAATGGCCGAAGGGCTGCTGCTTCCGTGAGCGTCATCGTCTTCGGCTCCGCCATAGCGGATATCGTTTTCCGCCTGCCGAACCTGCCGCGCCCAGGTGAGACCGTGCTTAGCGAGGCCGGTCCCGCACTGCCTGGCGGCAAGGGGTTGAACCAGGCTATCGCCGCAGCGCGGGATGGTGCTGGAGTGCGCTTCGTGGGCTGCGTCGGCCGCGACGGGCCGGGCGAGATGTTGCGAGCCGCGCTGGTGGCGGCGGGTGTGGATGTGGCGGCGCTGCGCGACGTCACCGAGCCAAGCGGCCTCGCCTGCGTTTGCGTGGATGAGGCAGGCCACAACCAGATCGCGGTTTCTCCGGGCGCCAATCGTGCCGCGCGCGCCGAGCAGGTCCAGGAGATCCCTCGCGGCGCGACGCTCCTGATGCAGATGGAGGTTGCTCCGGCTGAGAACGCTGCGTTGATCGCGCGCGGCCACGCCTCCGGCGCTCGCCTGCTGCTGAACCTGGCACCAGCAGGGACTATGGATCCGGCGGCTCTGCGCGCGCTCGACCTGTTGATCCTGAACGAGAGCGAGGCGGGTTGGCTCGGCAATCAGCTAGGATTGGCCGCGAGCGCTTCTACTTTGCATGCCGGGCTGGGCATCGGCATTGCGATGACGCAGGGCGAGCGCGGGGTCGTGGTGGCGACGACGGCGGGCGTCGTGAGCGTTCCTGCCTTTGAGGTCACCGCGGTCGACACCACGGGGGCGGGCGACGCCTGGTGCGGCGTGCTTGCGGCGGCACTGGACCGCGGCATGCCGCTGGAAGCCTCCATCCGTCGGGCCAATGCGGCAGGCGCGCTGGCCTGCACCAGCGCCGGCGCCGCGCCATCGATGCCGACGGCGGCGGAGATCGACCGGCTTATAGCCCGCGGCTGAGCCGCTTCGGCGCAATCAGCGAAAAACTGCGCCGTACTAAGTCCTCGACCTCGTCCCAATCGGGGCTACCGTCGAGCCGCATGCCCACCCAGCCCTTGTGCCCAAGATAGGGCGGGCGGAAGAAGCGCTCAGGGTCGGCTTCCATCAGTAGTTCCTGGCTGCCCCGCGGTGCCTTGAACCAGCAGGCGGCCGGGTCGTCGAAGCCCATGCAAAAGATCTTCTCCTGCACGCGGAAGGTCGGCCTCTCCCAGGTCTCGCGCTCCGTCGCCTCCGGAAGCGCCAGGCATATCTGGGCAAGGCGGGCGGCAGGCGTCATTCCATCGTGATCCTCGGCCCGGCGGCGGCCGGTGCCTCGACCTTTTCCCAGATACGCGCAGCGATGCGCCGGTAGGTCGCGGCCTCATGCGTGTCGGGTGCGGCGAGCACGATGGGCGTGCCCGCATCGGCCATTTCGCGGATGGAGAGCTTCAGCGGCAGCTCGCCCAGGAATTCCGCGCCCATCTTCTCGGCCTCCACCTTCGCGCCGCCATGGCCGAAGATCTCCGTCCGGTGGTTGCAGGCGGGGCAGCAGAAATAGGACATGTTCTCGATGAGCCCGATCACCGGGACGTTCACCTTCTCGAACATCTTGATGCCGCGCCGCGCATCCAGCAGCGCCACGTCCTGCGGCGTCGAGACGATGACCGCGCCGGCCAGCGGCACGCGCTGCGACATGGTGAGCTGCGCATCGCCGGTGCCGGGGGGCATGTCGACGATCATGATGTCCAGCTCGCCCCACTCTACCTGGCCCATCATCTGCTCCAGCGCGCCCATCACCATGGGGCCGCGCCAGATCATCGCGGTATCCTGATCCACCAGGAAGCCGATCGACATCGCCTTCAGCCCCCAGCGCTCGATCGGGATGATCCGCTGCCCGGTGGAGCGCGGTTTCTCATGCGTGCCGAGCATCTGGGGCAGGGAGGGGCCGTAGATATCGGCGTCCAGCAGCCCCACGCGCAGCCCCTGCGCGGCGAGAGCGACGGCGAGGTTCACGGCCGTGGTGGATTTACCGACGCCGCCCTTGCCCGACGCGATGGCCACGATGCGCTTCACATCCGGCAGCAGCATCTGCCCCTGGCCCGGCGGGGGCCGCGTCGCGCGTGCAGTCGCGGGCGCGGCACCGCCCGGCTGCTCCACGGCCACATCCCGATGCGCGGTCAGCACCACCGTCGCCGAGATCACGCCGGGCACCTTGGCCGCCGCCTTCTCGCAGGCGGCCCGCACGGGCTCCATGCCCCGCGCCCTTTCGCGCGGAACCGCCAGGCTGAACTGCACCATTCCGTCGCGCGCGGAGATGCCCTCGATCATTCCCGAGCTCACCACGTCCACGCCGGTGGCGGGGTCGATCACGGAGGAAAGCGCGTTCCGAACGGCGTCCGCGAGGGGCTCTGGCATGGTACTCACCTTTCCTTGACCGGCAGGCCGGCACATATGCACATGCGGAACGTGTCGCGCACCCCTCCCCGAAACGGGCGGGACACCATATGTTGACTGGAATTAAGATTTGACCGGCCGGGCGGTGCCTCCCGGCGTGACGGAGATTTCGACACAGATGGCGTGGAACAATGGCGGACCGAGCCCCTGGGGCAATCCGCGTCCCCCCGGCGGGGGCGGACCCTGGGGCGGCCCGCCTTCGGGGCCTCCCGGTGGCGGCGGCGGCGGCAACAATCGCGGCCCTGGCCCCGATGTCGAGGAAATGATTCGCAACGCCCAGAATGCGGTGAAGCGCTTCCTGCCTCGCGGTGGCGCCGGTGGCGCGAAGGGCCTGGCCCTCGCCGCGGTCGTGTTGTTGGCCCTGTGGGCCGCCTCGGGCTTCTATCGCGTGCAGCCTGATGAGCTCGGTGTCGTCATGCGCTTCGGCGCCTTCGAACGTACCGCGCCGCCAGGCCTGAACTATCGCATCCCCTATCCGGTCGAGAGCGTCACCACGCCGCGCGTCACGCGCATCAACCGCGTGGATGTCGGCTTCCGGGCCGGCGCCGATGCCGCACCGGGTGCCCGCGTGATCGCAAGCCGCGACGTGCTGGCCGAATCCCTGATGCTTACGGGCGACGAGAATATCGTCGACATCGACTTCGCCGTCTTCTGGCGGATCAGCGATGCGCGCGACTTCCTGTTCAACACGCGCAATCCCGAGGAGACGGTGAAATCCGCCGCCGAATCCATGATGCGGGAAGTCATCGGCCGTACGCCCATCCAGGCGGCCTTGACCGAAGCGCGCGCACAGATCGAGCAGGATGTGCGCCGCGGTACTCAGGCGATCATGGATCAGTATCGTGCCGGGGTGGAAATCACCCAGGTGCAGATGCAGAAGTCCGATCCGCCGGCCGCGGTCGTCGAATCTTTCCGCGACGTGCAGCGTGCCAATACCGACCGCGAGCGCGTCCGCAACGAGGCCGAGAGCTTCCGCAACGACATCATTCCCCGCGCCCGTGGCGAGGCGGAACGCATGGTCCAGGAGGCCCAGGGCTTCCGCGACAGCCAGATCGCCCGCGCCCGTGGCGAGGCAGGCCGCTTTACCGCCGTTCTCACCGCCTACAAGCAGGCGCAGGATATCACCGTGCGCCGCATCTATCTGGAAACCATGGAAGAAATCCTCAAGCGCAACAGCATGACGCTGGTCGATGACCGGCTTCAGGGGCTGGTGCCCTTCCTGCCGCTGAGTGAGGGCCGCGCGCCCGGCGGGCAACCGCGAGGGGCCACGCCCGCCATTCCGCCGGCAGCGGCGATCGCACCCGCGATTACGCAACAGCGTGGAGGGGCCGGCCGATGAACAAGCTCGCTATTTCCGGCGCGGTTGCCGTCGTCCTGCTCTTCGTCGTCGCTTCCAGCTTCTTCACCGTTCAGCAGACGCAGCAGGTGCTGATCACCCAGTTCGGCCAGCCGATTCGGGTGATCCAGGACGCCGGGCTGAACATGAAGGTGCCGTTCATCCAGAACGTCATCGCCTTCGACCGCCGCCTGCTCGACTTCGAGGCGCCGGGCGAAGAGGTCATCCTGGGCGATCAGCGCCGCCTGATCGTGGACAGCTTCACGCGCTACAGCATCGTCAACCCGCTGCTCTTCTATCAGACGGTGGGCGCTACGGAGCAGGGCATCCGGGGGCGGCTGAACTCCATCGTCACCTCCTCGCTGCGCCGGGTTCTGGCCGGCGAGCCCCTGTTGGCGGTGCTCAGCGTGGAACGCGGGCGGATCATGGGTGAGATCCGCCGCCAGGTGAACGACGAGGCGACGCGCTTCGGCATCGAGGTGACGGATGTCCGAATCCGCCGCGCCGACCTGCCGGAGGAGAACACGCAGGCCATCCTCAGCCGCATGCAGTCCGAGCGCGAACGTGTCGCCCGGGAAGCCCGCGCCGAGGGTGCCGAGGTGGCCGCTCGCATCCGGGCCCAGGCCGAGCGTGACCGCACGGTTCTGCTGGCGGAGGCCGAGGCCAATGCCGCGATCCTGCGCGGTACGGGCGAGCAGGAAGCCATCCGCGTCTTCGCCGAGGCTTTCCAGCGGGATCCGGAGTTCTTCCAGTTCTGGCGGACCATGCAGGCCTACCGGGAAGTCTTCTCGACGGGCGAGGCGCGCATGGTGCTGACCCCGGAGAGCGATTTCTTCCGGTATTTCAGGGCAATGCCGGCACCAACCCCGGCGCCGAACCCGACCGCGACCCCAGCTGCGGCCCCGCCGGCAGCTCCAGTTGCCGCTCCGGCGCCGGCCGCCGCGGCTCCCTAGATCGGCGGATATAGGCTGGCGCGCTTGGCAGGCCGGCCTTAGCCTCCACATAACCTGGACCGGGCGGCACCATGCCGCCCGGTCTCCCCCTTTCCGAGGTGACCTTCATGCGCCTTGCTGCCACTGCCCTTCTTCTGGCTTTCTCCCTGCCCGCCCTGGCGCAACAGGCTTCCCCTCCCGTCGCGGCACCCGCACCTGCCGCGGCCCCCATCGCGCCGCTGCCGGTTCCGCTGCCCGGTGCCCCCGAGAGCTTCGCGCCGCTCGTGCGCCGGCTGCTGCCCGCGGTGGTAAACATCTCCACGACGCAGAACATGGCGCCGCGCCCCGGCCGCCCGGACGCTCCGGAGACGCCGCAGGCCCCGCCCGGCTCGCCCTTCGAGGAGTTCTTCCGCGACTTCTTCAACCGCAACCGCCCGCCCGGTGGCCCAGGCGGCCCCGGTGCTCCCGGCGGCCCGGGCGCTCCCGGCCCAGGCCAGCAAGGCGAGGCACCCTCGCCGAACCGCCCGACGCCGCGCCGCGCGCAGTCGCTCGGTTCGGGCTTCATCATCGACGCCTCGGGCATCGTGATCACCAACAACCACGTGATCGACGGCGCGGATGAGATCAACGTCATCCTGCAGGACAACACGTCGCTGCGCGCCACGCTGATCGCCACCGATCCGCGGACCGACCTCGCTGTCCTGCGCGTGAACCACACCGCGCCGCTGCCCTTCGTGCCCTGGGGCGATTCCGACACCTCGCTTGTTGGCGACTGGGTGCTGGCGATCGGCAATCCCTTCGGCCTCGGCGGCACGGTGACGGCAGGCATCGTCAGCGCCCGCGGGCGCGACATCCGCCAGGGTCCCTTCGACGACTTCATCCAGACCGACGCCGCCATCAACCGCGGCAATTCCGGTGGCCCGCTCTTCAACATGCGGGGCGAGGTGGTGGGCATCAACACCGCCATCTACTCGCCTAGCGGCGGCTCCATCGGCATCGGCTTCTCCATCCCCTCGAACCTCGCGCGCAGCGTGGCGACGCAGCTTGCCAGTGGCGGACGGGTGCGGCGCGGCTGGCTCGGCGTGAACATCCAGCAGGTCACGGAGGAGATCGCCGAATCCCTCGGCCTGCATGGTGGAACGCGCGGCGCGCTGATCGCCCGCGCCCAGGAAGGCGCCCCGGCCGCGGCGGCCGGCATCCGCAACGGCGACGTCGTGCTGCGCTTCAACAACCAGGAAGTGCGCGAGATGCGCACCCTGCCGCGGATCGTCGCGGAAACCGCCGTCGGCGCCCAGGTGCCCGTGGTGGTCTGGCGCGACGGGCATGAGGAGACCCTCACCGTCACGCTTGGCGAGTTGCCGAACGAGGCGACGCCGGCTGCCGCCACGCCGCAGGCCCCGCGCGGCGATCGCCCGATCGAGCTCTCCGGCCTCGGACTGCGCGTCACCGCCCTCAACGGGGAGCTTCGCGAGCGGTTCCGACTTCGCCCGGAGCAGCGTGGGGTCGTCGTCGTGGAGGTCCTGCCCGACACGCCCGGTGCCGAGCGTGAAATCCGCCCGGGCGACCTGATCCTGGAAGTTCAGCAGGAGCGGGTTAATACGCCACAGGAACTCCAGGAGCGTATCGAACGCCTGCGCCGCCAGGGCCGGGCGACGGCACTGTTCCTGATCGAGAGCCAGCAGGGGCAGCGCTTCGTGCCGCTGCGGCTCGCGCCGCCGCGCGGTTCCCCGGGGTGACGTGCTCGCGGGAGGGCTTTGCCCTCCCGCACCCACTCGCCTGAAGCCCTCTGTAAACCAACTTGTTTTCGCCGGCTTCCCGCTGATAGGCTCCGCGCGACCGCGGTTCATGCAGGGACAGGGAAAACGAGAATGGCGAAGCTCAACGTCAACGGACAAGTCATCGACGTTCAGGTCGAGGACGACACTCCCCTCCTCTGGGTGCTGCGCGAACAGCTCGGGCTGACTGGCACCAAGTACGGTTGCGGCATTGCGCAATGCGGCGCCTGCACCGTGCATGTCGACGGCGCCGCCACGCGCTCCTGCGCCATGCCCGTCTCAGCCTTCGACGAGGCGCAGAAGATCGTCACCATCGAGGCGCTGTCGCCCGACAGCAGCCATCCGATCCAGCAGGCCTGGCTGGCCTTGGACGTGCCGCAATGCGGCTTTTGCCAGTCCGGGATGATCATGGCCGCCGCCGCGCTGCTGGCCGCCACACCCCGGCCGACCGAGGCGCAGATCCGCGAGGAGGTCACCAACATCTGCCGTTGCGGCACCTACAATCGAGTGATCGCCGGCATCCAGCGCGCCGCCGGTCCCGCGACAGCCGGTTGAGGGGGAAATCCAGATGAACGCCATCCACACCCCCACCCGCCGCGGCGTCCTCGCCACCGCCGCCACAGTATTCAGCGGCCTCGCGCTGGGTTTCCGCATCCCGCTGTCCGGCGAGGCATCCGCGCAGACCGCCGCCCCTCCGGCCTCGCCAGAGGTGAATGCCTGGGTCGTGGTGAAGCCAGACGATACCGTCGTGATTCGGATTGCCCGCTCGGAAATGGGCCAGGGCACGCTCACCGGCCTCGCCCAGCTCGTCGCCGAAGAGCTGGAATGCGACTGGGCGAAGGTCACGACGGAATATCCGACGCCAGGCCAGAATCTCGCGCGTGCCCGTGTTTGGGGGAGCATGTCGACCGGAGGTAGCCGCGGCATCCGCGAGAGCAACGACTACGTCCGCAAGGGCGGCGCCGCGGCGCGCATGATGCTGGTTCAGGCCGCCGCCAATGAATGGGCGGTCCCCGTCGGCGAGTGCCGTGCCGCCGCCAGCATCATCACTCATACGCCGAGCGGTCGGACCACCACCTTCGGCCGCGTTGCCGAGGCGGCCGGGCGACTGCCGCTGCCCACGGACGTGGCCCTGAAGGACCCCGCCGACTGGAAAATTGCCGGCAAGCCCGTCGCCCGGCTCGACACGGCGGCCAAGCTGAACGGCAGCCAGATCTACGGCATGGACCTGAAGCTGCCGGGCCTGCTGAATGCCGCCATCCGCGCGTGCCCGGTCTTCGGCGGCACGGTGCGGAGCGTGGACTCCGCAGCCGCCGAGGCGATGCCTGGGGTCAAGCGGGTGCTGCGCGTCGGTGACAACGCCGTCGCCGTAGTCGCCGACACCTGGTGGCGCGCCAAGACCGCCCTGGAGGCCGTGACCATAGTCTGGGACGAGGGCGAGCATGCCAACGCCTCCTCGGCTGCCTTCGCCGAGGTGATGAAGGCTGCGCTGGACGCACCGCAGGCCGCCGTCGGCAATCGCGCCGGTGATGC
The DNA here is from genome assembly GCA_028291455.1 of Rubritepida sp. Lineage (GTDB taxonomy): Bacteria > Pseudomonadota > Alphaproteobacteria > Acetobacterales > Acetobacteraceae > Roseococcus. Next base: position 13,082 of record JAQGHY010000019.1, on the reverse strand, counting down.
CCTCGCAGCCATCGCTTCCGCCGCGCGGAAGGTCGAGGCGGTCTACTCCTATCCGCATCAGAACCACGCCTGCATGGAGGTGATGAACGCCACCGCCGTCTGGACGCCGGAGCGCTGCGAGGTCTGGACGCCAACCCAGAACGGCGAGGCCGCGCATGCTGCCGCCTCCGAGGCCGCCGGCCTGCCGCCGTCGCGCTGCGAGGTGCACAAGATCCATCTAGGCGGCGGCTTTGGCCGGCGCGGGGCGGTGCATGACTGGGTGCGCCAGGTCGTGGAAATTGCCAAGCAGATGCCCGGCACGCCGGTGAAGCTGCTCTGGACCCGCGAAGAGGATATGGGGCAGGGCCGGTACCATCCGGTCACCATGTGCAAGTTGACGGCGGGCCTCGACGCGCAGGGCAACCTGACCGGGATGCACATGCGCATCGCCGGACAGTCCATCATCGCCGGCATCTTCCCGCAGAACATCCGCGACGGGCGCGATCCCGTCGTGTTCCAGGGGCTGAACAGCGGCAGCAACGAGGCCGATATCGGCTACGGTATTCCGAACCTGCTGATCGACCACGCCATGCGCAACCCGCATGTGCCGCCGGGCTTCTGGCGCGGGGTGAACCTGAACCAGAACACGATCTACCTCGAATGCTTCATGGACGAGCTGGCGCACGCCGCCGGCAAGGACCCGCTGGAATACCGGCGTGCGCTGATGGGCAACTATCAGAAGCACCTGGGCGTGCTCAATGCCGTGGCCGAGCGCATCGGCTGGGGGACGCCGGCCGCTGATGTGAACGGGCAGCGGGTATTCCGCGGGTTGGCGCAGACCAACGGCTTCGGCAGCTTCGTCGCTGCCTGCGCGGAGGTCTCGGTCAGCGATGCGGGCGAACTCAAGATCCACCGCATCGTCGCGGCGACGGACCCGGGCTACGCGGTCAATCCGCAGCAGATCGCCGCACAGGTCGAGGGCTCCTTCGTCTATGGGCTTTCGGCCGCGCTCTACGGCGAATGCACGGTGAAGGACGGCCGCATCGAGCAGACCAATTTCGACAATTACCAGGTGCTGCGGATGGACGAGATGCCGAAGGTGGAGACCATCGTCATGGCCACAGGCGGCTTCTGGGGCGGGGTGGGCGAACCGACAATCGCGGTTGCCGCGCCGGCCGTTCTCAACGCGGTCTTCGCGGCCACCGGCAAGCGCGTGCGCGAATTGCCGCTGCGGAACACGGACCTGCGCCGCAGGTGAGGGCGATGGCGCCAGTGGTGGCGCTGTTGCTGGGAGCGATGCCGGCCGTTGCCGAGGAGGCGCCGCCCGGCGCGTCCAGCTGCTTCGGTTGTCATTCGCCGACACGCGAAGGCGCGACCATTCCCTCGCTGCGCGGCCGCGATCCGGCCGAAGTCGCGGCGGCCATGCGGGCCTTCCGGGATGGCACGCGCCCCGCCACCGTGATGGACCGTCTGGCGCGGGGGTTCACAGAGGCCGAGAGTCTGGCGATCTCGGCCTGGGTGGTTCGGTGAAGGTCGCCCGGCGCGCGCTGATCGGGCTGCTCTCGGCGCCGGCATTGGCGCAGGGGGCGGCGCAGATCGTTGTGATCGGCGGTGGCTTCGGCGGGGCGAGCTGTGCCCGCGCCCTGCGCCGGCATGGCTTGGCGGTCACGCTGGTCGAACCCAATGCCACCTATACTGCCTGCCCCTTCAGCAATGCCGTCATCGCCGGGCTACGGCCGATGGAGCGCCAACGCTTCGGCTACGGGGCGCTGCGTGCCCAGGGCATCGTCGTGGTGCATCAGGCCGCAACGGGCATCGACACCACCGGACGCCGCGTCACGCTCTCCGGCGGCAGCGTGCTGAGCTATGATCGTCTGGTTCTATCCCCCGGCATCGCCCTGCGTTTCGATGCGCTGCCCGGCTATGACGAGGCCGCCGCTTCGGTGATGCCGCATGCGTGGCAGGCGGGAGCGCAGACCGAGCTTCTCCGCTCGCAACTCGAGGCAATGGAGGATGGCGGCACCGTCGTCATGGCGATCCCCGCCAACCCCTATCGCTGCCCGCCCGGCCCTTACGAGCGCGCCAGCCTGATCGCTTACTACCTGAAGACCCGGAAGCCGCGTTCGAAACTTCTGGTGCTCGATGCCAAGGATGCCTTCTCCAAGCAGCGGCTTTTCGAGGCGGCCTGGGCTGCGCTGTATCCGGGGCTGCTGGAATACGTGCCGCTCTCCGCCGGCGGTCGCGCTACTGGCGTGGACGTCGCCGCGCGGGCGGTGATTACGGACTTCGGCAATCACGAGGGTGCCGTGGTGAACGTCATCCCGCCGCAGCGCGCCGGTGCCATCGCGCAGATCGCCGGCGCCGCCGACCGCTCCGGCTGGTGCCCGATCGACCCCGTCAGCTTCGAATCGAAGCTGGTGCCGCGCGTGCATGTGATCGGCGACGCCGCCATCGCCGGCGCCATGCCGAAATCCGCCTTTGCCGCGAATGCCCAGGCCCGCGTCTGCGCGGATGCCATTGCCGTGTTGCTGCGCGGCGCGGCCGTACCCGAGCCGCGATTGCTGAACACCTGCTACAGCCTGGTCGCGCCCGGCTACGGCATCTCCGTCGCCGGCGTGTACCGCCCGGCCGAGGGCCTGCTGGCCGACATTCCCGGTGCCGGTGGCACCAGCCCGCTGGACGCACCCGCCTCGTTCCGCGCAGCCGAGGCCGGCTATGCCGAAGACTGGTTCGAGACGATCACCGCCGATGCTTTCGGCTAGGCTTCTGATGCTGCTTCTGCTGGCGAGTCCCCCGGCATGGGCGCAGGACGACGCCATCTCCACCCCTCTGACCGCCTCGCCCGGCGACGCGACGCGAGGCCGCGCCCTAGTCGCGGACCGGCAGCGCGGGCTTTGCCTGCTGTGTCATCCCGGGCCCTTCCCGGAGGAGCGCTTTCAGGGAAACCTCGCCCCCGACCTCGCCGGGGCAGGCAGCCGCTGGAACGAAGGGCAGCTCCGGCTGCGGCTGGTGGACAGCAAGCGCTTGAACCCGGACAGCATCATGCCCTCCTACTACCGCACCGAGGGTCTCAACCGCGTCGGTCCCGCCTTCCGCGGACGCACGGTGCTGAGCGCGCAGGAGATCGAGGACGTGCTGGCCTATCTGCTGACCCTGCGCGAGGAGGCGCCGCGATGATCACCACTCGCCGCCTGCTGCTGGCCGCCCCCGCCGTGCTGCTGTTGCCCCAGGCTTCACGGGCCTCGCCCGAGGCCATGACCGAGGCGGTGCAGGCTTTCACCCGCGGCGCGACGGTGCGATCCGGGCGCGTGGCCATGGACATCTCGCCGCTGGTGGAGAACGGCAACACCGTCCCCCTCTCCGTCATCGTGGACAGCCCGATGACCGCCGAGAACTATGTCCGCGCCATCGCCGTCTTCAACCAGCGCAATCCGCAGCCGCATGTCATCACGGTGCGGCTCAGCCCGCGTGCCGGGCGTGCGATCCTGGCCACGAACATCCGCCTCGCGACCTCGCAGGTGCTGCTAGCCGTGGCCGAACTCTCGGATGGCAGCTTCTGGTCGGACAGCACGCAGGTCGTCGTCACCCTGGCCGCCTGCGTGGAGGGCTGAGGATGGCGCGCGTCCTGATCAACATTCCCGCTGCAGCCCGGCGCGGCGAGATCATCCCGATTCGCACGCTGATCCAGCACACGATGGAAACCGGCTACCGCCCGGGTGCGGATGGCGAGGTGCTGCCGCGCGACATCATCCGCCGCTTCACCTGCACCTATGACGGCGAGGAGGTGTTCAGCGCCGAGTTCTCCCCGGCCATCGCGGCGAACCCGTTCCTGTCCTTCACGCTGGTCACGACGAATAGCGGGCCGGTGGTGCTGCGCTGGGAGGGCGACAACGGCTTCGCGCAAACCGAAACGCGCGAGATCACGGTGGCATGAAGCGCGCGCTGCCCATCCTCCTCCTCGCGCCGCTGTGCCTTTCCGCCAGCGCGCAGGAGCGCCGTTCCGGCTTCGAGAACATGGCGCGCGATACCCAGGCGATGCAGACCGACGACACCGCCAACCCAGGCATGCTTTGGGTTCTGGAGGGGCAGTCGCTTTGGCACCAGCCGGCCGGCCCCGCCGCGCAGTCCTGCGCGAGCTGCCACCAGAATACCGAGGTCTCGATGCGCGGCGTGGCCGCCCGCTACCCCGCCTGGGACGAGGCGAGCGCGGCGCCGATCGATCTGGCGGGGCGCATCGCGCAATGCCGGGAGACCCGGCAGGGTGCGCCGCCCTTAGCGCGGGAGAGCCAGGGCCTGCTCTCGCTGTCTGCCTATGTCGGCAACCAGTCTCGCGGCCTGCCGATCGCACCGCCCGCAGATCCTCGTATGGACGCCGCGCGCGAGCAGGGCCGCGCACTCTACACCGCGCGGCGAGGCCAGCTCGACCTCTCCTGCGCGCAGTGCCACGACGACAATGCCGGGCGGCGGCTGGCCGGCAGCACCATCCCGCAGGCGCACCCGACCGGCTATCCGCTGTACCGCCTCGAATGGCAGACCCTCGGCTCGCTGCAGCGCCGGCTTCGCGGTTGCATGACCGGCGTGCGGGCGGAACCCTTCGCCTATGGCGCATCCGAGTACGTGGCCATCGAGGCGTTCCTGGCCTCGCGCGCGCAAGGCATGGCATTGGAGACACCAGCGGTCCGTCCCTGATGTGAGACCGAAGGAGTTGCCCATGCCCGACACGTCCCATCCTCCGCTCGCCGTGCGCGAGATCGGCAGCCTTCATGTCGGCGGCGAGCTGGTCACGCTTTCGGGCCTGCCTCTGCGTGAGCGCGTCAGCACGCCAGGTGGGCCGGTGCATCAGGTCGATCCGAACGGGGAGATGGCGGTCGGCCAGATGTACGCCCAATACGTGCGGCTCGCGGCGCCGTGTAGCGATGCGCCAATGCTGCTCTGGCACGGCGGCGGCATGACAGGTGCGAATTGGGAAACCACCTCGGACGGGCGCGAGGGCTGGCAGATGGGCTTCCTCCGCGCCGGCCTCGACGTCTTCGTCTCGGATGCTGTGGAGCGGGGCCGTGCGGGCTGGGCGCCATACCCGCAGGCCTATGCGGGCGAGCCTTTCTTCCGGACCGCGCGCGAGGCCTGGGAGGAGACGTTCCGCTTCGGCCCGCCAGGCTCCTGGCATGTGGACCCGGCGCTGCGGAGGACGCATCCCGGCCTGCGGTTTCCAGCCGGCACCATCGCTGACTTCATGAAGCAGTGCGTGCCGCGATGGGCGGTGAACGATGAAGCGACCCAGGCGGCCTATGACGCGCTGGTGCAACGGGTGGGTGCCTGCCATCTGCTGACCCACAGTCAGGGCGGTAATTTCGGCCTGACCGCAGCGCTGCATGCTCCGGACCGGGTGCGAGCGGTGATTTCTCTCGAACCCTCGGGCGCGCCCGATCCTGCGGAGGCCGATGCTGGCTTGCTGCGCGGCGTGCCGCACCTGTTCCTCTGGGGCGACTATCTCGATCGCCACGAGTTCTGGGTCCGGTCGCTGCCCAAGACGCGGCGCTGGCATGAGGCGTTGCGCGAGGCCGGCGTGGATTCGGAATGGATCGAGCTCCCGGCGCGCGGCATCCACGGCAATAGCCACGCGCTGATGATGGACGACAACAGTGCGGAGATCCTGGCGATTATCCTCGACTGGGTGGCGCGGCATGGCCTGCTAGGATCGCCCACTACCCTCGCCGACGCTGTCGGGTGAGAATGTCACGGTAGACCCAGGGGAAGACCGCATTGTCCGTGAAGATGAAGGCCGGCGCATCGCTGGCGCTGCTTGCTGCTTTCTACTGCGCGCCCGCGGCCGCGCAGAGCCCGCGTCCGGCGCCGCCGGTCCCGGCTGCCGCGCCGCCGCCTGCGCCCCGGCCGGAACGCACCACCGCCTCCTACGGCGATTGGACGCTGCGCTGCGAGCAGCCGGCGAACCTGGCGGAGCGGAGCTGCGAGGTCGCGCAGCCCATCATGGACGCGCGGGGGCAGCCGATCGCGCAGATGGTCGTGAAGCGCGGGACCGAGGGCGGCAGCCTGCTGGTCTCGGTGCAGGTCGCGACAAACATCTCCCTGCCGGAGCCCGTGCAACTCCTCATCGAGGATCAGACGGTCCTCACCTTGACCTTCCGCCGCTGCCTTCCGCGGGGCTGCTTTGCCGAGGTGGAGCAGCGCTCGGCGGATGTGTTCGGCATAGCGCGGCGTGGTGAGGCGGCCAAGCTGGAATATCGCGATGCCGCGGGCGCCCTCGTCTCGGTTCCGATGCCGCTGCGCGGGCTTGTCGCGGCCCTGGAGGCGTTGGCCCGGAGCTAGTTGATCCGGGCACCGGAGATACGTACGGCCTCGGCCCAGCGCGCGGTCTCGCGGCGGATGAAGTCGTCGAACTGCGCCGGTCCATAATTGTTCACCTCGGCGCCCATTTCGACCAGCCGCTGCGTCATCGCGGGCTCGGCGACGATGGCCGAGATGTCGCGCGCGATGCCTGCGCGGATCTCCTCGGTCAGGCCGGTGGGGGCGAAGGTGCCGAACCAGGTGGCGGCCTCGAAATCCGCCATGCCGGCCTCGGCGAAGGTGGGGGTGTCGGGCAGCGCCGCCATCCGCCGGGAATGCGCTAGGGCATAGGCCTTCAGTTCGCCGGTGCGGATAAACGGCAGCACGGCCGATAGCGTGGCGAAGGCGAATTGCACCTGCCCCGAGAGCAGGTCCGTGATCATCGGCGCATCGCCACGATAGGGAATGTGCTCGGAGACGATGCCGGTGCGGCCCTTGAACAACTCGGAGGTGAGGTGCTGCGCGGTCCCGTTGCCGGTGGAGGCGACGGTCACGCCCCGCGGCTGCGCCTTCGCCCAGGTCACGAATTCCGCGAGCGTGTTCGCCGGCAGGGATTTCGTGGAGACCATCACGAGCGGGATGGTCGCGGTCAGGGTGATCGCGGAGAAATCGCGGATCGGGTCATAGCTGAGGCTGCGGTAGAGGCTCGCGCTGATGGTGTGGGCGGAGGTCGTCTCGAACAGAGTGTAGCCATCCGGCGCGGCGCGGGCGACCATCTCGGCGCCGACCGTCGAGCCGGCTCCGGCACGATTCTCGACCACCACCGGCTGGCCCCACTTGGCCGACAATCTTTCGGAAAGCAGCCGCGCGATCACGTCGGTGGCGCCGCCGGGCGGGTAGGGCACCACCATCCGCACGGAGCGCGCGGGGTAACCGGATTGGGCGCGAGCGTTTCCGGCCGCCAGGGCTGAGGCGCCGGCTAGAAGGCCGAAAGTGCGGCGGTGAATGGTGGTCATGGACTTCCCCTGTTTATTTGCGCCCAGGAGGCCAGTCTTTGGAGGCTTTGGCCATGCTTGCTCAGGTCGCGGCGAACTCTGCCGCGTGGAAGCCTTGGGCATAGAGCAGGCTGCGCAGGTCGGTGTGGTTGATGCGGTGCCGCGCGGCGGCGGCCACCACGGGCTTGGCATGATAGGCGATGCCAAGACCGGCTGCCTGGATCATGGCGAGGTCGTTGGCACCGTCGCCGACGGTGATGGTCTCGGTGAGCGCCAGGCCGAGGCTTGCGGCGAGGCGCTTCAGGGTCGCGAGCTTCGCGTCGCGGTCGAGGATCGGCATGCCCACGGTGCCGGCGAGCTTGCCCCCTTCCAGCAGAAGCGTATTGGCGTGGTGCTCATGGAACCCGACCAGCTCAGCCACGCGCCCCGTAAAGAATGTGAAGCCGCCCGAGACGAGAGCGGTGTGTGCGCCATGCGCGCGCATCGTGGCGACGAGGACCGCGGCGCCGGGGGTGAGCTCGGTGGTCTTCCAGGTCTCTTCCAGGGCGCTGGCGTCGAGGCCCTTCAGCATGCCGACGCGTTGGATCAGCGCCTGCTGAAAGTCCAGCTCGCCGTTCATCGAGCGGGCGGTGATCTCGGCAATCTTATCCTTCAACCCCGCGAAGGCGGCGATCTCGTCCAGCGTCTCGCTGGTGACGATGGTGCTGTCCATATCAGCCAGCAGCAGCTTCTTCCGCCGGCCTTCCGCTGGCTGGGCGATAAGGTCGATGGGTGCATCGCCCAATGCGCCGCGCGCGGCGGCGATAGCCTGCTCGGCGGCAAGCGCGGCGAAGGGGAGGTCCACCGCCTCGTTCTCGGCGAGCCAGTCCGGCGCGTCGCAATCGGCGCCGAGCGCCATGAGCGCGCCGCGCGCGGCGGCCAGATGCGCGGAGGTCAGCCCCGCGGGCGGTGCGATAAGCGTGAGGACATGGGACATGGCGGTCGGACCTTGCCGGGGCAGGGGGGATGACACAAGCGGCGCTCATCGTGGCGGGGCCTACCGCCTCGGGCAAATCATCCTTGGCGCTGGCACTCGCCGAGCGCTTCGGCGGCACCGTCATCAATGCCGATGCGATGCAGTGCTATCGCGAGCTGCGCGTGGTGACGGCTCGGCCCACTGCCGAGGAGGAAGCGCGCGTCCCGCATGCGCTCTATGGCGTGCTGCCGGCGGCGCAGGCTGGCAGCGTCGCGTGGTGGCGCGAGGCCGCAGTGGAGGCCATGGCGCAGGCTCGCCTGCCCATTCTCTGCGGCGGAACGGGGATGTATCTGCGCGCTTTGACTCAGGGGATTTCCGCCCTGCCAGAGGTCGCGGGGGAAGTGCGCGCCGAAGCGCGGGCGATGCTGGCGGAGATCGGTCCCGAGCGCATGCACGCCGCACTCCATCCCGACGATGCGGCCATCCGCCCTTCGGACAGCCAGCGCATCGCCCGCGCCTATGAGGTTTGGCGCGGCACGGGCCGCAGCCTCGCGGACTGGCATCGTGAGGCGCCGGTCCTGCCGCCCGCGCCCTATCACTTTCACGCCATCCTTCTCGATCCACCACGCGAGACGCTGAAGGAGGCCATCACGACACGCTGGGCAGGCATGATGGCGGGTGGAGCGGTCAATGAAGTCGCCGCGCTCATCACGCAGGGCCTCGACCGTGCCTTACCGGCCATGCGCGCGCACGGCGTGCCGGAGCTCTCGGCCCTGCTGCGCGGCGAGATCGACGAGGCGGAGGCGGGCCGGCGGGCGATCGCCAATACCCTCGCCTATACCCGTCGGCAGGCGACGTGGTTCCGGCACCAGAAGCTGACGGAGCCGCAAGTCACGCATAGGATCAATGCGCGAAGCGCGGGTCTAGCGCAATTTTCGCAAAGAAACGCCGACGATATCTTCGCATTTCTGTTCGGAGCGGTTGACGCGCCCCTGCACGGGCCGTAAGTGTGCCGTCGCCAGAACACGAAAGCAGAGCCATGTCCTCCACCTCATCCGCCACCGCCGTGACCACCGATCAGCGCCCCGGCGCTGAGGTCGTCCTTCGCGCGTTGAAGGATCAGGGCGTCGACGTCATCTTCGGCTATCCCGGTGGCGCCGTCCTTCCGATCTATGACGCGCTGTTCCAGCAGAACGCCATCCGCCACATCCTGGTTCGCCACGAGCAGGCAGCCGTGCATGCCGCCGAGGGTTATGCCCGATCCACCGGCAAGGTGGGCGTGGTGCTCGTCACCTCCGGCCCCGGCGCGACTAATGCCGTGACCGGCCTGGTGGACGCGCTGATGGACAGCATCCCCGTCGTCTGCCTCACAGGGCAGGTGCCGACGCACCTCATCGGCAACGACGCCTTCCAGGAGGCCGACACCACCGGCATCACCCGTCCCGCCACCAAGCACAACTACCTGGTGAAGCGCAGCGAGGACCTGGCGAAGGTGATACACGACGCCTTCTACGTGGCGCGCAGCGGCCGCCCCGGCCCGGTGGTCGTGGACCTGCCCAAGGACATCCTGATCAAGCCCGCCCCCTACACCGAGGCACCGGCGGCCGGCGTGGAGCATCGCAGCTACCGCCCGGTGACGGAGCCCGATCCGGCGCGGATCCTGGAGGCCGTGCGCCTGCTGAAGCGCAGCGAGCGCCCGGTGGTGTATAGCGGCGGCGGCGTGATCAATTCCGGCCCCGAGGCCTCGCGCCTGCTGACGGAGTTCGTGCGTCTCACCAACATGCCCTGCACCAATACGCTGATGGGCCTGGGTGCCTTCCCGGCGAGCGACCGGCGGTTCCTCGGCATGCTCGGGATGCACGGCACCTACGAGGCGAACCTCGTGATGCACGGCTGCGACGTGATGCTCAACATGGGCGCCCGCTTCGACGATCGCATCACCGGCCGGCTGGACGCTTTCAGCCCCAGCTCGAAGAAGATCCACGCCGACATCGATCCCTCCTCGATCAACAAGAACGTGAAGGTGGATGTGCCGATCGTCGGCGACGCCGGGCGCATCCTTGCCGCGATGATCGAGTGCTGGAAGAGCGATACGACGCCGATCGCCAAGGAGGCGCAGGCCGCCTGGTGGACGCAGATCGAGGAGTGGCGGACGAAGAACTGCCTCGCCTACGTTCAGCAGGGCTCGATCATCAAGCCGCAGCATGCGGTGCGGCGGCTTTACGAGATGACGCAGGCGACGGGCCGCGACACCTTCATCTCCACCGAGGTCGGCCAGCACCAGATGTGGGCGGCGCAGTATTTCGGCGTTGAGAAGCCGAACCGTTGGATGACTTCGGGCGGGCTTGGCACCATGGGCTACGGGCTGCCGGCCGCGATGGGCGTGCAGATCGCGCATCCGGACGCGCTGTGCATCGACATCGCCGGCGAGGCCTCGATCCTGATGAACATCCAGGAGATGGGGACACTCGCGCAGTACAACCTGCCGGTGAAGGTGTTCATCCTGAACAACCAATATATGGGCATGGTGCGCCAGTGGCAGGAACTGCTGCACGGCAGCCGCTACTCGGAAAGCTACTCCGAGGCGCTGCCTGATTTCGTGAAGCTGGCCGATGCTTTCCATGCCCGCGGCCTGCGTGCCGAGACGGCGGACCAGCTGGACGACGTGATCCGCGAGATGCTGGCGCATCCCGGCCCCGTCATCGCCGATATCTGCGTGGCGAAGGACGAGAACTGCTTCCCGATGATCCCCTCGGGTGCGGCGCATAACGAGATGATCCTGGGCCCCGACCAGGAGAAGAACGCGCGCGCCGTCACCGACGACGGCATGGTGCTGGTCTGATGCATTCGCGCCGCCAGCCTTCCAGCCTGCCCATCATCCGGTTCGAGTAAGTACATGTCAGATACCAACGTGCGCACGGCGACCATCGCCGTGCTGGTGGAGAACGAGGCGGGCATTCTCGCCCGCGTAGTCGGCCTCTTCTCCGGGCGCGGCTACAACATCGAGAGCCTGACGGTCGCGGCCGTTGACGAGGAAAAGCTCCTCTCGCGCATCACCGTCGTCACCACCGGGACCGACATGGTTATCGAGCAGATCAAGGCGCAGCTCGACCGCCTCGTGCCCGTGCACATGGTCAACGACCTGTCGCTTGCCGGCCCGCACCTCGTGCGCGAGCTGGCGCTCATCAAGGTCGTCGGCAAGGGCGAGCATCGCGTCGAGGCACTTCGCCTCGCCGACGCTTTCCGTGCCCATGTCGTGGATGCGACGACGGAAAGCTTCGTCTTCGAGATGACAGGCCATGGCGAGAAGATCGATGCCTTCTGCGCCCTGATGCGCCCGCTCGGCCTGGCAGAGATCTGCCGGACCGGCGCGGTTGCCATCGCGCGCGGCACGGCGCACATGGCCGCCTGACTTCTTAACGAAACCCCTGAACCGACAGCAAAAAGGAGCGCTCAAGATGCGCGTCTATTACGATCGTGATGCCGATGTGAACCTGATCAAGGCGAAGAAAGTCGCCGTGATCGGCTTTGGCAGCCAGGGCCATGCCCATGCCATGAATATGCGCGACAGCGGCGTGAAGGATGTCGTCATCGGCCTCCGCCCCGGCCCCAGCCAGAAGAAGGCCGAGGCTGCCGGCTTCAAGGTCATGTCGCCGGCCGATGCCGCGAAGTGGGCCGACATCGTCATGATGCTGACGCCCGACGAAGGCCAGGGCGACCTCTACCGCGAACACCTCGACGCCAACATGAAGCAGGGCGCGGCACTCGCCTTCGCGCATGGCCTGAACGTGCACTTCAACCTGCTCGATCCGCGCCCCGACCTCGACGTCTTCATGATCGCGCCCAAGGGCCCGGGCCACACCGTGCGCGGCGAGTACCAGAAGGGCGGCGGCGTGCCCTGCCTCGTGGCGGTGAACCAGAATCCGTCCGGCAATGCGCTGGAGATCGCACTCTCCTACGCCTCGGCCATCGGCGGCGGGCGTTCGGGCGTCATCGAGACGAGCTTCAAGGAAGAGTGCGAGACCGATCTTTTCGGCGAGCAGGTCGTGCTCTGCGGCGGCCTGGTCGAACTCATCAAGGCTGGCTTCGAGACGCTGGTGGAAGCCGGCTACGCCCCCGAAATGGCCTATTTCGAGTGCCTGCACGAGGTGAAGCTCATCGTCGACCTCATCTATGAGGGCGGCATCGCCAATATGAACTACTCGATCAGCAACACGGCCGAGTACGGCGAATACGTCACCGGCCCGCGCATCATCACCGCCGAGACCAAGGCGGAAATGAAGCGCGTCCTGCACGACATCCAGAGCGGCAAGTTCGCGCGCGATTGGATGCTCGAGAACAAGGTGAACCAGGCCAGCTTCAAAGCCACGCGCCGCCGTCTGGCCGAGCATCCGGTCGAGGAGATCGGCGCCAAGCTGCGCGCCATGATGCCCTGGATCAGCAAGGGTGCCCTGGTCGACAAGGCGAAGAACTAAGCCACGCCGCAACGCGGATAAAGAAAGGGCCACCGGATCGCTCCGGTGGCCCTTTTCCGTAGGATCAGCCGCTCGATCAGCCGCGGCGGGCGGGCGAGGCCATGCCCCGACCGCGGACCTGGACCTGGACCACGTTCGGATCGGCGTCGTTCATCATGCGCGAGTTCATGACGCGGATGCGGCTGGCCGTCACGCCGCGCTCGATCAGCGCTGCGCGAACGGCCTGGGTGCGCTCGCGGGCGAGCGGCATGTCGGCGCGGTCCGAATAGCTGGTGACCAGCACCGGCTCACGCGGGTTTGCCATCAGGCGGTCGAGCACAGGGCCGAGCTCTGAACGCGCGGCCGGGTTGAGGGTATTCGCCGTGGGGTCGAAGCGCACGGCTGCGACGCGGC
>JAQGHY010000203.1 GCA_028291455.1 Rubritepida sp. | reverse complement strand
TGTGGCGGAGGTGTAGCTGGTGTAACTTCGGGTTGCGGGGGTCGCAGCCGACCCTGGCATCGTGCCGCGCGCGGCGTTGCCGGGCGGTTGGCCCGGCATGACCTACCACCGCCTCCACGGCTCCCCTGACACATACCGGTCTGCCTATTCCGCGGACGCGATTGCCCGGCTGGCCGCGCAGATCGGCGATGAGGCCAGGACTGCGAGGCAATGCTGGTGCATTTTCGACAACACGACGCTCGGTGAGGCGACACGGAACGCGCTTGATCTGCAGGGGCAGGCTTAGCGGCGCGGTCAATCCAACCGCGTCGATCTCAACCGAAGCGCGTTCCCGACCACGCTCACCGAAGACAGCGCCATCGCCGCCGCCGCGATGATGGGCGAGAGCAGAATGCCGAACATCGGATACAACACACCGGCGGCGATCGGCACGCCCGCCGCATTGTAGGCGAAGGCGAGGAACAGGTTCTGCCGGATGTTGCCCATCACCGCCTGGGACAGCCGCCGCGCACGCACGATCCCCATCAGGTCCCCACCCAGCAACGTGATACCAGCGCTTTCGATCGCGACGGCCGTGCCGGTTCCCATGGCGATCCCGACCTCGGCGGCGGCGAGTGCCGGCGCGTCGTTCACCCCATCGCCCGCCATGGCCACGCGGCGCCCCTCGGCCTTCAGCCTTTCGACGATGCGCTGCTTGTCCTCGGGAAGGACCTCGGCCTCCACCTCGGTGATGCCGAGCCGCCGTGCCACGGCCTCGGCCGTCGTGCGATTGTCGCCGGTCAGCATCACCACCCGCACGCCATCCTTGGCCAAGCCCGCGAGCGCCGTGGCCGTCGTCTCCTTCACCGGGTCGGCTACGGCCACGATGCCGAAGGCGCGGCCATCCACGGCGACGAAGAACACCGTCGCGCCATCACCGCGCAGACGCTCGGCGTCGGCCGAGAGGGTGCCCACATCGACATGGGTCTCGGCCATGAGGCGGGCGTTGCCGACCGCGACCCGGCGTCCCTCCACCGTGCCGGTCACGCCGCGACCGGCCGGTGCGTCGAAGCCGTCGACATCAGGCACGGCGATGCCGCGTTTCTCCGCCGCCCGCACGACCGCCTCGGCAAGCGGATGCTGGCTCGGCCGCTCCAGCCCCGCCGCCAGGCGCAGCACCTCGTCCTCGGCCACGCCTGCCGCGGGGATCACCGCGACCACGTCCGGCCGGCCCTGGGTGAGCGTGCCGGTCTTGTCGACGACCAGCGTATCGATGCGCTCCATCCGCTCCAGCGCCTCAGCGTTCTTGATCAGCACGCCGGCATGCGCGCCTCGGCCGACGCCCACCATGATGGACATCGGCGTCGCCAACCCCAGGGCGCATGGGCAGGCGATGATCAGCACCGTCACCGCCGCGACCAGCGCGAAGGCGAAACGCGGCTCGGGCCCCCACACTGCCCATACGGCGAAGGCGACCAGCGCGACCGCCATGACCGTGGGCACGAACCAGCCGGCAACCCGATCCGCCAGCCGCTGGATCGGCGCACGGGAACGCTGCGCCCCTGCCACCATGCGCACGATCTGCGCCAGCACCGTGTCCTGGCCCACGCGGTCGGCGCGCATGACGAAGCTGCCCTGCCCGTTCAACGTGCCGCCGACGACTTGATCGCCGATGGCCTTGGTGACCGGCACCGCCTCGCCCGTGACCAGGCTCTCATCGACGTTGGATTCACCCTCCAGCACCGCGCCGTCGAGCGGCACCTTGTCACCGGGGCGGACGCGCAGCCGGTCGCCGACGACGATGGCGGCCAGCGGGACTTCCTCATCCGAGCCATCGTCGCGCAGCCGCCGTGCCTGGGCCGGCGCCAGATCGAGCAGCGCGCGGATGGCGCCGCCGGTTTGCTCGCGCGCCCGCAGCTCCAGCAGCTGGCCGAGCAGCACCAGCACCACGATCACCGCTGCCGCTTCGAAATACACGGCCACCGAGCCATCGGCCGTGCGGAAGGCCGGGGGAAAGATGCCGGGGGCGAAGGTCGCCACGATGCTGAACGCCCAGGCGACCCCGGTCCCGAGTGCGATGAGGGTGAACATGTTGAGGCTGCGGTTCACCAAGCTCTGCCAGCCGCGGGCGAAGAACGGCCAGCCCGCCCAGAGCACCACGGGCGTCGCCAGCACCAGCTGAATCCAGTTGCCGACGCGCGGCCCACCGACGAGGTGCATGCTGCCCGTCAGGTGCCCGCCCATTTCCAGCACGAAGACCGGCAAGGTGAGGACGAGACCGATCCAGAAGCGTCGGGTGAAGTCCACCAGTTCCGGATTGGGGCCGGCCTCGGCCGAGGGCGTCTCGGGCTCCAACGCCATGCCGCAAATCGGGCAACTGCCGGGGCCTGGCTGGCGGATCTGCGGATGCATCGGGCAGGTGTAGATGCTGCCTGGCGCCAGGGCCTCGGCGCGCAGCGGCGCACGCTCCTGCAGATACTTTCCGGGTTCGGCGATGAACTTGGTGCGGCAGCCGGCGGAGCAGAAATGGTAGGCGTGGCCCGCGTGTTCGGCATGATGCGCGGTCTTCGCGGGATCCACCGTCATGCCGCAAACGGGATCCTTCACAGTTCCCGATGCCCCATGATGAGGATCATGCTTGCCGTGGGACGTCGGGGTGTCCTGGTGGTCCATGTCGTTCAATTCCTCAGCGCGCGATTACGTCGCGCGGTCGGCCGCGCCGCCAACATCGCCAGAGGCGGTAACAGCAGCCATTGGAGAAAAGGGGCGAGCCCGGTTCCCAACGGCGGAAGGCGCGGCATGGCGTTGGTATAGGTCCAGGATTGCCGCAGATCGACATTCAACCACTCGCTGAACACCGTATATCCAAGGCCCGCCAGGGTTGCGGCTAGAGTCACGCGCCCCCACCCCTGGACGGGCCAGTTCCAGGATCGTGTCACCAGCAGCGCAACCGCCAGCGCGACCGTGGCGATCATCGCATCCCCGCCGGTGCAATGAAGGATGGCGAAGGCGATCTCGCCTTGCGTTCCCACCGTCCAGAGCGTGTAGAGGGGCAACTGCGCGATCTCCCAGACCAGGTTCAAGGTAAGCATGGCCGCGAGATACCGCGCCGCGGGAGCAGCCAAGCCAGGAAAGCCATGCATCACGCTATCCCATCCTGGATTCTTGTCAGGCAGCAGAGTTGGTCCTTGCCTCCATGGGAGGGTCAAGGGCGCTTCGCCTCGTTTCGGATCGACATGAACCCGTCATGCCTGTGCGCCCGTGGCCGGGGCACTTCCGCACCGGGCGAGAAATTCGCGTGCCGGCACGCGGCACGTGAGGGCCGTCACCAAGTGGACAACTGTCCTCGGCATCACCGCGTAAGAACCGGATTGCAGACCGATCTCCGCCCGTGTAATGCATTACATGAGCGAAACAAATAGACCCGACGCCACAACAGCTTTTTATCTGAAGACGTGTTCAGGTATCGCCGCTGGGCTGATCCTCCTGCTCCTACCCTGCGCATCGCCGGCCCAGGAGCCAGCCTGGTTCCCTGGCTTGGCGAGCCGGCAGGCTTTGCTGGAGGACGCGGGTTGGTTGATCCACGGCCAAGCCACCTTCGTCGAGCAGGGCAATGCAGCCTTCCGCTCGCCGTATCGCGGGCCGAACAGCCTCCAGCCCGCAGCCATGCAGCGCAACACCTTCTCTAGCGACCTGATCTTGGGCCGGCGCCTCTGGGAAGGCGCAGAGGTTGTGGTGGACGGGCAGGTCATCCGTGGCTACGGCCTGTCGGGCACGCGGGGCGTCGCGGCTTTCCCGAATGGCGAGGCGTTTCGCATCGGCAGCGAGGTCCCCGCCGGCTTCATACCGCGCGCATTTTTTCGCCAGACAATAGGCCTTTCGGCCGATGCGGTTCCGCCCGATGGCGACCAGCTGCGCTTCAACCGCCCTTTGCCGCGTGAGCGCATCACCATCACCGCCGGCAAATTCTCCGTGCTCGATGTATTCGACGACAACCGCTACGCGCATGATCCACGCACCCAGTTCCTGAACTGGGCCTTCGTGGGCGGCGGCGCCTTCGACTATGCCAACGACGCGAAGGGCTTCACCAACGGCATCGCGGCCGAATGGGAAGATGGAAGCTGGGGTGTGCGACTGGGCGGGTTCCAGGTGGCTCGGCGCATCAATTCGCTGTCGCTGGACCCGCAGCCGGGCCGCGGCTGGCAGGCGCTGGCGCAGTTGGATCACTTCCATGAACTGGGTGGCCGCCCCGGCGCGGTACGCCTGTTGGGTGGCCTGTCCCGCACCCGCTCCCAGACCTATGCCGCGCTTCTGGCCGGCGACATCGAGGCGACGAACGAAAGCCCCCGCGGCGGCTACCGGATCAAGCAGATGCTCACGTTGAACATGGAGCAGGAAGTGTCGGACTCCCTCGGCGCCTTCGTGCGTTTCTCCTGGAACGACGGCCGCAGCCAGCAGTGGATGTACACGCAGATGGATTGGGCGGCTTCGGCCGGCATTTCGATGCGAGGCACGGCTTGGGAACGGCCGTACGATGTCGTGGGCCTGGCCGGGAATATCGGCGGACTTTCCTCAGGCCAACGCCGCTTCCTGGAAGCGGGCGGGCTGGGGTTCATCCTGGGCGACGGGCGGCTGAACTACAGGCCGGAGATTGCGACGGAGTTGTACTATGACGCGCCGGTGGCGCCGGGCATGAACATCGCGGCCAATATCCAGATCATCACCAACCCCGGCCATAACGCGGATCGTGGACCCGTCGTCGTATTCGGCGGGCGGCTGAGGACCGCGTTCTGAGCACCTGGCGCAGGTATCAGCGTTTTCTCCTCAGAACGTCTCAACCGCGCGACCGATGGCTACGGCGCGCCCCTCGGCCTGGAGACGTTCGAGCGCGGGGCGCCCGAAACGGCGGAAGAGCAGCGGCGTCAGCACGGCATCGAGCAGCGTGGCGCTGACCAGCCCGCCGAAGATCGTCACCGCCACCGGGTGCAGGATTTCCCGCCCCGGTTCGCCGGCACCGAACAGCAGCGGGATGAGTGCGAGGCCTGCCGAAAGCGCCGTCATCAGCACCGGCGCCACGCGCTCCTCGCTGCCGCGAATGATCAGCGCGCGTCCCCAGGGCATCCCCTCATGCAGCGCCAGGTTGAGGTAGTGGCTGACCTTCAGGATGCCGTTGCGCGCGCTGATGCCGGCCAGCGTGATGAACCCCACCATGGATGCGACCGAAAGCGGCAGCCCCGCGATCCAAAGCACCGCCACGCTGCCCACCAGCGCCAGCGGGATATTGCCCATGATGATCAGCGCCAGCGCACTCGACCGGTAGCGCTGCCGCAGCACCACGAAGACCAGCGCGAGCGAGACCAGCGAGAGCAGCCCGATGGTCCGCGCCGCCTCCTCCTGCGCACGGAAGTTCCCTTCCAGCACGGCGGCGTAGCCGGTGGGCAGGGCGAAGCCCGCGATCACGCCGCGCAGATCCGCCGCGATCGCCGCCATGTCCCGCGCGCCGTCGCCATTGCCGGAAATGACGATGCGCCGTTGCCCACCCTCGCGCAGCACCTGGTTGGGGCCGTCCACCTCCTCGATGGTGGCGACCAGGCGCAACGGCACATGGCCCTGGGGCGTGGCCACCAGCAACTCGCCCAGCCCCTCGGTGGTGCGGTCACGGTCTGCCAGGCGCACCACGACATCGAAACGGCGCACCCCATCCACGATCTGGCTGACGACGCGGCCATTGGACAGGCCCTCCAGCGCGACGGTCAGCGCGGCCGGCGTCAGCCCGTACAACGAGGCCTCGGCGTAGTCCGGCACGACGCGCAGCTGCGGGATGCGCACCTGCCGCTCGACCTGCAAATCCACCAGCCCGGCAACCCCGGCCATGCGGGCGCGCAGCCCTTCGGCCAGCGTGCCCAGGCTGTCGAGATCGGGGCCGAAAAGCTTCACCGCGATTTCGGCGCGCACGCCCGACAACATGTGGTCGAGCCGGTGCTGGATCGGCTGGCCGATGTTGATGTTGGCGGTTAAGGGCGCCATCCGCGCTCGGATATCGGCAAGCACCGCGGCGCGGGACCGGTCGGAGGGCCGCAGCGCGACGTCGATCTCGTTCACGTGCACGCCCTCGGCATGTTCGTCGAGTTCGGCGCGCCCGGTGCGACGCCCCACCGAGATGACCTCCGGCACTTCGGACAGCAGCCGTTCGGCCACCGCGCCAAGCCGCGCGCTTTCGGCGAGCGAGATGCCGGGGCCGAAGGCGATGCCGACCAGCACCGTCCCCTCGTTGAAGGCGGGGAGGAACGCACGGGGCAACTGCGTGGCGCCCCAGGCGGCGCCGGCGAACAGCAGCACCACGGTCGCATAGGTCAGACGGGGCCGCAGCAGCACCTGCATCAGCGCCGCCCGGTTCAGCTGCTTGGCGCCGCGCAGCACGAAGCTGTCCCCGCGATGCGCCATAACCGGGCGCTTGCCCAGGAGCCAATAGGCCAGCACCGGCGTGAGCGTCACCGAGACGGCGAGGCTCGCCAGGATCGCCACGATGTAGGCGACGCCCAGCGGCGCGAAGAGCCGCCCCTCGATCCCCGGCAGGGCGAAGAGCGGCACGAAGACCAGCACCACCACGGCCGTCGCATAGACGATGCCCGAGCGCACTTCCTGGCTGGCCGCGGCCACGACTTCGAGCACCGGGCGCGGGGCGGCCAGGCTCGCATTGCCGCGCAACCGGCGCAGGATGTTCTCCACATCCACCACCGCGTCGTCCACCAGTTCACCGATCGCGATGGCGAGCCCGCCCAGCGTCATCGTGTTGATGGTCAACCCGCACAGGTGGAAGACCACCACCGTTGCGAGAACCGAGACCGGGATGGCGACCAGCGAGACGGCGGTGGCCCGCACGTTCATCAGGAACAGGATCAGCACGACGGCGACGACGGCGGCGGCCTCCAGCAGCACCCTCTGCACATTGGCGATGGAGGTGGCGATGAAATCGGCCTGCCGGAACTGCACGCGCGAGGCATCGAGCCCCTGCGGCAGCGTAGGCCGCAATCGCTCCAGCGCCTCCTCGACCGCGCGGGTGAGCGTGATCGTGTCCGCGCCCGGTTGCTTCTGCACGCTGAAGATCACCGCGGGGCCGCCGCGATAGCCGGCATCCCCGCGTCGCGGCCGGGCAGCGAATTCCACAGTCGCTACTTGGCGCAGCAAGACGGGCGTCGGGTAGCCCGGGCGCTGCGCGACCGGCGTGTCGGCAAGGTCCTCCAGCCGCTGCGTCAGGCCCAGGTTGCGGATGAGGTATTCCCGCCCGCGCTGGTCCACGAAGCCGCCGCCGGTATTGGTGCCGAAGCGTGCGACCGCGGCCTCCACCTGCTCCGCGCTGACGCCGAGTGCGAGCATCGCCGCCGGATCGGGCGAGACGCGATACTGCCGCACCTCGCCGCCGATCGGGATGATCTGCGCGACACCGGGGATCGCCAGCAGTTGCGGACGGATGATGAAGTCCACCGCCTCGCGCGCCTGCATCGGCGTGAGGTCGGGCGCCTGCACCGCGACCAGCATGATCTCGCCCATGATGGAGCTGATGGGCCCCATCACCGGCGCCACATTGGCGGGCAGCGATTGGCGCACCACGGCGAGACGCTCGGCCACGAGTTGCCGAGCGCGGAAAAGCTCGGCCGACCAGTCGAACTCGACATAGACGATGGAAAGCGAGACGGCCGACACGGAGCGTACGCGGGCCACGCCGGGCATTCCGTTCATGGCTGTCTCGATGGGGAAGCTGACCAGCCGCTCCACCTCCTCCGGCGCCAGGCCCTCGGCCTCGGTCAGCAGCGTGACGGTGGGGCGGTTGAGGTCGGGGAAGACGTCCACCGGCACGCGCGGAAGCACGTAGGCGCCGTAGCCGACGAGGACGACGGAGGCGACCAGCACCAGCAATCGCGAGCGCAGGCTGGCCGATACGAGAAATGCGAACATCCTAGCGGATCTGGTTCACGAGGCCGGCGCCCTGCACCACGACGCGCTCGCCGGCGGCAAGCCCGGCCACGACCAGCACCCGGGCCGCGTCGAGCGTTTCCACCCGCACCGGAGCGGCGGCGAAGGTCTCGGGCTCGACGTGAAGCCAGACCACCTGCTCGCCATTGGCAGCGCGCACGACGGCCGCGCGCGGCAGGATCAGGCCGCGAATGGGATCGGCGATCAGCGCCACCACGGTCACCGGCTGGCCGAGCGACAGGCCCGCTGGCGGTGCCTCCACCCGGAATTGCGCCAACGTGGCGCCCTGCTGCACGGCGCGGCCGAAGCCCTGCAATTCGAGGCGCATGGGCTGGCTGCCGCGGACCGATGCGGACGCCGCCCGCAGATCCATCGCCGCATCGCCGCCGAACACCAGCGCCTCCACCCACAATCCGGCGGGGTCGACGATCTGGAACAGCACATCCTGCGCCGCCACCACCTGCCCGGCGACGGCGCGGCTGCTGGCGACGACACCGTCGGCGGGTGCGCGGATCACCTCCGGCGCCACACGATTTTGCGCGAGCAGCGCGCGGCGGCGGCGCAGGCCTTCCAACTCGATCAGCGTGTCGCTGACCTGCACGCGGGTGCCGGCGCCGGAGGCCGCGAGATTGCGGGCGCGCAGCAGGCGGGCTTCCGCGGTGGCGATCTGCTGTTCGATATCGCCCGAGCGCTCCGCGATGGTGGCCTGGTCGGCGACGGGGATGGCGGGTTCGACGATCGCCAGGACCTGCCCGCGATGGACCGCCTGGCCCAGGCGCGGCAGCCCGCCCTCAGGCGTCACGATGCGGCCGCCCGAGATGCTCTGGGCCAGGCCGCCTCGGTTAGGGTCGGCGACGATGCGCCCGACCATGGTCACGGTGCGCGAGGCCGTTTCCTCGCGCAGGGTGACGGTGCGGACCTCGAGCAGGCGCTGGCTGACCTTGGGCAGGAAGACCATGCCGTCGGGCAGCCGGGACGGCGCGTCCACGCCGGCAGCGCCGCGTTCGTCATGGTCATGCCCTGCATCGGCCCGCGAAGTCATTGGCGACAGCGCCAGCAGCAGTGCCGCCGCGGCAATGGCCCGCCGGGCACGGCGGCGCGGCCGGGCCAGCGCCAGGCCGGCGGCAAGGCCGATCAAAGCGCCGCCGCCGCCCACCAGCCAGGGTTGGTGCGACAGGGTCTCCCACGCGGCGTGCCAGGGGTCCTCGAACGGACCCGCATGCGGGTCGGGCACGGGGAGCACCGGCATCGCGCCGGTTTGCAGATCGTCGCCATCGGGGGCGCCGGTGATGGAGAACACCAGATCGAGCGGCTCGCCGGTGCGCGCCAGCAAAGGCGAGGCCAGCAGATAAGTGCCGTTCGGCTCGGGCGTGGCCAGAAGAGCCTGCTCGCCCAGCGTCACTTCCAGCCGCGCGTCGGTGACGGGGGTGTTGTCCTCGAAGCGGTCCAGCCAGATCCGCAGCCGATCGGGCGCCTCCCGCACCGCGACGACCTCGTAGAGTTCGGAATGGATGGCGATCCGGGGCCGCGCGGGGGCGGCGGCGGCGGGCTCGGCGGCATGCCCCTCATGCGCGGAGGTGGGGCTTGCGACGAAAAGCAGCAGGAGCGCCGTGGCGGCAAGCCTGCGCAGAAAGCGATGCGGGAGCATGACGAACCTTGCATTGGAGAACGGGACACGATCAGGCGCGCCCGTCCCAAGACAGGCCGCCGCTAGGTGTTCACCGAATCTCGCGGAGGTCGCGGCATGACCTGAACAGCAAGGCCCTCCGGCGTGGCCGTCCCGCCGATCGACAGCCGTGTTTTGACGCCGACGCCTGGGGCACCGATCAATCCCGGCATGGGCAGGACCGCGCGAGATGCGTGGCACATTCCGCAATGCACTGCGATGGGGGTGCCGTCGCTCGCGGGTTCGGCTGGGTTGCCGGCCGACACCGTCGCCGGGTCGCAGTCGAAAGCGAGCTGAGCGGCATGGGCATGCGAAAAGAGTCCGGCCAGCAACAAGGCTGCCAGAAGCGTGAGGAGGCGGCAGGTACGGAGCCGGAGGAGTCGATGCAGCATGATCAGGTGCCGAACGACATGGCTTCGCTCGTCCGGCGGGTCAAGCTGGCATGAGGCCGTATTGGTCCTGCATGATACCTACGAATCGGGATGGAGGCTGCAATGGCACTGCTGATCTACGGGCTCGACAACGAAGAAGTCGGCAGCACGCAGAGCTGGCTCGACACGCTCGCGGAGCTGCTCCCGCAGCTGGACATCCGCATCTTTCCCGATGTCGGGAACACGTCCGAGATCGCCTACCTGGCGTTCATGCACCCCAACTTCGATGCCATCCCGCCGCTGCCGAACCTCCGGGCGATGTTCAGCCGCTCTGCCGGTGTCGAGGCATTCATCGATCATCCGAAATTGCCGAAGGTGCCACTGGGCAAGATCGAGCCGTCCGACGGCGACCCCATGATGACCGAATATGTCATCATGCACGTGCTGCGCCTTCACCGGGAGATGCCGCTCTATCAGCAGGCTCAGGCCAGGGGTGAGTGGCTGCGCCGGCCCATCAAACGGCCGGAGGACCGCCGCATCGGCTTCCTCGGCTTCGGCCTCATGGCAAAGACGCCGGCCCTGGTGCTGAAATCGCTCGGCTTCCCGGTATCGGCCTGGGTTCGCAATCCCAAGCCGGATGCCGAGATCCCGATCTCATATGGTCCGGATCAGTTCGATGCCTTCATGCGCCAGACCGATATCGCAGTCTGCCTCCTGCCGCTGACCCGCGCGACCGAAGGCATCCTGTGCGCCCGCACCTTCGGGCTAATGCCGAGGGGTGCGATGGTCATCAATATCGGACGCGGCAGGCATGTCGTTCAGGCCGATCTGCTGGCCGCGCTCGACTCCGGGCAGCTCTCCCACGCCGCGCTCGATGCGCTGTATCCCGAGCCCTTGCCGCCGGACAATCCGCTATGGGCGCATCCGAAGGTGACGGTCATGCCGCATGTCGCGCGGCGACCGACCGTACGGCAGCTGGCTAGCGAGCTCGCGGCGAATATCAGCAGCATCGAGGCTGGCGGCGGCCTCCTGCAGGAGATCGACAAGGCAATGGGGTACTGAATAGGACGGGTGGCGGTTCTCGCCGCTATCCGTGCCACGGCGGCGTGGAAGATGATGCCAAGCTCGCGCGATTCCTCTCGCAGCGCTCGTGATCATCGCAACGGTGCGATCCCGTTTCGGATCATCCATCAAGCGTCCCAACTGTGTGAATGATGCAGCAGCTTGCATTTAATTATACTAATTTACTCTCAGGTAACTTCTCAATCCTGGAAATTACGTGTTCTCGATGCCCTGACCCTTTGTGTCTCGGGATATCGCTTTGTCCAACTTCAGCCTGTCCCCCATCGTTTCCCTGCGCGCCGCGCTGCGGACCTCCACCGCGCTGGTCGGCGCGGGGCTCATGCTGGCCCAGCCATTGCTGCTGGCCGGCGGTGCCGATAACTTCTCCTCGGGCGGAACTGGTAGCCAGGGCTCGACGGCGGGGGGGACGGGTCAGGGCGGCGGCGGCGGCGGCGCGGGCGAGAACGGCGGCGTTGGCGGTGGCGGCTGGCCGTCCGCCTTTGGCGGCCAGGGCGGTTACGTCCCCGGCATGGCCGGTGGCTCCGGCGAGACCGACACCGGTGATAGTGACAGGAGCGCCGGCGGCGGCGGCGGCGGTGCGCCTGGCTTGGTCGGGACGGCCGTGTCCGGCGTGGCGA
>JAQGHY010000188.1 GCA_028291455.1 Rubritepida sp. | reverse complement strand
CCGTCTTCCGCGACACCATCGCCGATCAGGACAGGCTGGTGGAACGCCTGCTGCCCTTCGACGCGATCCTGGCGATGCGTGAGCGCACGCCGTTCAACAGCGCGCTGATCGCCCGGCTGCCGAACCTCAAGCTGCTCATCACCACCGGCGAGCGCAACCGCGGCATCGACGCGGCGGCCTGCGCAGCTCATGGCATCACCTTCTCCGGCACGCCGAGCTTCGGTTCGCCCACCGTGGACATCACCTGGGGGCTGATCCTTTCACTGGCACGCGGCATCCCCAATCAGGTCTCCGCGCTGCATGCGCTGAAATGGCAGACCGAAGTGGGGATCGGGCTGGAAGGCCGGACGCTCGGCGTGGTCGGCCTGGGCAAGCTCGGCTCCAAGGTCGCCAAGGTCGGGCTGGCGCTGGGGATGAACGTCATCGCCTGGAGCACCAACCTCACCGACGAAGCCGCCGCCGCACAGGGCGCCAAGCGCGTGGACAAGGCGACGCTCTTCGCCGAGGCCGATGTGGTCACGCTGCACCTGATCCTCTCCGACCGCTCGCGCGGGATCGTGGGCGCTGCGGAGCTCGGGGCGATGAAGCCGGGTGCCTTTCTCGTGAACACCTCGCGAGGGCCGCTGGTGGACCAGCCGGCGCTGATCGCGGCGCTTCAGGAAGGCCGCCTCGGCGGCGCTGGGCTGGACGTCTACGACATCGAGCCGCTGCCCGCCGGCCATCCGATCCTCTCCGCCCCGAACACGGTGCTGACGCCGCATCTGGGCTACGTCACCCAGGAGAACTACCGGACCTACTTCCAGGGCGCGGTGGAAGCCATCGAGGCCTTCAACGCCGGGAAGCCGATCCGCATCATCAACTGAGCCTTCGACTGCCCGCGCCTTGGGCGCCACGCCCAAGGCGCGGGCAGTTTTGCTTCCGAAGTGCGCGGGTGTCACCTGCTTTGGCCTTGCTTCCACCCTGAAGGCATCCAAAAAAGACGGGCGCCAGAAATAAGGGAGCCCCGCGCCATGAGCCTCGATCGCCGAACGCTTCTTGCCGCCTCCGCCGGGGTGCTCGCCACCCCCGCCATCGTCGCGGCGCAGGGAACCCGGGTGAAGATGGGCGCGCTGCGCCTGATCCACTCCATCACCCCCTTCTTCTACGAACGCTTCATGCCCGAAGGCATGACGGTCGAAGTCATCCCCTTCGAAAGCCCCACCGAGGGCAAGAACGCCGTGGTGACCCGCAGCGTCGAATTCGGCGCCTTCGGCATCGCCGCCGGCATCCTGGGTGCGGCGGCGCGCGAGCCGGTGACGGTCATCGGCTCCTGCTGCGACAAGGGCATGGCCATCGTCGCGCGCAAAGACGGCCCGATCAACACGCTGGCCGATCTCCGCGGCAAGCGCGTCGGCATCTGGCCCGGCTCGACGCAGGAGGTCTTCGTGCGCGAGCGCCTGCGGATGGAGGGCATGACCATCCGCGACATCACGAACATTCGCGTCAGCTTCAGCGAGATGCACGCCGCCCTGGCGCGCGGCGACCTCGATGCCTATGTCGGCGCCGAGCCAGGCCCGGGGATCAGCATCGTCTCCGGCATCGGCAAGATCGTGGAATTCCCCTACTCGACGGCCATGGGCACGCTGAACATGGTCTTCGCGACCCATTACGAGACCGCCCAGCGCAACCCGACGCTTTGCGCCGCCATGCTGGGCGTGCACCGCCGCGCCTCGGAATTCGCCTCCGCCAACCGCGCGGCCGCCATCGAGATGGCAGTGCAGCGCCTTGGCATGCAGCGCCCTGCACTCGAGATCAGCATCGAGAATGTCGAGCTGAACTGGAAGATGACGCCGGAGATGGTGGAGCGCAGCCGCACCTATACGCAGCACATGCTGGAACTGCAGCAGATCCGCGCCGTGCCGGACTTCAACACCTTCTTCACCACGCGCTACTCCGACGAGTTGGCGCGCACCGCTTGAGCGCCGCGGCTCTTGGGGGCCGCGCGAGGGGATTGTTCCTGGCCCTTTTCGCGCCGGTCCTCTTTCTCATCTTCTGGCATTACTCAACGACGGGACGGGCCTTCAGCCTGATCCCGCCGCCGCTGGAGGTGGGCAAGCAGCTCTGGGACCTCGCCTTCGGGGGCGTCTGGAACGACCTTTATTCCGGAACGCTGCTCGAACATGCTTTCGCCAGCGTGAGCCGTGTCTATGGCGGCTTCCTGCTGGCCGCGGCCTGCGCGCTGCCGCTGGGCATGCTGATCGGGCGGGTGCCGCTGGTGCGTGCGTCGCTGGATCCGACGCTGCAGCTGATGCGTCCCATCCCCGTCACGGCCTGGCTGCCGCTGGCCATGATCGTCTTCGGCATCGGGCCGACTTCGGCCTTCTTCCTGGTCTTCCTCGGCGCCTTCTACCCTATCCTGGTGAACACCATCTTCGGCGTGCGCAACGTGGAGCCCCGGCTCTTCGAAGCCGCGGTGATGCTGGGCGTCAGCCCCTCCGCGCTGTTCTGGAAGGTGGTGCTGCCGGCATCGCTGCCCTCGATCTTCACCGGCTTGCGCCTCGGCCTCGGCTTCGCCTGGGTGGTGATCGTCGTGGGCGAGATGACGGGCGTGCAGACCGGCCTCGGTGCCATCATCATGGAGGCAAGGCAGCTCTCGCGCACCGAAATCGTGATCAGCGGAATGATCACCATCGGGCTGCTCGGCTACCTCTCCGACTATGCGGTGCAACTCATCGGCAAGCGCCTGCTGCGCTGGAGCCCCCAGCATGGCTGAACCGCTGAACATCCTCGACATCACGCATGTCACGAAGCGCTTCGACTTCCAGGGCAAGCAGATCGTGGCGCTGCAGGACGCGTCGCTGACGATCCGCAAGGGCGAGTTCGTTTGTCTGATCGGCCCCTCCGGCTGCGGCAAGTCCACGTTGCTGCGCATGATCGGCGGCTTCGAGACGGTGAGCGAGGGCCGGCTCGACATGTGGAGCAAACAGATCGGCAAGCCCGGCCCGGATCGCGGCATGGTGTTCCAGGATTACGGGCTGTTCCCGTGGCTGACGGTCGCGAAGAATGTCGGCTTCGGCCCGGCGGCGCGCGGCCGCCCTTCGGCGGAGGTTGCCGACACGACGAAGCGCTTCGTGGATATGGTCGGCCTCACGCGTTTCGCCGAGGCCTATCCGCATCAGCTTTCCGGCGGCATGAAGCAGCGTGTCGCCATCGCGCGCGTGCTGGCAAACGAGGCCGAAGTGGTGCTGATGGACGAGCCCTTCGGCGCGCTCGATGCCATGACGCGCGAAAACCTCCAGACGGAACTTCTGGAGATCTGGGAGCGTACCAAGCTCACCGTGATCTTCGTCACCCATGCGATCGAGGAAGCCATCCTTATGGCCGACCGCATCGTGGTGATGTCGTCGGGGCCGGGCCGCATCGTGGCCGACGAGCGGGTCGACATCGCCCGCCCGCGCGACCCGACCAGCCCAGAGTTCAACGCACTTCGCCGCCGTTTCTCGGCGATGCTGGGGAGCCATCATTGAAGCCTGTCGATCGCATCGCCTATGCGGCGCCGCAGGACCGGCCGCCGCGTCCCGGACCTGACGGCGCCAAGGTCCTCGTCTTCTTCGTCGTCAACATCGAGGAATGGGGCATCGAGCGGCCGATGCCGCGCCAGGTGCTGCCGGCGCCCACCGGCGTGTCCGTGGTGCCCGACGTGGCGAACTGGGCCTGGCATGAATACGGCATGCGCGTCGGCTTCTGGCGCATGCTCAAGGCGTGCGAGGTCCGCGGGATCCGGCCCACGCTCTCGATCAACGGCAATGTCTGCAACGCCTATCCGCGCGTGGCCGCCGCCGCGCATGAGGCTGGATGGGAGTTCATGGGCCACGGCTTCCGCCAGATCCCGACGCACCAGATCGAGGATCAGCGCGCCATGATCAGCGAGACGGTGGAGACCATCGCCGCCTTCACCGGCAGGCCGCCCGTCGGCTGGCTCGGCCCCGGCCTGACGCAGACTCTGGAAACGACCGATATCCTCGCCGAATACGGCATCCGCTACTGCGCCGACTTCGTGGTGGATGACGTCCCGTTCCCGGTGCAGACGGCGCATGGCCCCATCTGGTCGATGCCCTATTCCGTCGAGCTCAACGACATCCCGATGATCATGGTGCAGCACCACCGGGCGTCCGAATTGCAGGACCGCACCGTTGCCCAGCTAGACCGCCTGCTCGCCGAGGCAGAGACGGAGGGGTGCAAGGTCATGGGCCTCGCCGTGCATCCCTATATTTCCGGCGTCCCGCACCGCATCGGCGTGCTGGAAGCCACCTTGGATGCCATTGCCAGCCGGCCCGGGGCGGTGTTCGCTCAGGGCCGCGAGATTCTGGAATGGTGGGAGAGTGCATGAGCCTGGATTGGGGAAGCCTCACGCAGCGTGAGCGCGATGCGGCGTACAACAACAGCGAGGCCGTCCCCGATAGCCGGACGCTGAGCGAGGAACGCAACACCGCCTCCGTGCCGTTCCGGGCGAGGTATGCCGGCTCGCTGGACCTGGCCTACGGCACCTCGCAGCGCGAACAGTGGGACCTCTATCCCGGCAAGGATGCCTCGGCACCCACGCTGGTCTTCATTCACGGCGGCTATTGGCAGCGCAACCGGCGGGAGGACTTCGCCGCGATCGCCGAGGGCGCGCTGGCCATGGGCTGGAACGTCGCTATGTGTGGCTACAGCCTCTGCCCCGAAGTGACGATGACGCGCATCGTCTACCAGATACATGAAGCGCTCGGCTGGCTCTCCACGCACGGGCCGGAGCATGGGCTGGCCGGCCCGATCGTACTGACGGGCTGGAGCGCCGGCGGCCACCTGACGGCACTCGGCGCCGAGCATCCGGCCGTGACGGCGGCCATCGCCATCTCCGGCATCTTCGAATTGGGCCCGATCCGCGACACCTATTTGAACGCCGCGTTGAAGCTGACCGACGAGGAAATCGTGGAGCTCTCGCCCATGCGGCGGCCGGTGGTGATGAAGCCCATGGCCATCGTCTATGGCGGGGCCGAACTGCCGGAGCTCTGCCGCCAGTCGCGCGATTTCTATGCGTTCCGCGCCGCCGCCCAGGCACCGGGCCCCTTGCTGCACATCCCCGGCGCCGACCATTTCCGCGTGGTGGAGGCATTGCGCCAGCCCGGCGGGGCCATGCTGCGGCTGGCCGCGGACTTGCTGCTTTGAAGCCACCCGCCGCGTTCACCCTGAACGCGCTGGCTGCCTTTTACACCGCGGGCGGCACTGCGGTGGCCGTCGCGGAAGAGGCGTTGGCGCGGATCGAGGCCTTTGCCGATCCCGCACTTTTCCTGGCGCAGATCCCGCGCGACGAGCTCCTGGCGCGTGCCGCTTCGCTGCCGGCCGGGCCGCTGCATGGCGTGCCATTCGTCGTGAAGGACAATATCGACGCGGCGGGCCTGCCGACCACCGCGGCCTGCCCGGATTTTTCCCGCATGCCCGCCGAGGATGCGCCCGTCGTCGCGCGGCTGCTCGCCGCCGGCGCGATGCTGCTGGGCAAGGTCAATCTGGACCAGTTCGCCGCGGGTTTGAACGGCACGCGCAGCCCCTATGGCACGCCGCGCAACGCGCTGCGCGCCGACCTCATTCCAGGCGGTTCGTCGAGTGGATCAGCGACGGCCGTGGCCGCCGGCATCGCCGCTTTCAGCCTCGGCACCGACACCGCCGGTTCCGGACGCGTGCCGGCAGCGGCGCAAAACATCGTCGGGCTGAAGCCGAGCCTGGGTCTGATCCCCACGCGCGGCATCGTGCCCGCCTGTCGCTCGCTCGATTGCGTCTCGATCTTCGCGCGGAGCGTGGCGGATGCCAGCGCGGTGCTGGCCGTGGCGGCCGGGGCCGACCCGCGCGACCCCTACAGCCGCGCCGCACCATCGAGCTGGCGCGCCGTGGAAGCTGCACCACCAGCGCTGCGCCTCGCCGTACCGGAGGCATCCCAACTCGTCTTCGACACGCCGGATGACGCGGCGCTTTTCGATGCGGCCGTGGGGCGTGCCGAGGCGATGGGTGCCACCATCACGAGAGTCGATATCGCGCCCTTCCTCGCCGTAGCCAAGCGTCTCTACGACGGTGCCTGGGTCGCGGAGCGCACCTCGGCGGTGCGCGAATGGGTCACCGACCGGCCCGGCTCCTTGCATCCGGTAACGCGCGGAATTCTTGAAAGCGGTCTCGACCGCAAGACCGTGGATGCTTTCGACGACTTCCATGCCGTCGCGGAGGCGCGGCTGCTGGCGCGCCAACTCTTCGTCAGCTGTGAAGCGCTGCTGCTGCCGACCTGCCCCGGCGTGCCCAGTCTCGCCATGTTGGCGGCGGAGCCGGTCGCGGCAAACAGCCGGCTCGGCACCTATACGAACTTCGTGAACCTCTGCGACCTGGCTGCGCTGGCGATCCCCTCCGGCTTCCGTGCCGATGGCGTGCCGGCCGGCGTCACGCTGGTCGGCCCGGCCTTCAGCGAGGGGCGGCTCGCCGGCATCGGCGCTGCCATGCATCACGCGGCGGGGCTCGGCCCGATACCGCCCGCGCCGGCCTCCCTGGCCGCCGGCGAGCTGGCCCTGTTCTGCATCGGCGCGCATATGTCGGGCCTGCCGCTGAACGGCCAGGTGCGCGGCTTCGGCGGGCGCTTCCTGCATGCCGCCAGCACCGCGCCGCAATACCGGCTCTTCGATCTCGGCAACCGGCCCGGCTTGATCCGCGCTGCCGAGGGCGGCGCTCCCATCCTCGGCGAGGTCTGGGCCCTGCCTGCCGGCAATATCGGGCCCTTCCTGGCCGAAATCCCCCCGCCTCTTGGCTTCGGCCGCGTCACGCTCGACAATGGCGGCACGGTGCTAGGCTTCCTCGCCGAAAGCGAAGGTGTGGCCGCGGCACCCGAAATCACCGGGCGCGGCGGTTGGCGCGCGCATCTGAGGATGAAATGAGCACGCTCTCCGATCTTCTCGATCTGGCCGGGCTGGATCCCTCCCTGATCGGTCAGGCCGATCTGACCGGGCAGGACCCTGCCCTCCCCTCCTCCTTCCGCATCGGGGAGGCGGCCCAGGCGAGCATCGCCGCATTGGGCCTGGCCGCGGCCTCGCTGCATACGGCACGCGGTGCGCCCCCGCAGCGCGTGGCGGTCTCCATGCGCGACGCCGCCGCGGAGTTCCTTTCGGAGCGTCATCTGCGCATCGACGGGCAAACCCCGCCCGATCCGTGGGATCCCATCGCCGGCGCCTATACCTGCGGCGACGGGCGCGTGGTGCGGCTGCATACGAACTTCCCGCATCATCGCGACGGCATCCTGGCGCTGCTTGGCTGCGAGAACAGCCGCGAGGCAGTGGCCGCCGCGCTGGCACTCCGCAACGCCATCGAATTCGAGACCGAGGCGACCGCGGCGAACCTCTGCGTCTCGGCCATGCGCAGCTTCGCCGAATGGGACGCGCATCCGCAGTCGGCGCATCTGGCGACCATGCCGGTACTGACCATCGAACGCATCGGCGATGCGCCGCCCCGCCCTCTTCCCGCGCGCGCCGCGCATCCGCTGGAAGGGATGCGCGTGCTCGACCTGACGCGCGTCATCGCAGGCCCGGTCGCCGGGCGCGCTTTGGCGGCGCATGGCGCCGAGGTGCTGCACATCACCGGCCCCCATCTGCCGAGCATCAAGACGCTGACCATCGATACCGGCCGCGGCAAGCGCTGCGCCTCCCTGGATCTGCGCGACAGCGCCGATGCGGCCAGGCTCGATGCCCTGGCGGGAGGCGCCGATGCCTTCGTCCAGTCCTATCGCGCGGGTTCGCTGGCGGCGCTCGGCTTCAGCGCGGATGCCCTCGCGGAGCGCCA
This sequence comes from Rubritepida sp., assembly GCA_028291455.1. Lineage (GTDB taxonomy): Bacteria > Pseudomonadota > Alphaproteobacteria > Acetobacterales > Acetobacteraceae > Roseococcus. Next base: position 2,635 of record JAQGHY010000188.1, on the reverse strand, counting down.
TCCCGGCATCGTCGTGGGCGAGCTCTGCGCCTATGGCTGGGGCGGCCCCTGGGCGAATAAACGGGGCTTCGACAGCCTCGTGCAGACCTCCACCGGCTTCAACGTCGCCGAGGCCGAGGCAGCCGGCGTCGCCCCGCCGAAGGTGCTGCCCTGCCAGCCGCTCGACCACGCCTCGGGCTATCTGCTGGCGCTGGGCGTGGTGGCCGCCTGGCATCGCCGCGCGACCGAGGGTGGAAGCTGGCGCGTGCGCGTGACGCTGGCGCGGACGGGCATGTGGCTGCGCGGTCTGGGACGCCTGGAGAACGGCTTCTCCGCGCCGGCCCTCAAGCACGGCGATCTCGCGGATCTGCTGGAGGTCGAGCAGGGCGGCTTCGGATCGGTGCAGCATCTGCGCCATTCCGCGCGGATGTCGGCGACCCCCGCGGTCTGGGCGCGGCCGGCGGAAGCGCTGGGCTCCTCTCCGGCCGCCTGGGCTACGCCTTGAGGTAGTCCTCCGCCGCATCCGCGAGGATGCGGATGGCGAGCGTCAGATCCTCCTCCTTCGTATCCTCGCTCCAATGGTGGCTGATGCCGCCGATCGAGGGCGTGAAGAGCATTGCCGCCGGCATGATCCGCGCCACGTGCTGCGCGTCGTGGATCGCCCCGCTCGGCATGGGCTGCCATTGGCCGTTGGCATGCTTGGTCGCGGCCGACTGCAAGGCCGCCAGCATCGGCGGCGCGCAGATCGCCGGGGCGGAGTGGCTGACCTGCTCGACCGTCACGCTGCACCGGTCGCGCCGGTCGACCTCGCGCACGATGGCCGCGAGGTGTTCGGCCAGGCTGGCGAGCAGCGCCCCGTCCACATCGCGGAACTGGAAGATCAGCTCGGCCTTGCCGGGGATGACATGCGGCAAGTTGGGCTCGATGGCGATGCGGCCGCAGGTCCAGACCGTGCGCTCACCGACGAGCATGGGAAAGCGCTCGTCGATCAGGCTCAGCACGCGCATGGCCGCCACGGCAGCATCCTTGCGCTCCGCCATCGTGGTGCCGCCGGTGTGGTCCTGCTTGCCGATGACGGTGATGCGCCAGATTGACACGCCGACGATGCCGGTGACGACGCCGCTGCGCAGCCCGGCCTGTTCGAGCTGTGTGCCCTGCTCGATATGCAGTTCGAAGAAGCCCTTGTAGCGGGCGGAATCCAGCCGCGCGCGGGGGATGCCGGCAAGGCCGGCCTGCTGCAACGCCTGCCGCAGCGGCGTGCCTGTCACAACGTGCTTCGCGGCGTCGATCTCGGCCTCGTCCACCTGCCCGATCATGCTCCGGCTGCCGAGGAAGCTGCCATAATGGCCCTCCTCATCGGCGAAGGCGACGACATCGACGGGCAAGCCGGCGCGCGCCAGCGACAACCCCGCGACTACACCGAGCGCACCATCCAGCCAGCCGGCCTCGTTCTGCGTCTCGATATGGCTGCCGACCAGCAGATGCGGCCCGGGCCCCGGATGGCGGCCGAGGACGTTGCCGATGCCGTCCATGCTCGGCTCCAGGCCGACTTCGCGCATGCGGGACATCAGCCATTCGCGGCTTTGCATATCCTCAGGCGTGTAGGTGGGGCGGTGCACGCCAGTCCTGAACTCGCCGATCTTCCGGAGCTCATGGAGGTCGGCGAGGAAGCGGATGGTGTCGACCTCAGCCACGCAGGAAGGCCTCTGCCGCATCGGCCATGATGCGGATGTTGAGCGCCAGATCCTCTTCCTTCGTGTCCTCGGCCCAGTGGTGGCTGATGCCGTTGATGGAGGGCGTGAAGATCATCGCCGCGGGCATGACGCGCGCCATGTATTGCGCGTCGTGGCCGGCGCCGCTCGGCATGTGCTGCCATTGGCCGTTCGCGTGCTTCGTCGCGGCATCGGCGAGCGAGGCCTGCATCGCGGGATCGCAGGGCGCGGGCTTGCTGCGGCTCATCACCTCGACGGTGGTGACGGTGCGCTCGGTGCGGTTCATTTCCTGCACGATGGAGCGCATGCAGCGTTCCAGCCGTTCCAGCGTCGCCTCCTCGATATCGCGGATCTGGAAGAGCACTTCGGCGGAACCGGGGATGATGGAGGGCGCGCCGGGATCGAGCGCGATGCGGCCGCAGGTCCAGACCGTGCGCGGGCCGCAGAGCAGCGGGAACTCGCGGTCGATGCGCGCGAGCATGCGGACGGCGGTGAGGCCCGCATCCTTGCGCTCGGCCATGGTGGTGCCGCCGGCGTGGTCCTGCATGCCCTCGATGAGCATGCGGAACTGACAGATGGCGACGATGCCGGTGACGACGCCGGTGCGCAGCCCCTGGGATTCGAGCTGCGTGCCCTGCTCGATATGCATCTCGAAGAAGCCCTTGTAGCGGGCGGGATCGATGCGCAGGCGCGGCACGCCTTCGAGGCCCGCTTCCTTCAGCGCCTGACGCAGGGGCTTGCCGTGGTAACGGTTGGTGAGGCTGTCGATCTCGGCATCGTCCAGCAGGCCGATCAGCGAGCGGCTGCCGATGAAGCTGCCGTAGTGGCCTTCCTCATCCGCGAAGGCAACGACATCGACGGGCAGGCCGGAGCGCGCCAGGGCCACCCCCGCCATGACGCCGAGCGCGCCGTCCAGCCAGCCGGCCTGGTACTGGCTTTCGATG
>JAQGHY010000165.1 GCA_028291455.1 Rubritepida sp. | reverse complement strand
TGTCGCGTGCCACCATGACAAACGTGAAGCAGAACGTGGCCGTGGCCGTCGGGCTCAAGGCCGTGTTCCTGGTGACGACGCTGGCCGGGATCACCGGGTTATGGCCCGCGATCATGGCCGATACCGGCGCCACGGTGCTGGTCACGCTGAACGCGCTGCGGCTGCTGCGCTGGTCGCCGAAGGATCTGGCTCCTGCGTTCAAGCCGGCCGGTTAGCCGGCCTTGCGGCGGTCGTAATCGGCCCGCGCCGTATCGATGACGGGTATGTGAGCCTGGGCCCATTGTCCGAGGGCCAGCACGGGCTCGCGCAGTGAACGGCCGAGCTCCGTAAGCTCGTATTCGACCTGAGGCGGGATGGTCGGGAACATCGTCCGCGTCACCATGCCGTCGCGTTCCAGGCCGCGCAGCGTGCGGGTCAGCATCTGCTGGGAAATGCCGTTGATGGAACGCTTGATCTCGTTGAAGCGGCGTGCGCGTTCGCCCAGTGTCATGACGACCAGAACAGTCCATTTGTCGCCGACGCGCGCCAGGACCTGGCTCACCTTGCGACAGTCTCCGTGCAAGGGATCGATGGGGAGGGCAGTCACGTTCTTGTGCCTCGGTCCTAAAGTTATGCGTTCTTGGCGGCATAGCACCGGTCCCATATGCGCTCCTAGTCACAAATGCAGACTTAGGAAGCCCTCATGAAATTGCTCCATATCGATTCCAGTATCCTCGGCGCGAACTCCGTCAGCCGGCCGATCGGGGCCGCCATCGTCGAGCGGCTGCGGCAGGCAGAGCCCGCCCTCGAGGTCACGACCCGCGACCTCGCCGCCGAGCCCCTCGCGCATCAGAGTCTCTCGAACCTGGCTAAAGATCATCCCTTCGCGGCGCAGGACGGCGCGGGTTCCGCTGACAGCGATGCGAGCCAAGTCGCGCTCGATGAATTCCTGACCGCCGACATCGTGGTCATCGGCGCGCCGATGTACAATTTCACCATCGCAAGCCAGCTCAAGGCCTGGATCGACCGAATCCTCGTTCCCGGAAAAACCTTCAGCTACAGCGAGAAGGGCGTCGAAGGCTTGGCGGCCGGAAAGCGCGTGATCATCGTCGTCTCACGCGGCGGACTGTATGGCGCGGGCATGCCTTCGGCCCCGGCCGAGCATGCGGAAAGCTACCTCCGCGCCGTCTTCGGCTTCATCGGCGTCACCGACTTGGAGATCATCGTGGCCGAGGGCATCCAGATGGGGCCAGACCAGCGCGCGGAGGCGCTCAAGGGCGGCCTTCAGGCGGCCGCCGCCCTTCGCGCCGCCTGAACGTCGATCGCCTCCAAGCGCCTGTTTCGCCACCCCGGGTTGCCACCGGGGTGGCCGCCCGCAAAGCTTATAACGTTCAGGCTTGGACCCAGGCACGCCTTTGCTCGCGCGGCAGGCAAAAGATGTCTGGGAGGCCACGGCGAGCCCGAATTGCCGCTTGCGGAGATACCCGCACCGTGGCCCCCTGCTGTTTCGATTAGCGCCGGAGCAGCTGATGAACGAGGTTGCCCATAGAATCGTGCCGAGCAGCTGTTGGGAATGCTCGGCCTATTGCGGTTCCCTGATCACCGTCAGCGAGGCTGGACGTGTGATGAAGGTCGCTCCCAATCCGGCGAGCCCGGTCTCGCATGGCGGCTTCTGCGTGAAGGGCATCCGCGCCCTTCCGGAGATGACCTACCAGGACAGCCGCCTCACCCATCCGCTCCGGCGCGTCGGCCCCCGCGGCTCGGGCCAGTGGGAGCGGGTGAGCTGGGAATCCGCGCTGGACGAGATGGCCGAGCGCTTCGCCGATGTGCGCCGGAAGTACGGGCCGAAATCGCTGGTCGGCGCGGTCAGTGGCGCGGCCTTCAGCCGGGGGCCGATCATGGCGCTGCTGATGCGCTCGATGGGCTCGCCCAACTGGATGATCAACCAGGACCTCTGCGGCGGCTGCCGCGGTGTCAGCGACAAGATCACCGGCACCAGCATCAACGGCGGCGAGGATGTGGCCAATTCCAACTGCCTGCTGATCGTGGGCCGCAATCCCGCCGCCGCCGATCCGCCGCAATGGCTCGAGATCAAGCGTTCCAAGGAGCGCGGCTGCAAGATCGTCGTGATCGACCCCTTCCGCACCCAGGCGGCCGAGTTGGCCGATATCTGGCTGCGGCCGGAGCCGGGAACCGATGCGGCAATCGCGCTGGCCTTCATCCGCCACCTGATCGTGAACAACCTCTGGGACCGCGAGTTCGTCGAGAAGTACTGCCACGGCTTCGACGCCCTGGCCGAGCGCGCCCAGCGCTACACGCCCGAAGAGACCGCCGCCCTCACCGGCGTACCGGCCGAGGACATCCTGCGCGCCGCCGAGATGTATGCTGCCGGGCCATCCTCCTTCGTCTCCGGCCATGGCATCGATGCCGCCAGCAATGGCGTGCAGACCTTCCGCGCCTTCCACGCCCTGGTCGCCATCAGCGGCAATCTGGATAAGGTCGGCGGCAACCGCCGCGCCAAGCGCCCGCCCGGCTTCCGCACCTGGATGGACCTGGTTCACGACAAGCGCTTCCGCCTGCCGGAGGAGATCGAGAAGCAGACCATCGGCGCCGAGCGCTTTCCGCTCTGGGCGGGACCGCTGGGCTGGCAGACGGCCTGCCACAACGTCTCCGTGCTGGATGCGATGCTGACGGGCGAGCCCTATCCGGTACGCGCTCTCTATGCGAGCGGCGTGAACATCACGGTCATGTATCCCGACACGCGGCGCACGCTGGAGGCGCTGGCCTCGCTCGATTTCTTCGTCGTTGCCGCCCATACCATGACGCCGACCGCCGCCGTGGCCGACCTGATCCTGCCCAAGACCACCGGGCTGGAGGAGGAGGAGGTGGCGCTGGCGCCCAAGGGCAACTGCATCACCTACACCGCCGCGGCCATTGCGCCGCAGGGCGAGGCGCGCTGCGACCTCACCATCGCCGTCGGCCTGCTGGACCGCATGCGCGCGCTCGGCGAGATCGAGGCGGAGCTGCTGCCCTGGCGGAATCGCGAGGAGTTCAACCGCTTCCTCATCGGCGATTCCGGTGTCTCACTGGACGACCTGCGGCGCGACGGCTTCGTCCGCTTCCCCTACACGATGGGCGATTTCGAGAACCAGAAGTTCGCCACGCCTACCGGCAAGGTGGAGCTCTATTCCACGACGCTGGAAAGCGTCGGCCAGGACCCCCTGCCCGACTACGTCCCGCCGCTGGACCGGCACGCCACCCAGGGTTCGCGCGACGCCTATCCGCTGCGGCTGCAGACCGGCATCCGCGAGAAGACCTACCACCACTCCCGCTTCCGCGAGCAGGCCTGGGCAAGGAAGGTCTCGCCCGATCCGCAGGTGCATGTGCATCCGGAGACGGCAGCGGCCTACGGCCTCAATGACGGCGACTGGGTGAAGATCGAAACCGCCGGCGGCAACGGCGCCGTCCGGCTCAAGGCGCATGTCACGGACCGCACCAAGCCGGGCATCCTGACCACCGGCGTCGGCTGGTGGCGCCCGGAGGCGCCGGGGCCGGAATTCGGCGTGCTGGACGTGAACGTGAATGCCGCCCTGTCCTATACGGGACTCGCCGATCCCGTCAGCGGCTCGGTGGACACTGGCTCGATCCCCTGCCGGATGGCACCCGCCTGGACCGTGAACAGCGCCGGAGCCGTTCCGGGCTGATCCGTAACGCGTTGGCGCGGCATTTGCATGGCACTCCGGACAAACCCGTCAGGAATGCCACATGCGCCGACGTTCCGCTTTGCTCCTTCCCCTGCTGGCGACGCCGGCGATCGCTCAGACGAGGCCCGGCGCCTTTCCATCGCGCCCCATCACGGTGGTCGTTCCCTACGTACCGGGCGGCCCCTCGGACATCCTGGCGCGCTCCGTAGCCGCCCCCATGCTCGCCATGACCGGCCAGCCCTTCATCGTGGAGAACCGGCCCGGCGCGAACGGCTCGATCGCGGGGCAATTCGTCGCTCGCGCGGAGCCCGATGGGCACACGCTGCTGATCGGTGCCAGCGGGCCGATGTCGGTCAACCCGAACCTGCTGCCGAATCTTCCCTACGACACGTTGCGCGATTTCGCGCCGCTTTGCCTCGGGATCATCGCGCCTAACCTGCTGGCCGTCCATCAGTCCTTCGCGGACACCGGCCCCGCGAGCCAGGGAGTGGCGAACTTCATCGCCTGGCTCAAAGCGCATCCTGGCGAATTGTCCTACGGCAGCCCGGGTATCGGCTCCTCCGAACACCTGACGACAGAGCTCTTCTCGCTCATGACAGGCACGCAGCTGAACCACGTGCCCTATCCGGGTGCGGGCGCCGCCATCACGGACCTGATCTCCGGCACCTACCAGGGCACCTTCATCAGCTTCGGCCCCGCCCTTCCGCATGTGCAATCCGGACGCCTCCGCGCGCTTGGCGTCTCGTCGCTGGAGCGCCACCGGCTGCTGCCCGATGTTCCCGCGGTGTCCGAAACGGTGGCGGGATTCGAGGCCTTCAGCTGGCAGAGTTTCGTCGCCCCCAAGGCCACTCCGGAACCGGTGCAGGCCAAGCTCAACGAACTGCTGGTCACGGCGCTGCGGATGCCAGCCGTTGACGAGCGGCTACAGGCCATCGGCTATACGGTGGCCGCCAGCAGTCGCGAGGAATGCAAGCAGCGCTTCGTGGCGGATCTGGCGCGCTGGGCCGATGTGATCCGGCGAGCGAACCTCTCGATCCGGTAGCCTGAACCGGCGGATTTGGCTTGGCCGCGCGATAGGCCACCTGCGCCGCCGGGCGCGGCGCTGCGCTCGGCACCTGCAAGCGAACGCGCAGCGTCGTCGGTCCAGTCGCCCGACGCTTTCTTCGTTGGCGTGACTACACCGCGCCGGCCCGCGGCCGTGAGAAATGCATGCAGCGCTTGATGGCCGATTCCGCGCACCACGCCGATGCTGTTCGCCAAGCAAACCTTTCGAAAACAGGAGAGATTTGGCCTGACGCACAATGTGGTCCTATGCTCATGACAATAAGGTTGCTGCTCCGGCCGGTGCCGGCGGGCAAGGAAACGTCGCATGGATATCGGGCCCCCGAAGCGCGCTGCGCAGGAAGGCGTCGATCACGTCAGGCGGGAAAGACCGCGACGCCGGATTCGCGCGGCGGGACTGGCGCTGGTGGCGCTGCTGGGCCTCGGCCTGAGCTTTCGCTGGCTGCATTGGCAGTTCAATCACGTGGTCCTGGACGATGCCCGCGTCGCCGCCGACATGATCGTGCTGTCGAGCCGGGTGCCAGGCTGGGTGCAGAATATCCCCGTCACCGCCGGTGACAGTCCCCGCGAAGGCGACCTCCTCGTCCAGATCGACGCGCGCGAATCGGCCCTGGCCGTCGAAGAGCTGAACGCGCGTATCTCGGGCATCGCCGCCCGCCGCGCCGAGCTGGAAGCCCGGCTGACCATGGTGGACCGGCAGAGCGCCAGCCAGCACTCCGCGGCCATCGCCAAGCTGGATTCGGCGCGTGCCACCCTGCCCGCGGCGCAGGCCGACCGCGTCTTCGCCGAGGCCGAGCTGGCCCGTGCCCAAGGGCTCATCGCCACCGGCGCCGGCACCCGTCAGCGCTTCGAGCAATTGCGGGCCGGGATGGACACCGCGCGCCAGCGGGTGATTTCCGCCGCCGCCGAGATCCGCAACGCCGAAGCGCTCATGGCGCTGGCCTTGGCCGCGCGCGAGGAAATGCTGGTCATCGAGCGGCAACTCGAATCCCTCGCACCGCAGGAGCGCGAGCTGACCGCCACGCGCGACCGTGCCGCGCTCGACCTCGCCGACCGCACCATGCGCATGCCCTTCAACGGCACGGTGGACCGCCTCTTCGTCGACCCCGGCGAATACGTGCTGGCGGGCCAGCGCATCCTGCTCGTGCACAGCCCTGCCCAGGTCCGCATCGAGGCGAATGTGAAGGAGACGGATGTCCGCTACTTCCGCCCCGGCACGCCGGTGCGCGTCACGGTCGATGCCTGGCCGGGCCGCGACTTCGAGGGCGTGGTGGATCGCGTGGTGGAAGCCACCACCAGCGAATTCGCCCTGCTGCCCAGCCCCAACCCCAGCGGCAACTTCACCCGGATCACCCAGCGCCTGCCGCTGCGCGTGCAGCTTCGCCCCGCCCCGCCGCCGGGCCTGCTGCGCCCGGGCATGATGGTGCGGGTCGAAGCGGAAGCGCGCGATCCCGAATCGCCTCCGCGATGAGGCACGCCAGCGGAACCGGTTCGCATGAGTGAAAGCGCCCGGAGCCGCGGCGGCCCGTCCATCGAGACGATGTTCAAGCGCTACGGCCCGGCCTATCGCTGGCTGGTGACGCTGGCCGCCCTGGGCGGCACCGTCTCCTGCATCCTCTCCTCCACCATCGTCGTCGTCGCCCTGCCCGAGATCGTCGGCGCGCTGGGAATGGGGCAGGAGGAGGCGCAGTTGCTCTCCACCGGTTTCCTGGCGGCGAATACCGGATTCATGCTGCTGAACGCATGGGCGGTGGACCGCTTCGGCTTCCGCATCACCTACCTGACCGCCACGGCAGTCTTCATCCTGGCTTCGATCGTGGCGGGCATGACCAACGACGTCAGCGTGATGGTCGCCTGCCGCGTGGCGCAGGGAGGGGCGGCCGGGCTGCTCCAACCGCTCTCCATGCAGCTCATCTTCCTGGTCTTCCCGCCCGAGCGCCGCGGCACCGCCATGGGCCTGTTCAGCTTCGGCGTGGTGATGGCACCCGCGACCGGGCCTGCCCTGGGGGGCATCCTGGTCGATCACTATTCCTGGCACGCCGTCTTCTACCTCTGCCTGCCCACGGCGGTACTGGGCCTGTTGATGGGCGCCGTGTTCATGCCCGGCCGGTCCGCCACGGCGACGAGCCGGGCCTTCGACTGGCTGGGCGCCCTGCTCCTGGCGGCTGCCATCGGCACGCTGCTCGCCGGCCTCACGGACGGGCAGCACTACGGATGGGGCTCCAACCGGGTGATGACGAAGCTGCTGGTCGCCTTCGTCGCCTCGGTCGGCTTCGTGACCTGGCAGGGCTTCGCGCCGGCACCCCTGATGGACCTTCGTATCTTCACCCATCTGGGCTTTGCGACGGCGGCGATGGTCGCCTTCATCTATGGCGCGGCGATCTTCGGCTCGACCTATCTGCTGCCCCTGCTGGTGCAGGTCGTGCAGGGCTACACGCCGACGCGCTCGGGGCTGATCCTGATGCCGGCGGGTCTGGCGGTCGCGGTGATCTTCCTCATCGCCGGCCGGCTCGCGGATATCATCCCACCCTGGCAGCCGGTCTGCCTCGGCCTCGTCTTCTTCGCCTATTCGAGCTGGCTGATGACCGGGGTCGGAACCGATACCTCCTTCTGGGAGCTCGCCATGTGGATCCTGATCGGCCGCATCGGGCTGGGGCTCACCATGCCCAACATGAATGTCGGTGCCATGCGGGCCCTCCCGACCAACCTGTTCGGCCAGGGCGCCGGGGCTATCAATTTCTTCCGCATGCTGGGAGGCGCCTTCGGCACCAACCTGCTGACGATCTTCATGGAGCGCCGCGTGCAGCTCCACGCGGAGGCGCTGAACAGCACCATCGACGGCAGCACGCCGTCGTTGGAAACACGGCGGCTGCTGGAGATGCTCTTCACCCAGGGCGGCCTGCCCGAAGTGGTCCGGCGAGACGCCGCCTATGACTTCATGACCCGCATCGTCGAGGCGCAGGCCGGGCTGCTGGGGTTCCGGGATGCCTTCATGGCGATTGCTGTCATGTGCGTGCTGGCGATCGTCCCAGGGCTGACGATGCGGCAGAAGCCGCCAGGGCTAACGCTACGGCGGTAGCCCGAGTGGGCCGGAAGCCGCCAGGGCGCGCCTAAACGCGGGGCGTTGGGCGCCGGAAAAGCTTCCCAACGGTGAATTCGATGCAAACGTTCAGCCGCCCCTAACGGGGCCTGCCGTGGGCGGCTCAGACCCTCGCTGGAGCCCTCAAGTGGCGTATTTGCTCAAAACTAGAATTTTCATCGCACAACCAGAGCGTGAGTAGAAAATTACGGATCAATCTAAACGTGCACTCGGACAAGTACATCTCACCCGTAATGTTACCTTTCCTCTGCATCCTTCTAAAATTAAAAGCGAAAATATCATGTTGCCGCGCATCTATTTCGCATCTCGGGGGTTATCGCACAGTGAATTCTACCATGACCCGCCTGAAGGCACTCGCCTGGGTGATGCCGAGTTCAAAGACCATTTCGAATGTCTAGGAGAACTTGCGATGTTGAGCGACACTAAATTTAGTCTTCGGATGCAGAACCAAGCCGGCGTGTCCAATAAAAATTCCGCCCCTGTCGCTTCTCCTAGCGAAAGTTCTTTGAATAATCGGTCTGCGACCTCTGCTGACGCTACCGTAGGCGAGCGCATCAAGAAATTCCGCCGGGCCGCGGGGCATACGCAGAAGCAGGTTGCCGACCTTGTCGGCGTCACGGGCGCCCAGTTCCACCGTTATGAGACCGGAACAACTCGCGTGGCGGCAAGCCGACTCATGGCTATTGCCAAAGCACTTGGCATCCGGCCGGAACAGCTGATCGGCACTGTCGCCGAGGCGGCACCGCCCCCGGCGCTACTGGATAGTACGTCGACCGACGCTTTGGTTGAATTGGTTGAGGTGTACTCAAGTGTCGACGCCCGCCGGCGGAGCGCCCTCCTTGCCTTCGCCCGCGCTGTCGCGGGCCTTCCCCAGGAGCATCCGCAGGAGGCCGCTGCGGCAGAATAGCAGGTCCGCCCGACGCCCGGGCAGAACCTCAGCGCCGCTTCAGCGAGCTGAGGTCCCGAACGGCACCGCGCGCGGCGCTACTTGTCATGGCGGCGTAGGCCTTGAGCGCCGTCGATACCTGCCGTTTGCGCGGAGCCGCCGGCTGCCAGGCCTCCTCGCCCCGCGCCTCCATGGCGGCGCGGCGGCGGGCCATCTCGTCCTCCGCCACGGCGAGGGTGATGGTGCGGGCGGGGATGTCGATCTCGATGGTGTCGCCATCCTCGACCAGCCCGATCGGCCCGCCCTCCGCCGCTTCCGGCGAAAGATGCCCGATGGACAGGCCGGAGGAACCGCCCGAGAAGCGCCCGTCGGTCACGAGCGCACAGAGCTTCCCGAGACCCTTCGATTTCAGGTAGCTCGTGGGGTAGAGCATCTCCTGCATGCCCGGCCCGCCGCGCGGGCCTTCGTAGCGCACGACCACGACATCGCCGGGCTTCACCGCGCCGCCGAGGATGCCATCCACCGCCGCGTCCTGGCTCTCGAAGACGCGAGCGGGGCCGGTGAAGCGCAGGATCTCAGCATCGACGCCGGCCGTCTTCACGATGCAGCCGTCGACAGCGATATTGCCCGAGAGCACCGCCAGCCCGCCATCGACGGAGAAGGCATGCGCGAGGTCGCGGATGACGCCCTTCTCACGGTCCACATCGAGCTCGTCCCAGCGCTCGGCCTGGGAGAACGCCTCGATCGTTGGTACCCCGCCAGGCGCGGCGCGGAAGAAGAAGGGGACCGCGGAATCCACCGTGCGCCGCACGTCCCAGCTTTCCAGCGCCTCCGCGAGGCTCGGCGCATCGACACGGCTGACGGTGGTGTCGAGCAGACCGGCGCGGTCCAGCTCGCCCAGGATCGCCATAATGCCGCCGGCGCGGTGCACGTCCTCGACATGCACGTCGGGGACCGAGGGCGCCACCTTGCACAACACCGGCACGCGGCGGGAGAGGCGGTCGATATCCGCCATCTTGAAATCCACCTCGCCCTCATGCGCGGCGGCCAGCAGGTGCAGCACCGTGTTGGTGGAGCCGCCCATGGCGATGTCCAGCGTCATCGCATTCTCGAAGGACGCGCGCGTCGCGATCTCGCGCGGCAGGACGGAGAAGTCGTCCGTCTCGTAGTGGCGGCGCGTGATCTCCACAATCCGGCGGCCGGCCTCCAGGAAGAGGCGCTTGCGGTCGGCATGGGTGGCGACGACCGTGCCGTTGCCTGGCAGCGCGAGGCCCAAAGCCTCCGTCAGGCAGTTCATCGAATTGGCGGTGAACATGCCCGAGCACGAGCCGCAGGTTGGGCAAGCGGAACGCTCGATGACCTCGACCTCGGCATCGGTGATGGTGGTGTCCGCCGCGGCCACCATGGCGTCGATCAGGTCTATCGAGCGCTTCTTGCCGCGATGCACGACCTTGCCGGCCTCCATCGGTCCGCCGGAGACGAAGATGGTCGGGATGTTGATGCGCATCGAGGCCATCAGCATGCCGGGCGTGATCTTGTCGCAGTTGGAGTTGCAGACCATCGCATCGGCGCAATGGGCATTGACCATGTATTCGACGCTGTCGGCGATGAGCTCGCGCGAGGGCAGGCTGGAGAGCATGCCGTCATGACCCATCGCGATGCCGTCATCCACGGCGATGGTATTGAACTCCTTGGCCACGCCGCCGGCGCGCTCGATCTCGCGGGCGACCAGCTGGCCCAGGTCCTTCAGGTGGACGTGACCCGGCACGAACTGGGTGAAGGAGTTGACCACCGCGATGATCGGCTTGC